>NZ_JBFBNW010000005.1:0-446915 GCF_040683955.1 Streptomyces sp. NPDC093111 | reverse complement strand
AGAACTACTACGCCAAGAACTTCAACTTCAAGGCGCCGGTCGTCTACGACCGCGACGGCTACCTGTCGCACATCTACTACGGCCAGCGCAAGGACAGCATCTTCTCCGCGACCGCCCCGGCCCGCGTCGGCTTCACCGTCGCCGAGCGCTGCTACGACGTCGCGGGTGTGACCTGCACCGAGGACAACTTCAAGTCGAAGGATCCCGGGCAGTACCGGCCCTGGTTCGACACCCCGGCCGACCTCCGTTGCGAGTCCGGCAAGAAGTGCTGGAACGCGGGCCCGTCCTTCTGGACCCGCAAGCGCCTCGACAAGATCACGACCTCGGCCCAGCGCCGCACCGACACCACGGCCCGCCAGGTCGTCGACGAGTACCAGCTCAAGCAGTCCTTCGCGTCGCTGAAGACCGGCCCGAACACCGCCCTGTGGCTGGAGTCCATCCAGCGCACGGGCTACGCCCGCAACGGCTCCACCGACGCGAGCGTCGCGCTGAACCCGGTGCGCTTCGAGCCCAACGCCGAGGACATGCCGAACCGCGTCCTCGCGGTCAACCCGCAGCGCCCCGGCTTCTCGCGCCTGCGCATCGCGCGCGTGATCAACGAGTACGGCGGCGAGACCTACGTCAACTACAAGCCCGTCGAGGGCGAGTGCAAGACCGGTCCGCTGCCCGGTAAGGCCGACACGGCGGCCCTGAAGGCGAACAACCGCCTGTGCTACCCGGTCTACTGGAACCCGGACCCGGAGTTCGAGGACATCGACTGGTTCCACAAGTACGCGGTCGAGTCGATCGAGGAACTGCCGAACATCGAGGGCTCGTACGCCACGAAGACGGCGTACCAGTACAAGAACCCGGCCTGGAAGTTCGCCGACGGCGAGTTCTCCAAGAAGTCGACGCGCACCTGGTCGCAGTTCGCGGGCTTCGAGCAGACCACGGTGCTCACCGGTTCCGAGGACCCGGCGATCCACAGCAAGCAGTCCAAGGCCGTCACCCGCTACTTCCGCGGCCTGGGCGACACGGTGTCCGTCAAGGACATCACCGGCGCCGAGATAGCCAAGGACCGGCAGCCCTTCGCCGGCCGCGTCGCCGAGGAGCTCACGTACACCAACGCGACCGACGCCGACACCGACTGGCTGACCCGCGGCGTCAAGGTCCCCGAGGCCACCGAACTGGCCAAGCGCGACCGCGACGACGGCCTCGAGCCGCTGCGGGCGTGGCGGGTCACGGAGCCCGAGGAGATCGCGTACACGAAGTCCTCCGGCACCAACGAGGACGACCCGCGCACGCTGCGCTCGGTCCGCACCCTGACGACGTACGACCCGACGTACGGCCTGCCGACGCAGGTCGAGTCGTTCGGCGACACGGCCAAGCCCGGTGACGAGACCTGCACCAAGCTGGAGTACCTGCACCACCCGGGCAAGAACCTCATCGGTCTGTCCAAGCAGGTCCTCGTCTCCCCCGGCACCTGCGCCACGGCCAACTTCGCCGATCTGAAGACGCTGACCAGCGCCAACCGCACGGCGTACGACGGCACGGCCTACGGCACCGCGCTCGCGGACACCACCCGTGGTCTGGCCACCGAGTCCTGGTCCCTCAACGGTGACGGCACCGGCTTCCAGACCAACGGCACCACCGGCTTCGACGCCGTCGGCCGTGTGGTCCGGCAGACCGACCCCGAGCAGAAGTCCGCCACGATCACCTACGACCCGCCCACGGGTCAGGTCTTCAAGGTGACCGAGAAGAACGCGCTGCTGCACGAGCAGACCCGCGAGCTAGAGCCCGGTCGCGCGGTCACGCTGAAGACGACCGACCCCAACGGCTACGTGAGCGAGGCGAAGTTCGACCCGCTGGGCCGTCTCGCCGAGGCATGGTCCCCGGGCCGTACGCCGACGGCGGGCGCCGTACCGGACTTCCGCGCCGAGTACACCATCCCGGCCGAGGAGACCGACCCGAACGACCCGACCGTCAAGACCCGCAAGCCCCCGTTCGTCACGACGTACGCGCGTGGCTACGAGGACCGGATCGAGACCTCGGTGACGCTGTACGACGGCCTCGGCCGTGAGCGGCAGTCGCTGGAGGAGGCCGACAACGACGCCGGCTGGCTCGTCACGGACACCCTGTACAACAGCTCCGGCGAGGTCTGGCAGACCAACAACTCCTATCTCACCCGGGACGCCAAGCCGGGCGAGCTCTTCACCCCGCTCGCCGACACCGCGATCCCGAACATCACGCGGTACGACTACGACGGCCTCGGCCGCGTGGTCAAGGAGACCCCGTACCTCAAGAAGGTCGACGCGGCCGGTGCGGCCTCGTCCGAACCGTTCGAGGACCGGGCCACGAAGTACGAGTACGGCCAGGACTGGTCGAAGGTCGTCCAGCCGCAGGGGGCCTCCTCCTACCAGGTCTTCACCGACGCGCTCGGCCGCACCGTCCGGACGAACACCTTCAACCCCGCCGCGCCCAAGGGCTACACGTCGATGTCGTACGAGTACGACACGCGTGGCCTGATGGTGAAGGCCACCAGTTCGGCCGACAAGGACCACCCGTGGTCCTGGACCTACGACCGGCGCAACCGTCTGGAGACGGCGACCGACCCGGACTCCGGCACCACGCGCACCACGTACGACGGTCTCGGTCGGCCGCTGACCAGCACCAACGCCCGTGGCACCAAGGTCTGGAACAGCTATGACGAGCTGTCCCGGCCGAAGCAGCAGCGGCTGAACGACGCCAACGGCACCGTTCTCGCCGACTTCACGTACGACACCGTTCCCGGCGGCAAGGGCATGCCCGCCACCGCCACCCGCTACACGGACGGCCTGGCGTACACGCAGAAGGTCAACGGCTACACCGAGGACTACGACCCGACCTCCACCACGCTGTCCCTCCCGCAGTCGATCGTCGACACCTGGGGTCTGAAGAAGGACTACACCTACGGGTACTCCTACTCGGACACGGGCGCGCTGGAGGAGGCGCAGCTTCCCGCGATCGGCAAGCTGGACGCCGAGAAGCTGGTCGTCCGCTACAACAAGGACGGCAACGCTCTCTCGCTGTCCGGCAAGGACTGGTACGGCGCGGAGACCGTCTACTCGCCGTACGGCCAGGTGCTCCGTTCCACCCTCGGCTCCCAGCCGTACCGGGTGTGGACGCAGAACTCGTACGACGAGGGCAGCGGCGCGCTCCAGGAGCAGTCGGTCTACCGCGAGAAGAGCGACGCCGGCCTGGTCGGCGGCAACCTGGTGTCGAACCGGGCGTACTCCTACGACCCGGCAGGCAACGTCACCTCGATCCAGGAGAAGTCCGTCGGGATCGAGGAGCGCCAGTGCTTCTCCTACGACCCGCTGGGCCAGCTGAAGTCCGCCTGGACCGCCAAGGACCAGACGGCCTGCTCCACCCCGAAGAACACCGACGGCACGCTCAACGTGACCGCCGGCAAGGACAACTCCGGCTACTGGCAGGAGTACGAGTACGACCTGCTCGGCAACCGCACCAAGCTGACCGAGAACGACCTGACCGGCGACACCACCAAGAACGCGGTCACCACGTACGCGTACGGCAAGAACGCCGCGAAGGACCAGCCGCACACCCTGACCAAGGTCTCCAAGACCTACAAGACCCCCGCGGGGGCCCAGGTCACGGCCGAGGCGACCCGTCTGTACGAGCTAACCGGCGACACCAAGTCGATCACCTCGATCCAGAACGGTGACAAGCAGGACCTGACCTGGACGTACGACGGCAAGGTCGACCGGATCACCGGTCAGGGCTCCGGCGGCAAGACCCCGTACGTGGGTCTGGGCCAGAAGTGCGTCGACCTGAAGTCGGGTCTCGCGAGCGCGGGCAACGCCATCCAGCTCTACCAGTGCAACGGCACGGTGGCGCAGGCCTGGCACTTCGACCCGGCCCCCGGCCAGGCCGACGCCAACCTCGGCACGCTCCAGGTGTACGACACCTGGTGCGTCCAGCCGACCGCCAACACGGCCGGCTCGGCCGCGGTGCTCCAGAAGTGCAACGGCACCACCGCCCAGCAGCTCAAGCGCAACGCGGCGGGCCAGCTCACCCACGTCGCCTCCGGCCTGTGCCTCGCGGTGCAGGGCGCGGCGAACGTGAACGGCACCGCCATCGTGCTCGCCACCTGCGACGCCGCCTCCGCGGCCCAGCAGTGGCTGCCGCAGAACGACACCCGTCACATCTACGGCCCCGACGGCAACCGCCTGCTCACCATCAAGGGCAAGCAGGCCACGCTGACCCTGGGCGACTCCGAGGTCACCGTCCAGCAGGGCGGCATCCTGGTCCAGACGCAGCGCACGTACTCCGTCCCCGGCGGCGCGGTCATGCGCTACGCCAGCGGAACGGGCGGGGAGACACTGCTCGCCCAGACCTCTGACCATCAGGGCAGCGCGTACGCGGAGGTCGGCCTCTACAGCGGCATGCCGGTCCGGATCCGCAAGCAGGACCCGTTCGGCAACCAGCGCGGCGCCGACACCGCGGGCCAGAACATCCAGAACCACCGCGGGTTCCTCGGCAAGGCGCGGGACGACGCCTCCGGCTTCCAGCCGCTGGGCGCCCGTCTGTACGACCCGGCGGTCGGACGCTTCCTGTCCGTCGACCCGGTGCTCGACCTGAACGACCCGCTCCAGTCCAACGGGTACGGCTACGCGCACAACAACCCGGTGACCTTCTCGGACCCCACCGGTCTGTCGATCAGCCTGACCGCCTCCGAGCGGGCCGCGGCCCTCGCGGGCGCCGGTCTGTCGGCGGCGCAGGTCGCGCAGGCGGAGGCCATGCAGGGCAAGTCCCTGACCTCGGTCATCCTCTCGGTCGCGTGGGAGACGCTGAAGGACTTCATCGGCATCAACGACGCCATGGCCTGCTTCGGCGGTGACCTGTGGTCGTGCGGCAGTCTCATCGTCGGCGCCATTCCGTGGTCGAAGCTGGGCAAGATTCCTTCGGTCCTGAAGGCGGTCAACCGCACCATCGACGCCGTGATGGCGTTCAGGGCCGCCAAGAAGGCCGCCGAGATCGTCCTCAAGGCCGCCAAGGCCGCCGAGGAAGCAGCCTTGAAGGCAAAGACCCTGGCCATCGAGAAGGCCAAGAAGGAGGCCGCGCAGAGAGCGCAGAAGAAGGCCGCCGAGGAAGCCAAGAGAACGGCCGACAAGGCGGTCCAGCAGACCAAGAAGACCGGTAACCCGGTCCAGAAGCAGGCTCAGGCCAAGTCGGCCCCGAAGGCGTCCTCGCAGTCCAGCAAGGGCGGCGGCGCCAAGAGTGGCGGCGGCGGCAAGGTCAGCACCAGCAAGCCCGGCGGCTCCTCCGGTGGCTCTTCCCGCGGCAAGGGCGGCACCAGCGGCGGCGGCGGCTCGGGCAAGGCCGACTCGCAGCGCAGCGGAAGCGGTGGCGGCGGAGGCTGCAACAGCTTCGTGCCCGGTACCAAGGTGCTGATGGCCGACGGCTCCACCAAGCCGATCGACCAGGTCAAGGCCGGCGACCAGGTCCTCGCCACCGACGAGAAGACCGGGGAGACCCGGGTCGAGACGGTCACGGCGGAGATCAAGGGCCAGGGCCTCAAGAAGCTGGTCAAGGTCACGATCGACGTCGACGGCGCCGAGGGCACGAAGACGTCCGTGGTCACCGCGACCGACGGGCACCCCTTCTGGGTCCCCGAGCTCGGCGAGTGGATCAAGGCGACCGATCTCCGGACCGGTCAGTGGCTCCAGACCAGCAAGGGCACCTTCGTCCAGATCGCGTCGGTCCGGCGCTGGACCGCGCAGGCCGCGACCGTCTACAACCTGACGGTCTCCGACGTCCACACGTACTACGCGCTCGCGGGTGCGACGCCGGTCCTGGTCCACAACGACGGCGGCCAGGAGCCGCACGTCTGCGAGATCACCGGCGAGGTGTCGGACGAGCTGCTCGACCACGCCGACGCCAACGTGGGCAACACCAACGTGGTCGCACAGGTCTTCACCGCTGACGGTGAGGCCTTCGGTCTCGGCATCAGCACGAACCGTACGCTCGCGGACCTGACCCCGAACGTCCGGACCGCCGTGCAGCTGACCGAGCACCACGGCGGCTGCGGAGAGATCGGCGCGCTGTGCGAGCTCGAACGCCGAGGGCTGCCGATCGGCGGCGCGAGGTCACAGGCCGCCGATGTGCGAGGCGGGTCCCAGGGGTACGGATGGGACCGCCACGGCGCCCTTCGCGAGATGTGCCCCTCATGCAGGACGCTGTTCACCTACCTGCTGACCGTCAACCACTAGCCCGCCACCCCTGAAAGGAACGCCCGGGTGAAACCGACAGCCGAGTCCGTCCGGTTCCTCAACGAGCACGTACGTGCTCCTCGTGGTCTTCGCGCGCTCACCTCGATCGCCTTCCCGTCCGAGACGGGAGCCCTGATCGACGTGCTCACGGAGGAGTGGGAGGGCTGCGTCCTGCCCTGCTACGGGGGGAACTACCACGGATGGAACCGGCTCGCGGTCTCCCCGGGCGGCTGGACCTCTTCCCCTTCGGGGGACGAGTTCGTGCGCGTCGCCGAGAACCACGACCTTCCCTGCGCGATCGTGCTGCGGCGCGACGGCAGGGTCGGGGTCTCCTGGAACGGTGAGTACACGGACATGTTCGCCGGCTTCACGGAGTTCGTGGAGACGGTGGCCCTGTGGTCGACGCTGCGTGGCTGGACGGCCCTGACGGGCTTCGGCCTCCGGTACGACGACGCCGTGGAGTTCGTCTCCGAGGGAAGGAGCCGCCCGGTGACGGGTGGAAGCCTCACCCGATGGACGCGCTTCGACGACGCGGTCGTCCTGGAGGAGCCGTTCCTGACCGGCGACCCGGACCGCCCGCCACGGGTTCATCTCGTGGTGGCGGATCCCGCGCCGCTCGCCGGATCCGACCTCGTCGGATCCCTGCCGCGTCCGCTGGTCTCGACCGTCGGGCAGGAGTTCCCCGAACTCCCCGCCCGATGGGTCTGAGACCCACCCACCCTGGAAGCCCCGCCGCATCCCTTCGGCGGGGCTTCCCGCGTTTCCGGCCCCGGGCACCCCGGCGGCCGGAAGCCGCCCGGAGCGGGTCAGACGCGGTCGGCCGCGATCAGCACGTACTGGAAGGAGCCGTCCTTGTACGAGTTGATGAAGGCCTCCTCGATGCCCGTGACCAGCGACGACGTGGCGCGCAGCTCCCAGTAGGGCAGGGTCTCGGGGGTGAGGTCGATGACCGCCTGCGGGACGAGGCGGTTGTCCGCCATGGCCTTCAGGTACTCCCGGCGCGAGTGGATGTTGCACTCGAAGTGCGCGTTGATCTGGGAGACCCACTTCGACGGCTGGCCGTAACGCGGGTTCCAGCAGCCGGTGATGGTGACGTACCGGCCACCGACCGCGAGGACGCGGGAGTGCTCGGCGAACAGGTCCTCCAGGTCGACGTACATGCTCGACTCGTTGTTCCAGGAGCCGGCGGCCTGCCCGGTCTCGAAGGGCATGTCGAGCATGTTGCAGACGCGGGCGTGCACGTGGTCGTCGATGCCGAGCTCGGCGGCGCGCCGGTTGGCGAAGTCGGCCTGCTTGGCCGAGAGGGTGACGCCCTCGACCTTGGCACCGAAGCGCTGGTGGGCCATCACCATCGAACCGCCGCGGCCGCAGCCGGCGTCCACGAGCGTGTCGTCGCGCCCGATGGAACCGAGGTGGTGCAGCAGGACCTCGGCCTGGGCCGACTCCAGGCGGTGCAGCTCGGCGATCAGCTTCTTCTCGTACTCGCTGTCCTGCACGTCGCCGAGGGCGGCGTGGTCGATGTCGCCGATGCCGTAGTGGTGGTGGTAAAGGCCGTCGACATCGCCGAGCTTCAGGTTGACCGGCCGGGCCTCCGCGTCCCAGTAGCGCGCGATGTCGCCCTGGTAAGGGGAGGCCGGAGACGGGACGAACGCGGCGGAGGAGGCGCTGTCGAGGGTGGTGAACTCGGTGCTGGTCACGGATGAATCCATTCTCTCAATTACCAGAAATCGGGAAGGCTGTATCGATAGGTGTTGGTCTGGTGCCAGTAGTGGTTGCCGTCGACCCACACGGCCACCCCGCGCAGGAAGCGCAGGACGGTCGGCAGGGGGCAGGCGGCGGCCAGCTGGGCGCTCTCGGCCTCGAAGGCGCGCATCAGGTCGTTGTGGACCTCGATGGCCTTCAGGTAGGCGTCCTTCTCGGAGAGGCCCTCGCGCTCGGCGATCACCACGGGCAGGTTCAGATGCCTGCCGGGTGTCGCCAGCTCCTTGGTGTAGGAGTAGAGGTCGTTGACGATGGTGCTGGCGTTCCCGGCGAGCGCGAGCACCCGCTGCATGGCGGGCTGGGCATGCAGGTCGGCCGGCAGTTCGTAGCCGCCGACGGTGTCGGTGATGGTGGGGCAGGGCCGGAAGTTGTTGAACTGGCGCATCGCCAGGTACTCCCACACCTCGGGCATGTGGTCCGTCTCGGCCCAGGCCCCCTCCGCGAGGTATCCCAGGTGCAGTCGGGCCATGTCGTGCCGGAAGCGGTCGGCCTGGGAGGAGGTGGACCGGTCGACGAAGTACTGCATGGCGGAGCGGTAGGCGCGCCGCGGGGCGTCCGAGCCGAGCGACTCGGCCCACCCCGTGTGGTATTCGGCCGGCAGGTGCAGCGGGTCGAGCGCGGTGTGCGCGAGCAGCAGGCGTCCGCCGAGGCCGACGGGTGAGCCCCCGTGGTTCTCGCAGTACATGTCGTCGACGGCGTTCTCGGCGACCATCAGGCGCGTGGCGAGCATCAGGTGCTCGACGGTGGGCGCGTCCGGGTGGCAGGCGACCATGTAGCGCCCGACGGAGAAGCCGTCGAACTCGCCCTCCCAGTCGTCGGGGAACAGGGCGACCTCGTCGACGGCCCAGTCCTTGATCCGGCGGCTGACCTCCGCCACCCGTACGGGGTCGGGCTCGGGTACGGGGTGGTAGTACAGGCCCGGGATGTGCAGCGCGTCCACCGGCGCCGCCGGCTCGGGCGACGCGGACGGTGCGGCGGGTACGGGCACGTCCGTCGGCTCCGTGACCGCGGCCGGCTCCGGTGCCGTGACCGCGGCCGGCTCCGGGCGCCGCGCCAGGGACAGCGTGCTCGTGCCGAGGCCGCTGGGCCCGCGCAGGATCCGCTCTATGGGTGAGAGCGGGGCCGGCGGGGAGGCGGGCGGAGGGGCGGGGAGGGAGACGGGGGGAAGGGGGGAAAGCCCGGGGTCGGGCATCCGTGACTCCTTGCTGAGGTGAGTGGGCTGTCCCCGGCTCCCGGACATGCTCGCCCGGCCCGGGAAGGTCCGGGCCGGGTCGCGGACGTCGGACGGATCCTGTGGTCGCGCCCTTCGGTCGCGCGGTGCCTTCGCGCCGCTCAGTCGCGGCGGCGGGCGATCTGGACGTTCTCCAGGACACCCAGCGCGTCGGGCACCAGGACGGCGGCCGAGTAGTAGGTGGTGACCAGGTACGAGATGATCGCCTGCTCGCTGATGCCCATGAACCGCACGGACAGGCCCGGCTCGTACTCCTCCGGCAGGCCGGTCTGGCGCAGGCCGATGACGCCCTGGTTGTCCTCGCCGGTACGCATGGCGATGATCGAGCTGGTGTTGTCCTTGCTGATCGGGATCTTGCTGCAGGGCAGGATCGGCACCCCGCGCCAGGCCGGGACGGCCTGTCCGCCGAGGTCGACGTGGTCCGGGTAGAGCCCGCGGGCGTTGAACTCGCGGCCGATCGCGGCGATCGTGCGCGGGTGGGCGAGGAAGAGCCTGGTGCCGCGGCGGCGGCAGAGCAGCTCGTCCATGTCGTCCGGGGTGGGCGGTCCGGAGTGGGTCTGGATGCGCTGCTTGAAGTCGGCGTTGTGCAGCAGACCGAACTCGCGGTTGTTGATCAGCTCGTACTCCTGGCGCTCGCGCAGCGCCTCGATGGTGAGCCTGAGCTGTTCCTCCGTCTGGTTCATCGGCCCGTTGTAGAGGTCGGCGACCCTCGTGTGGACCTTCAGCACGGTCTGGGCGACGGACAGCTCGTACTCGCGCGGCTTCAGCTCGTAGTCGACGAAGGCGCCGGGCAGGTCGTACTCGCCGACGTGGCCGGCCGACATCGCGATCTCGGCTTCGCCGTGCTTGTTCTGCCGCTGGAGCGGGAGGGAGCTGAACTCCTGGATGTGGGCCTGGAGGCTCGGCGCCGAGGAGAGCACGGCGGAGAAGTCGGCCCGGGAGAGCGTGAGCAGGGTGCCGGAGGTCTCCGCGGTCGCGGTGTAGTCCCACCTGGCGTCGGCGTCCAGGAGGGCGTTCTCGCCGAACGGCTCGCCGTCCGCGAGGACCGCGACGGCGATCTCGTCGCCGTACTTGCCGGCGGAGGTCTGGCTGATCCGGCCGTGGGCGATCAGGTGGATCTTGTCGGCGGGCGCGCCGCGCTCGACCAGCACCTCGCCGGCGCGGAACTCGCGCTGCTCGCAGCGGTCGGCGAGGGCGGTCAGGACGTCCACGTCGTCGAAGTCCCGCAGCAGGGCGAGTTCGCCGAGCTCCTGGGGGATCACCCGGACGGTGGCGCCGTCCTGGACGAACTCGATGCGCCCGTCGCCGACGGTGTAGCTCAGCCGGCGGTTCACCCGGTAGGCGCCGCCCTTGGTCTCGACCCAGGGAAGCATCCGCAGCAGCCAGCGGGAGGTGATCTCCTGCATCTGCGGGGCGGACTTGGTCGTGGTGGCGAGGTTGCGGGCAGCCGCGGTGCTCAGGCTGGACTGCGGCCGGGATGGCTCCAGCTGGGCTTCCGCGCCGGTGTCAACGGTCATCGGGCGAGCTCTCCTTCACGAAGGCGGTGTTCGGCACATTCCTGTACGGATCACCGGAAGAGGGGAACAGCGGTGGAAATCTCTGGGAATCGCCCCAGATCCCGGGGAACAGTAACGGCCAGGGAGACCGCCTCACCTCGTCGGACCGGGGGCATTACCTCGAACCGGTGATCTTGTGGCGTGCGGGGTTTAATTGAGTCGATGACGACATTCCGGCCAGCCGGCCGGAGCACCGGGGCACGGACCCGCGGCATAGTCCGGAAAACACCGGAGGGCCCGCCCGGGCCCATGCGCCAGATCCGGCCAGGGAGCGCGCGCGCATGCTTCACCCCACTCGAATGGCCATGCTGTGGCGCGGAGTTGCCGGGGGGCGCGTACGAGAGGCGCGCCGTACCGGCATACGCGGGCGGCACGAGACGTTTCCCGGGCCTTCACGTGGGACACCTTCCGGCTTGGCATGGACACTTCTACCCTTCGGTTGCACCGCCCCCCAGCCGTCCCCTCAACCGGAGGTAGCCGTGTCCGGCGCGCCCAGACAACGCCGCACCGCCCTTCTTTCCGCCCTCGGTCTCGCGGCCGCCTCGCTCGGCCTGTGGGCCGGTTTCGGCGGGACGTCCTCGGCCCAGGCCGCGGCGACCGTGCCCACCCCGGACCACGTGGTGGTCGTGGTCTTCGAGAACCACGCCTACAGCCAGGTCATCGGCAGCTCCAGCGCCCCGTACATCAACTCGCTGAAGACCGGCGGCGCCAACCTCACCCAGTCGTACGGCGAGACGCACCCGAGCCAGCCCAACTACTTCGCGATGTTCTCGGGTTCCACCCAGGGCATCACGGACGACAGCTGCTACACGCCCGGCTTCTCGTCCGCGCCGAACCTGGCCTCCGAGCTGATCGCCGCGGGCAAGACCTGGGCCAGCTACAACGAGACGCTGCCCAGCCAGGGTTCGACCACGTGCAGCAGCGGCAAGTACGCCCGCAAGCACAACCCGTGGTTCGGCTTCTCCAACGTGCCGACCTCGTCGGCGTACACCTTCACGCAGTTCCCGACCGACTACACCACGCTGCCGCAGGTCTCCTTCGTCGTCCCGAACCTGTGCAGCGACATGCACGACTGCTCGGTCGGCACCGGTGACACCTGGCTGAAGAACAACCTGGGCGCCTACGCGACCTGGGCGAAGACCCACAACAGCCTGCTCGTGGTCACCTTCGACGAGGACAACCGGCTCGCCGGCAACAAGATCCCGACCGTGCTCTACGGCCAGCAGGTCACCCCGGGATCGACCTCGGCGACGACGTACAACCACTACAACCTGCTCCGCACGATCGAGGACATGTACGGCACCTCGCACGCCGGACAGGCCGCCAACGCGACCCCGATCACGGGCATCTGGACTCCGTGACGTGTACGTAGCGGACAGTCGCGGCACTCCCGCGACACCGGCGCCCGGAGCACCCGCTCCGGGCGGCGGGCCGCCGTCGCCCCCACGGTCCTCGCGCTCGGCACGGTCAGCCTCGTCACGGACGTGTCCTCGGAGATGGTCACGGCCGTGCTCCCGCTCTACCTGGTCGCCGGACTCGGCCTCTCGCCGCTCGGCTTCGGCCTGCTCGACGGCGTCTACAACGGCTTCAGCGCCCTCGTCCGGCTGGTCGGCGGGCATCTCGCCGACCGCGGCGGACGCCACAAGACGGTGGCCGTCCTCGGCTACGGCCTGTCGGCGCTGTGCAAACCCCTGCTCCTGGTGGCGGGTTCACTGCCGCTGATCGGGGCCGTGCTGGCCGCCGACCGCACCGGCAAGGGCCTGCGGACCGCGCCGCGCGACGCCCTGATCTCCCTGGCCTCCCCCGCCGAGTCCCGGGGCCGCGCGTTCGGCGTGCACCGGGCGATGGACACCGCCGGCGCCCTGATCGGACCGCTGGTCGCGTTCCTGATCCTCCGCCAGGCCGTGGACGGCTACGACGCCGTGTTCACCGTCAGCTTCTGCGTGGCCGCGCTCGGCGTCCTGGTCCTGGTGCTCTTCGTCCCGTCGCGGCGGCGCCGGCCCGCCGACGCCGCCACCGACGCCCCGCGCGCCTCCCTGACGGCGGCGCTCGCCCTGCTCCGGGTCCACGAGGTCCGCCGACTCACCCTCTGCGCGCTCCTGTTGGGCCTCGCCACGGTCAGCGACTCCTTCGTCTACCTGCTGCTCCAGCGGCGGCTCGGCGTCGCCGACCAGTGGTTCGCGCTGCTTCCCCTGGGCACCGCCGCCGCCTTCCTGCTGCTGGCCGTGCCGCTGGGGCGGCTCGCCGACCGCGTCGGGAGCCGACGCGTCTTCCTCGGCGGGCACGTCGCCCTGCTCCTGGCGTACGTCACGCTGCTCAGCGGCTGGCAGGGCACCGCGCTCCCGTACCTGGTCCTCGCCCTGCACGGCGGCTTCTACGCGGCGACCGACGGCGTCCTGATGGCCGCGGCCGCCGGGGTCGTACCGGCCGGACTGCGCTCCTCCGGGCTCGCGTTGGTCCAGACGGGCCAGGCGCTGGCCCGCTTCGGCTGCTCGATCGCCTTCGGCGCCGCCTGGAGCGCGTGGGGCGACCGCACCGCGCTCGGCACCGCGACGGGCGCGCTCGCGGTGTGCGCGGCGGCGGCCTTCGCCCTCCTCCCGACGCCCTCCCGGGGCACCGCGACGGGCCTCCCGACGGACGCGCCGCACACGACGGACGCGACGCGCTCGACGCACTCCACGGACTCCCCGGACTCCCCGGACTCCCCGGACTCCCCGGACTCGACCGAGAGGCCCGCATGACCCTGCGCATCAAACTGCTCGTCCTGCTGACGGCGCTGGCCGTGCTCGGCGGTGTGGCCGCGGCCTCGTTGCTGCACGCCTCGGACCGGGCCGCCGAGAAGGACCGCGCGCAGGCGGGCGGCCCGCCGGTCGCGTCCGGGAAGGTCGCCCTGACGCCCGACGCGACCCGCCGGATCGTGTTCCGGAACATGGCCTGGGGTCCGCACCGCGACGAGCTGGCCACCGTGCCGGCCGCCGCGCCGGGCGGCCCGCGCACGGCGTCCGGGGTGAAGTGCCTGCGCTTCCACGCCGCCGCCGGAACGGGGATCTGCCTCCAGGCCGAGCGCGGCACGGTGGAGGACGCGTACCGGGCGGTGGTCCTGGACGCGGGGCTCAAGGAGCGGGCGCGCTACGCGCTGCCCGGCATCCCGACCCGGGCCCGGGTCTCCCCGTCGGGCCGGTTCGTGGCGTGGACGGTGTTCGTCGGCGGCGACTCGTACGCGGGCACCGACTTCTCCACCCGTACCGCCGTCCTGGACACCGGGACGAACCGGCTCACGGCGTCCCTGGAGGAGTTCGCGGTGATCAAGGACGGCAAGGAGCACCACGCCGCCGACACCAATTTCTGGGGGGTCACCTTCTCCCGTGACGACCGGCACTTCTACGCGACGATGGCGACCGGCGGGAAGACCTACCTGGTGCGCGGCGACCTCCGGGCGCGCACCGTCACCGCCCTCCACCAGAACGTCGAGTGCCCGTCGCTCTCCCCCGACGAGACCCGGATCGTCTACAAGAAGCGGGTCGCCGGCGCACCGGCCGACGCGCCGTGGCGGCTGTACGCCCTGGATCTGTCCACCTTCCGCGAGACGCCCCTCGCCGACCGTCGCAGCGTCGACGACCAGGCGGTCTGGCTGGACTCCCGGACGGTCGCCTACTCACTCCCGGGCGACTTCGGCGCCGACCTGTACACGGCCCGCGCCGACGGCTCGGGCGCCCCGGCCCGTCTTCTGACGGCCGGCCTGGCACCGGTCGTGCTGGGCGGGTCGGCGGCGGTGGGCGCGGCGGCGCGGTAGGACGCGGAAGGCCGCTCTCCCGTGCGGGGAGAGCGGCCTTCCGGGGTGGCTCAGGCGCGGCTCTTGGCGGCGGCCAGGGCCTCCCTGACCTCGCGGGCCACGCGGGCCGCGTCGGCGGGGACGTTCACGACGTCGGTGCGGTTCATGTCGATGACGAGGACCTCGCTGGCCGAGTAGTGCTTGTGCACCCAGTCGTCGTAGCCGGACCACAGCACCCGGTAGTACTCGACGAGCGCCTCGTCCTGCTCGAAGTCGCGCCCGCGCAGACCGATGCGCCGCAGCACCGTCTCGAAGTCCGCCTTGAGGTAGACCATGAGGTCGGGGGCCTTGCGGTACGGCAGGCCGTCGATCTCGCGCATCATCTCGTTCAGCAGGCCCTCGTACACCCCCATCTCCAGGGAGCTGATGCGGCCCAGGTCGTGATTGACCTTGGCGAAGTACCAGTCCTCGTAGATGGAGCGGTCGAGGACGTTGTCGCCCTGCTTGTACGCCTCCTTGATGGAGGCGAACCGCGTCTGCAGGAAGTACAGCTGGAGCAGGAAGGGGTAGCGCTTCGCCTGGATCTCCTCGGCGCTCGCCGTGTAGAAGAGCGGCAGGATGGGGTTGTCGTCCACGCTCTCGTAGAAGACCTCGCTGCCGAGCTCCTTGGCCAGCAGCTCGGCCACACTCGTCTTGCCGATGCCGATCATGCCGCCGACGCAGATCACTGACATTCCTCACTTCTCCCTGGGGACCTCTGTTCGCGGGCGGGACGGGCTGCCCGCACCACGGGGACAGTCCGCGACCGGCCCACCACCGGAGAAACACGAAAGGCCGTCCTCTCGTGAACGAGAGAACGACCTCCGACTGCGTTTCCGCACAGTCGGGACGACAGGATTTGAACCTGCGACCCCTTGACCCCCAGTCAAGTGCGCTACCAAGCTGCGCCACGTCCCGGTGCCCGTCTGACCTGGGGTTTCCCCGGCCGAACGCGCATGAGAACCATACCGCACTTCCCCGGGTGGTCACGAACCAGTTCGACCCTTGACCTCAAGTGCGCTTGAGGTAGCACGGTGTACGTCATGACGAACACGACGTACACACCGTCCGCGCCGTTCCCGTCGGCCGAACCCGGGGACGCCGTCCGCGAGCTGCACCGGCTGATGTCCCTGATGACCGGGGACGAGAAGCACTCCACGGCCGCCACCTCCACCCTCGACGCGCTCTGGGTCCTCTACGACCGCGTCCTGCGGGTCTCGCCCGGAACCGTGGACGATCAGGGGCGGGACCGCTTCCTGCTGTCGAAGGGGCACGGGCCCATGGCGTACTACGCGGTGCTGGCCGCCAAGGGCTTCCTCGGCGAGGAGCTACTCGGTGGTTTCGGGGCGTACGGGTCCCCGCTCGGGTACCACCCGGACCGGACGCTCGTGCCGGGCGCCGAGATCAGCAGCGGGTCGCTCGGCCACGGGCTGCCGCTCGCGGTGGGGAGCGTGCTCGGGCTGCGGGCGCAGGGGCTCACCGACCCGCGGGTGTGGGTGCTGATCGGCGACGCGGAGCTCGACGAGGGCAGCAACCACGAGGCCATCGGCTACGCCGGGCCGGCCGGTCTCGAACAGCTGCACACGCTGGTGATCGACAACAGCTCCGCCACCTACGGCTGGCCCGGCGGCATCGCCTCGCGTTTCGAGGCGGCCGGGTGGTCCGCCGAGACCGTGGACGGGCGTGACCACGAGGCCCTGTACGCCGCCTTCACCGCCCCGCACCCGGGACGGCCGCGCGCCGTCGTCGCCCGCGTCGAGGCACAGGACGCGTGACGGCCGCCGGCCGCCCCTGACATCTCTGACACCCGTGGCACCCGTGACACCCGTGACACCCGTGCCGTCTCTGGCGTCCCCCACACTTCCAGCCCCCCAGCCCCAGCCCCAGCCCCTGAGCACCCCCGAGGAGACCCGCCCCCATGGACACCATGCGTGAACGTTTCATCGCCACCACCACCCGTCTGCTCGACGACGACCCCCGGCTCGCGGTCGTGCTCGCCGAGATCAGCTGGGCCGCGTTCCAGGAGGCCGCGCAGCGGCACCCCGACCGGGTGCTGAACGTCGGGATCCGCGAGCAGCTGCTGATCGGGGCGGGGGGCGGGATCGCGCTCACCGGGATGCGGCCGCTCATGCACACCTTCGCCAGCTTCCTGGTCGAGCGGCCCTTCGAGCAGCTGAAGCTGGACTTCGAGCACCAGGGCGTGCACGGCGTGCTGGTCAGCGCCGGCGGCTCGTACGACTCGCCGGCCGCCGGCTTCACGCACATGGCGCCCGGCGACGTGGCCCTGATGGACACCCTGGACGGCTGGACCGTGCACGTGCCGGGGCACCCCGACGAGGCGGAGGCCCTGGTGCGGGAGGCCGTGGCGGGCGAGGGGTCCGTGTACGTGCGCCTGTCGGTGCACGCCAACGCCCAGGCCCGGCCGCGCGCCCGGAGCGGGTTCAGCGTGCTGCGGGAGGGCTCGCGGGGCGTCGTCGTCGCGGTCGGGCCGATGCTCGACAACGTGCTGGCGGCGACGGAGGGGCTTGACGTGAGCGTGCTGTACGCGACGACCGTGCGCCCCTTCGACGGGGAGACGCTGCGCCGGGCGGTGGGCGCCGCCCGGCCCGACGTCGTCCTGGTGGAGCCGTATCTCGAAGGGACCTCGACGGCGGCGGCGAACGACGCCCTGGCCGAGGTGCCCCACCGGGTGCTCGGGCTCGGCATCGGGCGCCGGGAGCTGCGCCGGTACGGGACGATCGAGGAGCACCTGACCGGTCAGGGCCTCGACCCGGCCGGCCTGCGGGCCCGGATCGCCGCCTTCCTCAGGTGAGCCCGCCGTACTCGGGGTGCCGGTCGAGCAGCGCGCGGGTCGCGGCCTGGCGCCAGGAGTCGGCGAGGATCGCCCGCAGCTCCTCCTCGTCGTCGAGGGCGTCGAGCCGGACCCTGATCCAGGCGTACCCGTCGTCGTGCCCCTCGCGGAGGAAGAACTTGTCGGGTTCGGCCGCGATCAGCTCCGCCCTGTCCTCCTTCGGACACTTCACGCCCATCACTTGATCGGTGTCGTCCAGCGAGGCGAACATCCGGCCCCCTTGGCCGGCCCGGAAGGTGGGCATGCCCCAAGCCGTCTTCTCCACCGCCTCCGGCAGGGAGAGGGCGATCCTGCGCACGTCATCAGAAGTGGCCATGTCCCGACCGTACGGCCTCTCGGCGGGCGAGGGGCGCAGAGCGGCGCACGCGCCCGCGCACACTCCGTCACTGACACCCCCTACGCTCAGTGACGCGCTGCTGCGCCCGTCAATGCCTCTGTGCGCCCCTTCCGGCGTGCGCGAGACTTGCCCGGGAGCCGCGAAGGGCCCACAGGCCTTGCGGTTCCTGGCCTCACGCCCTTCGGGGGCACTTCCGGAATGCCGTCTCTTTGGTGCAGAAGTGACGCATGTGGCGATCCGAGGGGCCTCGCCGCCATATGCCCACGAAACCTTTGCCGTTGGCATGTGGCAGAAAGATGCCCTCGGGGAATGACCTTCGGGCCGGACTGAGCAGGCCAACATCGCGCACAACACAGTCGGAAACAATCGTCAACCGTTCCGGTTTCGGACAAACTTGGTGGCGATATTGATCCGCCCGAGAAAGATCAACACCATGAAGTGGTCGGCCTGCTCGGGACGGGACCACTGCCGATGCACCACCTGCTCGAACCACTAGGCGAGCAGGCGTTTCGCAGGGGAGGGACTCGTATGGACGGCTACTTCAGCAGCCGACTGCATCATCAACTCCGAGAGACGGTGCGGCACTTCGCGGAGAGTGAGGTTCGGCCACGGATACCCGAGATGGAGGCGTCACGCTCGGTCCACCACGAACTGTCCCGGCTGATCGCCGCGCAGGGCTGGCTGGGCGCGACTATCAGCCATGAGTACGGCGGGATGGGCGCGGGCCATCTGGCCAAAACCATCATCATCGAGGAGCTGTCCCGGGTCAGCGGCGCGATGGGCGCCATGGTCCAGGCCTCGCAACTCGGCACGGCGAAGATCGTGCACTTCGGCAGCGACGAGCAGCGCAAGACCTGGCTTCCGGCCATCGCGGCCGGCGAGTGCCTGCCGACCATCGCGGTCACCGAACCGGAATCCGGGGGGCACGTCCTCGGCATGTCCGCGACCGCGGAACGCGACGGAGACGACTACATCCTCAACGGCAACAAGGTGTACGTCGGCAACAGCCATGTCGGCGACCTGCACGGTGTCGTGGTCAGGACAGGTCCGGGATCGAAGGGACTCACCGCATTCCTGGTCGAGTCCGATCGCCCCGGGTTCAGGACCGGTCCCCAGCAGTCGGCCATGGGCCTGCACGGGTTCAGTTTCGGCGAGCTCATCTTCGAGAACTGCCGTGTCCCGGCCTCCAACCGGCTCGGCGACGAGGGGGACGGCCTGGCCGTCGCGTACTCCTCGAGCGTCCTCTACGGCAGGGCCAACCTGACGGCCGTGTCACTGGGCATTCATCAGGCCATTCTGGAGGAGACCACAAAGTTCGCCACCGAACGCATCCGCTACGGCAACCCCCTGTCCGAACTCCCCACCGTCAAGCTGAAGTTGGGCCAGATGCAGTCGCGTCTGATGACGGCCCGGCTCGCCGCCTACCATGCCGTACACATGCTCGACCAGGGCATGTCCTGCGACACCGAGCTGATGAACGCGAAACTGGTCAACGTCGAGTCCGCCATCGACTCCGGCCGCAACGCCATGGAGATCCACGCCGCCGCGGGCCTCTTCGCCGACCGCCCCATCGAGCGGTACCTCCGCGACGCGCACCACATCTTCGCCCCCGCCGGCACCTCCGACATCCAGCTCCTCCGTCTCGCCGAGGTCGCCCTCGGACAGGACAAGGGAAGCTGGTCGGAGCGCCTGTCCGACGTGGTCCGC
Source organism: Streptomyces sp. NPDC093111 (assembly GCF_040683955.1). Lineage (NCBI taxonomy): Bacteria > Bacillati > Actinomycetota > Actinomycetes > Kitasatosporales > Streptomycetaceae > Streptomyces > Streptomyces sp. NPDC093111. Next base: position 427,413 of record NZ_JBFBNW010000005.1, on the reverse strand, counting down.
ATGGAACCAGCGGGCTGCTGAGGAAGTCCACCGAAGAACCGTGCCCCGGAGTCCGGCGAAGGAGCCGAACACCGGGGCACCCGTACGAGGTGACGGCGGGTGCCGTCAGATCATGCCCTCCTCACGGCGGTGGATCTGCTCCACCAGCTCGGCCGCCATCGCCTTGATCGTCTCCAGGCCGGCCCGTCCCCAGGGACGTACGTCCGTGTCGACCACGCAGATGGTGCCCAGCGCGACCCCGGTCCGGTCGATCAGCGGGGCGCCCATGTACGAGCGGATGCCGATCTCGTCCACCACCGGGTTGCCCGCGAACCGCGGGTAGTCGCAGACGTCCTCCAGGACCAGGGCCTTGCGGCGCACCACCACGTGCGGGCAGTAGCCGTGGTCGCGGGCCATGAAGCGGCCGACGCCGCCGCTGCCGGCCGCCGCCGCACCGAGGTCGGAGCCGGAGTGGGTGCCGGCCGGGGTGTGCAGTCCGGCGAAGAACTGCCGGTTCTCGTCGATGAAGTTGACCATCGAGAAGGGCGCGCCGGTCACGTCGGCGAGGCGGCGGGCGAATTCGTCGAAGGCCGGGTCGGGCTGCTCGCCGAGGCCCAGTTCACGCAGGCGGCGGACCCGGGCGGGCGCCTCGTTGTCGACGGGAGTGAGCAGCATATGACCGGTCGGGTCGTAGGTCATGTCGTGGCTCCGTAGCTCGGCACGGCGGCCGGGAAGGTGGTGAGGAGGTGCTGGACGAGGGTCAGCAGGGTACGGATGCCGGAGCTGGATATCCGGGCGTCGCAGAGCAGGACCGGCACGGTCGGCTTGAGGTCGAGGGCCGACCGGATCTCGTCGGGGTCGTAGCGGTGCGCCCCGTCGAACTCGTTGACGGCCACCACGAACCCGATGCCGCGCCGCTCGAAGAAGTCGACGGCGGAGAAGCATGCCTGGAGGCGGCGGGTGTCGGCGAGGACGACCGCGCCGAGGGCGCCCTCGGACAGCTCGTCCCACATGAACCAGAAGCGCTCCTGGCCGGGGGTGCCGAACAGGTAGAGCACGTTGCGGTCGTCGAGGGTGATCCGCCCGAAGTCCATGGCGACGGTGGTCGTGGTCTTGGACTCCACGCCCTCCAGGCTGTCGGTGGCCGCGCTGACCGAGGTCAGCAGCTCCTCGGTGCTGAGCGGTTCGATCTCGCTCACCGCGCCCACGAAGGTGGTCTTGCCCACCCCGAACCCGCCCGCCACCAGGATCTTCAGCGCGGTGGGAAAGGGGTCGCCGGCGAAGCTCTCGTGGCGCTCAGAGCCGTTGTCGTAGGCCATCGAGCACTGCCTCCAGCAAGGAACGGTCGGTTGGATTGGCGTGGAAGCGGGGCGCGCGGGCGGTGATCGCCCCGCAGTCCACGAGGTCGGAGAGCAGGACCTTGGTGACGACGGCCGGAAGCCGTAAGTGCGCCGCGATCTCCGCCACCGAGGTGGGGCCGCCGCACAGCCCGAGAGCCAGGCTGTGCTCGGGTCCCATGTGCGGCTGCGGGCTGCTGCCGGTCGCCATCACCATCGACAGCAGGTCGAGCGCGGCGGTCGGCTTCGTCCGGCCGCCGCTGACGGTGTACGGACGGATCAGCCGGCCGGCCGCGTCGTCGAGCCAGGGTCCTTCCTGGTGGGACCCCATACTCAATGTCCCGCACTGCCCGCCGCGCCGGCGGCCTGTCTGGCCGGGGTGACCAGGTACGGCCGCACGCTCTTGACGAGCATCGCCATCTCGTAGCCGAGGACGGCGGCGTCCGCCTCGCGGCCCGCCAGGACGGCGAGACAGGTGCCGGACCCGGCGGTGGAGACGAAGAGCAGGGTGGAGTCCAGCTCGACCACGACCTGGCGCACCTCGCCGCCGTCGCCGAACCGCGCGCCGGCGCTGCGCCCGAGCGAGTACAGCCCGGAGGCCAGCGCGGCCATGTGGTCGGCCGCGTCGGGGTCGAGGCCGTGGACGGACTTCACCAGGCCGTCGGAGGAGAGCAGAACGGCGTTACGGGTGTACGGGACCCGCTGGACCAGACCGCTCAGCAGCCAGTCGAGATCCGAGGAATGGCCGTTCGGCACATTGCTCGCCATGGTGCATCTACTCCTTGTGCTCGTCGCCTGGACGCAGCGGTTCACGGGGGGCGGGCTGGGATTCTGCGAGTCCGATGCCGCGCTGGAAGGCGGCCATCAGGCCCGGGTCGTGCAGGGCGTGCTCCTCGGGCTTGCGGGCCGTGGGCTCGTCGCGCAGCTGCGGGACGAGGTGTTCCTGGGCGCGCCGCTTGGGGAGGACGGGCCTGCCCGACGCTCCGGCGCGCGGGGCCGGGGGGACCTCGGACGTCGGGGCGGGGAAGGATCCGCCGGGCCGTGCGGGCTCGGCGTGGCTGGGCTGGGGCGGGACGCCGGGCAGGCCGGACGCGGCGGGGGCCGCTTCGGCGTAGACCGGGAGGGGCGGGATGTGTGCCTGCCCGTACGCCGGGCCCTGCGTGGGTGCCTGCGTCCGCGTCTGCGCGTGCACCGGTACGGGCGCCGGGGCGGGTACGTGGGCGGGCGCGGGCGCCATCGGGGCCGGGGCCTGCACGGGGGCGCGGTGGGGGGCCGGGGCGTGGAGCGGGGCCGGGGCGGGGGCCGCGGCCGGGGTGACCGCCGGGATCGGGGCGGGTGCGGGGACGGGCCGGGCCGCCGGGGGTGCGGCCTGGGCCTGCGGGACGGCGGCCGGAGCCGGTGCGGTGTTCCGGTTCTCGGTGCGGGCGAGGCCCTCGGGGTCGGCGCCGAGGAGTCCCTGCGGCAGGACGAGGACGGCCTGGACGCCGCCGTAGATGTTGGACTGGAGCCGGACGGCGATGCCGTGGCGCCGGGCGAGCGCGGAGACCACGAAGAGTCCGATGCGCCCGTCCTGGAGCAGGTGCGCGACGTTGACCTGGTCGGGGTCGGCGAGCAGGGCGTTCATCTTGTTCTGCTCGGTGACGGGCATGCCCAGGCCGCGGTCCTCGACCTCGATGGCGAGGCCGGCCGTGACGTACTGGGCGCGCAGCAGCACCGTGGTGTGCGGCGCGGAGAACACGGTGGCGTTCTCGACCAGCTCGGCGAGCAGGTGGATGACGTCGGCGACGGCATGGCCCCGGAGCGTACCGTCGATCGGCGGGACCAGCTTCACCCGCGGGTACTGCTCGACCTCGGCGATGGAGGAGCGCAGCACCTCGGTCATGGTGACCGGGTTGGACCACTGGCGACGGGAGATGGCGCCGCCGAGGACGGCGAGGTTCTCCGCGTGCCGGCGGATGCGGGTCGCGAGGTGGTCGACGTGGAACAGGCCCTTGAGAAGCTCGGGGTCCTCGACCTCGTTCTCCAGCTCGTCGAGGAGCTGGATCTCGCGGTGGACGAGGGACTGGAGCCGGCGGGCGAGGTTGACGAAGACCTCGACCTTCTGTTCGTTCCCGACGCTGCTGGAGAGCCGGGAGGCCTGCACGACGGCGCTGACGGCGGCTTCGTGAGAACGCGTCAGTTCGTGGGCGAGCAGGTCGAATTCGTCACTCGATCCGGTGCCGGCCGGGGCCGTGGTGCGGGGTTCCGGCGTCTCGCCCCTGCGCAACTGTTCGACGACCGTACGCAGTTCGCTCTGGCCGCGGGCGCTGCTGCGGCGCAGTGCGTTGGCGCGGTCGATGACCGCCTTGGCCGCCCGGTCGGCACCGAGGGCGGCGGCGGTCACCGAGGCGACCGTGAGCGCGGCGGCTCCGGTGAGCGCGGCCCAGAGGCCCGGCGTGACCTCGGCCCCGGAGGAGCGGATGGTGAAGAGCACGGCGGCGGCGCCGCCGAGCGCGACCGCGACGGCCGGGAGCACGGAGGTGCGCAGGAGTTGAGGCCGTATGCGCGCCTCGGCCGGAAGCTGCGCGGGTGTCTGTGCGGAGCCGGCGGCGGTCGGGCCGGCGGTGTTGCGGGCGCCCGACCGGCCGTGGCGCCCGCCCTCGCGGCGTTCGGACCGCGCGGCGGGTGCGCGAAGTTGAGACATGAGTGTCCTTGGTACGTGCCCAGGAATCGGCGTACTACGGGGGGTGCGCTACGAGGAGGAGAACTACGTGGGTGTGATGAGCCTACCGATGATCACCAGGCAGCCACTGTAGTGGTCAACCGTTCATGTGCGGTGCGCAGTTGGCAAACTTACCCCGTCGGGAGCCCGGGTCTGCTAGCACCCTTCACACGACAGGCCGATACCTGTCGGCCGAAACCCGTCGGAGGGGTAACGGAGGCGGGAACGGAAGGGGGCGGAGGTGTACATACACCTCCGCCCCGCGCGGAATGCGCCCCCGACCGGAATCCGATCCGGGGGGCGCGGACTAGGGAGTGGGAGCGGCCTCCTGCGCGCTCCGCCCGCTGCCCGCACGCCGCTCCTCCGCCGCGTTCACGCCGCCCGTCTTCGCGTTCGCGTTCGCGTCGGCCGTCTTCGCGTTCACGTCCGCGTCGGCCGCCCCGGTGTCCGCGCCGACCCGGGTGGCACCGTCGAGGGCGTCCCAGCCGCCCTCGGGGGCGTGCGCGACCGTCCGCCACCAGGGGGCGTCGGGCAGTGCCGCCGCGCCCGGCTCGAAGGGCTCCCCGGGCCGGGGCAGCGCGAGCCGCTGCCCGGTCTCGGCGCCGGCGGCGACGGTGCCCTCGCCCGGCTCGGCCCACGGGTGCGGGGCGAGGTTGAAGGTGCCCCAGTGGATGGGCAGCATGACGCCGTGCGGGCTGCCGCCCTGGAGGTCGAGGTGGGCGCGCACGCCCTCGGCGGGGGTCATGTGGATGTCGGGCCAGTACTCGGAGTACGCCCCGATCTGGATCATGGTGACGTCGAAGGGGCCGTGGGCGGCGCCGATGTCCTTGAAGCCGGAGAAGTAGCCGGTGTCGCCGCTGTGGTAGATCCGGTGCCCGGGCCCCTCGACGGCCCAGGAGGCCCACAGGGTGTGCTGCTGGTTGCGCAGGCCGCGCCCGCAGAAGTGGCGGGCCGGGGTCGCGGTCAGCCGCAGGTCGTGGATCTCGGTGGACTCGTTCCAGTCCAGCTCGCGCAGCCGGGAGGCGGGCACGCCCCAGCGCTCCAGGTGGGCGCCGACGCCCAGCGGCACCGCGAAGTGGGTGTCCGTGCCGGCCAGCGCCTTGATCGTCGGCAGGTCCAGGTGGTCGTAGTGGTCGTGGGAGATCACCACGACGTCGACCGGACCGAGCGCCGCCAGCGGTACGGGCACCGGATGCAGGCGCTTGGGCCCGGCGAAGGCGAAGGGCGAGCAGCGGTCGCCCCAGACCGGGTCGAAGAGGACCCGGCGGCCGTCGATCTCGGCGAGGACGCTGGAGTGCCCCATCCAGGTGATCCGGAGCCCGGAGGCGGGCGGGCGGGCCAGGTCGGCGAGGGTGGTCGGGTGGACGGGGATCGTGCCGGTGGGGGCTCGGCGCGCCCGCGCCTCCTTCTCGAAGTAGATCTTCGCGAACTCGACCGTCGAGCCGGTCGGCCGGTGCCGGGCCTCCTCCGGGTTCCGGAAGACGCCGTCCGCGAAGTTCGGGGAACGGCGGATGCGCGCCAGGCGCTCCCCCGTGGGGTCGGCGCCGAATGCCTCGGGGCGCAGCGCGCGCAACCGTGCCCGCAGTGAGTGGTCGGGGCCAGTGCCGGTCACAGGACCTCCTGAAAGTCGAGGATCTTTTCATTATGGGCGGCCCGCGGGGTCCGGCGCCCGGACGATCGGTGATACTGAACCATCATTCAGTAGGACCGGAAGTACCGAGGAGTACGCCGATGAGCACCGCCCCGCTGTTGAGCGTCGGATGGACCGACCACGTGACGGGCCGCCGCGGCCATCTGGTCGTGGACCGGCTGGTGCGCGGGGTGGCCAGCGGCGGTCTGCGGATGCGCGAGGGGTGCACGGCCGAGGAGGTCGCCGGCCTGGCCCGCGGGATGACCATGAAGGAGGCCCTGCACTACGACCCGTCGGCGCGCTACGTGCCGCTGGGCGGCGCCAAGGGCGGCATCGACTGCGATCCGCGGTCCCCCGAGGCGTACGGGGTGCTCGTGCGCTACCTGCGGGCGATGCGGCCGTACATCGAGCGCTTCTGGACCACCGGCGAGGACCTGGGTCTCACCCAGGACCTGGTGGACCGGGCGGCGGCGGAGGCGGGGCTGGTCTCCTCGATCCAGGCGGTGTACCCGCTGCTCGACGACGAGGCGGCGGCCCGCGCGCGGCTCGCCGACGCGTTCGCCCTGGAGGTGGACGGGATCGGTCTGGACGAGCTGGTCGGCGGCTGCGGGGTGGCCGAGGCGGCCCTGGCGGCCCTCGACCGGGCGGGGACCCCGTACGCGGGAGCCCGCGTCTCGGTGCAGGGCTTCGGGACGATGGGCGGGGCCACCGCGCGCTTCCTGGCCCGGGCGGGGCTGCGGGTGGTCGCCGTGGCCGACGTGCGGGGCACGATCGTGAACCCGGACGGCCTGGACGTCGAGGCGCTGCTCGCGGCGCGGGACGCGCACGGCGCGGTGGACCGGGTGGTGCTGCGGCCCGGGGACCGCGAGGAGGCCGGGGACGCGTGGCTGGCGGTGGACGCGGAGGTGCTGGTGCCGGCCGCCGTGTCGTACGCCGTGGACACGGGGAACCAGCAGCGGGTGCGGGCCCGGCTGATCGTCGAGGCGGCCAACATGCCGGTGCTCCCGGAGGCCGAGCGGCTGCTCGCGGCGCGCGGGACCGTCGTCCTGCCGGACGTCGTGGTCAATTCGGGCACGAACGCCTGGTGGTGGTGGACCCTCTTCGGCGATGTGAAGGCGGACGCGGAGGCGGCTTTCGCGCAGGTCAGGCGGGCCATGCGAGAACTGGTGGGCCGGATGCTCGACCGGGCGGAGGCGGACGGCACCACCCCGCGCGCGGCGGCGCACGCGCTGGTGGAGGAACGGCTGCCGGAGATCGCCCAGCGGTACGGCTGGTACTGACGGGACGGGTGGGTACGGAGCATGGCGCGTGTGAGGCTGGATGCGGCGGAGCGGCGCGAGGCGCTGCTCCGGGCGGCCGTCGGCCGGATCGAGGCGAAGGGCGTCGCGGCGGTCCGGATCGCGGACGTGGCGGCGGAGCTCGGGGTCAGCAACGCGCTGGTCCTGTACCACTTCGCGACCAAGGAACAGCTGGTCGCGGCGGCCTTCGCGCACGCGGCCGAGGAGGACCTGGCCCGGCTGCGGCGGGTGCTGGGCCGCCGGACCACGGCGCTGCGCCGGCTGCGGGCGGCAGTCCGCTGGTACGCGCCGACCGGCCAGGCCAAGGGCTGGCGCCTGTGGATCGAGGGCTGGGCGGCGTCCCTGCGCGAACCCGCGCTGCGCGAGGTCGCCGGGGCGCTGGACCGGGAGTGGAAGGCCGCCCTGACCCGGGTGATCGCCGAGGGCGTGGCGGCCGGGGAGTTCGGCTGCCCCGACCCGGCCGCCTCGGCCTGGCGGCTCACCGCCTTCCTGGACGGCCTGGCCGTCCAGACGACCGCGTACGCGGGCGCACTCCCCCGCGCCACGCTGCTGGAGTGGGCGGACGGGGCGCTCGCCCGGGAGCTGGGAGTGGCCTCGTTCGAGGCCGCGGGGGCGGGCGCGGGGGCGCCCTCGGAGGCGGCCGAGGACGCGGTGGAGGGGGCGGCGCCCGGCCCTGAGGCCGGTTCCGCCCCGCCGTCGTCGCCTCAGACCAGCTCGTAGACGGCCGAGACCGTCACGTGCTCCTCGATCTCGCCGGGGGCGAGGGGGACGCTCGCGCCGCCGTCGGCGGGGGCGCTCGGGAGTGCGCCGGGGGTCGGGCGGACGCTGTCGCCCTCGGTGAGCGAGACCAGCCGGCCCAGGCGGTGACCGCTGAGTTCGGCGTACCGGGCGGCCTTGGCGCGCGCGTCGCGGAAGGCGGCGTCGCGGGCCTGGGCGCGCAGCGCGGTCGGGTCGGAGACGTCGAAGGAGACGCCGTTGACGCGGCCCGCGTCCCCGGTGGCGTCGCCGACCGCGCCGACGACCTGTCCGGCCTTGTCGATGTCACGGACCTTCACGGAGAAGCTCTGCCCGGCCTGATAGCCCGTCACCTTGCTCTCGCCCTCGGCGGTCTGGGTGTAGACGGGCGAGAGGGACAGGCTCTCGGTGCGGATGTCCCGGTCGGCGACGCCCTGCCGCTTCAGGGCGTCGAGGAGGGCCGTGGCCGCCGCGCTCTGGGCGGCCATCGCCTCCTTGGCGGTCTTGCGGGTGGCCTCGACGCCGACCGAGACCACGGCGATGTCGGGCGCGGCGGACGCCCGGCCGCTGCCGCTGACCGAGACGGTGGTGGGCGCGGCGGCCCGTACGGCGGCGTGGCGGGCCGTCCCCCCGGACCCGGCGGCGACGGCGGGGGCCGCGGCGCCGAGCAGCACGCCGCCGAGGGCGGCGCCGACGGCGAGCGCGCGCACGGTGCGGACGGGGGTGCGGGCGGTCTTGGTTCCGGGGCGACGGGGCGTCATGGGTGGTCCCTTCGGGGATGGTGGTCGGCGCGCACATCCCACCAGGCGGCGCCCTCACCGGCGCAGCGCCACTCCTGGGACGCCCGTGTCCTTCACCTCTCCGGACGCCTGCCGCCGGGTCAGCAGGCGAGCGCGAGCGGCGGACGCCACACCTGGCCGTCGCCGGCGACGCCCGGCGTGGGGGTGTAGGACAGCGGGACGAGGTGGGTGGCGGCGGCCGTCTCGTTGCGGGTGCCGAGCCAGAGGTCGATGATCTGCCAGGGCTGTCCGTCGAGGACGGTCACGGTGCGCGGCTGGCCGCCGCAGCTGGTGCCGTCGAAGACGCGGCGTCCGTTCGGGGGCGCGCTCCAGCCGACGTTGCCGGGGGCGGTCCACCCGGAGTACAGCGAGGGGGCGGTGGCGTAGCCGATCGAGGTGCCCGCGCAGTAGCCGCAGGCGCGGTCGGCGTAGGTGAGGACGTAGCGGCGCGCGACGGGGTCCCACCAGCCGCCGGGGCCCTCGACGTCGCCCAGTCCGGCGACCTTGCGGACGCCGACGCCCCGGCCACCGCTGCCCCACTGGTCGAGTTCCTCGATGTTGAGCTGGGCGGCTCCGGGGAGGGTGCAGACGACGGCGGGGCGGCCGCCGGGGCTGCCGGACTGGATGAAGCCGAAGTCGCCGTTGCCGGCGCAGATCTTGAGGGTGGGTTTGTTGTACGAGCCGTTGGGGGTGACGCCGGGGCCGCAGGGCCCGGCCGCGGAGGCGCAGCCCATCGCGTTGTAGGCGTTCGTCCGGTTGTCGACGGAGTAGTGCCGGGGGCTGTTGAACCAGAGGATGAAGACGCCGTCGTCGCGGCCCCATCCGGAGCGGCGGATCATGCGCGGGTTGAAGCAGCCCTGGCCGGTGCCGCCGCAGGTGACCTGCCAGGAGTCGTCGCTCCAGGGGTCGACGGTGGTCGGGTCGAAGAGAGCCTTGGGGGTGCTCCACGGCCCTTGGGGCGTGGGGGCGGTGGAGACGCCGAAGCCGCACCAGGGGGTGTTGGCGACGTACCACTCGTAGCCGCAGGCGTACATGGAGCCGTACATGTAGTAAGTGTCGCCGAAGCGGGTGATCTGCGTGTCGTGGAGGTCGAGCCCCGTGATGGTGAACGAGGGCGGGAGCGGCGCGCGCGCCGTCGCGGCACCGGCGGCGTGGGCCGGGGCGAACAGCGCGGCGACAGCGCACAACAGGGCGGTGAGGACGCGGCGGACGGGCACGCGTGCCCCCTCCTCTCGGGCCGGGGACACCGGCCGACGCTCGGCGGGACCCGGCGGGACCCAGCGGAACTCAGCGGGACTCAGCGGGCCCTGGCGATCCCTTCGGTCAATTCCGAGGATTATCTGATGAATCATTGGATATCCGGCTCTGACACGCGCGAGCCCGCCCCGTCGGGCAGATGCCGACCCGCCCCCTCGCCTTGTCAGTGCCCCTTGGTAGAACTTCTGCCATCAGCCGATCAACGCCGTTTGGTGTCCGGAGTACGGGAGCGCTCATGACCATTGGGGTTCACCTGCAGGAGTTCCACGGCCTGCCCGTGTTCGAGTTCCCGGCGCCGGGCGCCGCGGTCCAGCTGCCCGACCCGGCCTCGGTGGCGTGGCGGCTCTCCGCGCCGACGTACGCGGATCCCGGGGACGAGGAGTGGGGGCCCCTGTTCGAGCGCTTCCTGGCGACGGTGGAGACCGGCCGGGTGCGGGCCGTCGTGGTCGGCGGCTGGGAGGAGGCGTACGACACCTCCTCCGCCGGGATCGTGACGGCGCTCATGGGCGCGAACGACCGGCTCACCGGCCTGGAGGCGCTGTTCCTCGGCGACATGACCGTCGAGGAGTGCGAGATCTCCTGGATCGTCCAGTCCGACGTCGGCCCGCTGCTCGCCGCCTACCCGCGGCTGCGGGAGCTCGGGGTACGCGGCGGCAACGGGCTCGCGTTCCCGCCCGTGCGGCACACCGCGCTGCGCACCCTGGTCCTGGAGAGCGGCGGCCTGGGCGCCGACGTCGTGCGGGGCGTCGCGGCCAGCGAGCTGCCCGCCCTGGAGCGGCTGGAGCTGTGGCTCGGCACCGAGGAGTACGGGGCGGACGCGACGCCCGCCGACCTGGCGCCGCTGCTGGCCGGGGACCGGCTGCCCGCGCTGCGACGGCTCGGGCTGCGCAACAGCCACCTCCAGGACGAGGTCGCCGCCGCCGTGGCCGCCGCGCCGGTCGTCGCCCGGCTGGAGGAGCTCGACCTGTCCATGGGCGTGCTCACCGACAAGGGTGCGGAGGCACTGCTCGCCGGGCGGTCGCTGACCCATCTGCGCCGGCTCGGGCTCGCCCACCACTACCTGTCGGCACAGACCGCCGAGCGGGTGACGGCGGCCCTCGCGCCCCATGGGGTGACGGTCGACCTCGACGACGCGCAGGTGCCCGAGGACGACGGCGACGGCGAGTTCTACCGGTACGTGGCGGTCGCCGAGTGAGCGGCGCCCCGCCCCTCGCCGTCGTCGGCAACCCGGAGGGCCGCCGGGTGCGGCTCTTCCAGGACGCGGCGCTCGCCGCCGGGCTGCCCCGGCCGCGGGTCGTGCCGTGGCTCGACGTGCTGCGGGGCGGGGCCCGCTTCCACCCGGGCGAGCTCGTGCGGCTCGACTCCCCCGGCGAGGAGCCGGAGGTCGACCGGCTGCTGCGGGGCGTGCCGGAGCCGACCCGGGTCGAGGGCACCGCACGCTGGTACGCGCGCTTCACGGCGGCGGTGCACGGGCTCGCCGCCGAGGTGCGGACGGCCGGCGCGGTGCTGCTCGGCGACCCGGACGAGCTCGCCGTCCTCTTCGACAAGCGGCTCGGGCACGGCCGGCTCCTCGCGGCCGGGGTTCCCGTGCCGCACGCGCCGACCTCGGGCCCGGCCGCCCCGCCCGTACGCGGCTGGGACGACGTGCGCGCGCTCACGGCCGGCCCGGGGATGCGCCGGGTCTTCGTGAAACCGGCGCACGGCTCCTCCGCCTCCGGGGTGCTCGCCCTGGAGACCGCCGCCTCGGGCCGCGCGCAGGCCACCACCTCGGTCGAGCGGGACGAGGCCGGGCGGCTGCACAACTCGCTGCGGGTGCGCCGCTACACGACCGAGCGCGAGGTCGCGGCCCTCGTGGACGCGCTCGCCCCGGACGGCCTGCACGTCGAGCGCTGGCTCCCCAAGGCCGCGCTCGGCGGGCGCTCGGCCGACCTGCGGGTGGTCGTCGTCGACGGCCGGGCCACCCACGCCGTCGTGCGCACCAGCCGCTCGCCCCTGACCAACCTGCACCTGGGCGGCGCCCGGGGCGACCTGGACGCGGCGCGCGCCGCGATCGGCGCCGCGGGCGGGCGGTTCGCCGACGCCCTGGACGTCTGCGAGCGGGCCGCCGCGGCCTTCCCCGGCACCCGCTGCGTCGGCGTGGACCTGCTGCCCGCCACCGGCTGGCGCCGCTTCGCGGTGGGCGAGGTCAACGCCTTCGGCGACCTGCTGCCCGGCCTCACCGGTCTGCCGGGGAGCGGGGCCGAGGGCCTGGACACCTACGCGGCGCAGCTCGCCGGCTACCTCCGCACGCACCGACCGACAGGAACGAGCAGCTCGTGACCCCGCCCGCCCTGGACATGAACCGGATCGTCGGCAGCCACGACCTGCTGCTCGTCACCCTGGACACCCTGCGGTACGACGTGGCCGCCGAGCTCGCCGCCGAGGGCCGCATCCCGAACCTGGCCCGCCATCTGCCCGGCGGCGCCTGGGAGCTCCGGCACGCGCCCGGCAGCTTCACCTACGCCTCCCACCAGGCGATCTTCGCCGGCTTCCTGCCCACCCCGGCCACCCCGGGACCGCACCCGAGGCTCTTCGCCGCCTCCTTCGCGGGCAGCGAGACCACCGCCGACGGGACCTACGTCTTCCACGAGACGCCCGACCTGGTGTCGGCGCTCGCGCACGAGGGCTACCGGACCGTGTGCGTCGGCGGGGTCGGCTTCTTCAACCGGCGGCCCCCGCTCGGCACGGTCCTGCCCGGCCTGTTCCAGGAGAGCCACTGGGAGCCCTCGTTCGGGGTCGCCTCGCCGACCTCCTTCGAGTCGCAGGTGGAGCGCGCCGAGGAGGTCGTCGCCGCCCTCCCCCGCGACCGGCGCCTCTTCCTGTTCGTGAACGTGTCCGCCCTGCACCAGCCCAACTGGTTCCACCGGCCGGGCGCGACCCGGGAGGCGGGCGACTCGCGGGCCACCCACGCCGCCGCCCTGGAGTACGTCGACCGGCACATCGGGCGCCTGTTCGCGGCCATGAGCAGCCGCCGCGCCTGCTTCGCGGTCGTCTGCTCCGACCACGGCACCGCCTACGGGGACGACGGGTTCACCGGGCACCGGCTCGGCCATGAGAGCGTATGGAATGTGCCGTATGCACACTTCGTCCTGCCTGGCCCGGACAGCATGGAGAACGCCGCATGACCCGCTCGACCGAGACGCCCCGCCCGTACCGCAGCTACGTCTACGCCTACCCGCACAAGACCGCGTACCGCCCGCTCGACGAGCGGCCCCCGCTCGACGCGCTCTGGGCGGACGAGCCGAAGGACGCGCTCTCCCTCTACGCCCACATACCCTTCTGCGAGGTCCGCTGCGGCTTCTGCAACCTGTTCACCCGGATCGGCGCCCCCGACGAGCTGACCACCCGCTACCTCGACGCGCTGGACCGGCAGGCGGTGGCGGTGCGCGAGGCGCTCGGGGACGCGGCGCCGGTGCGGTTCGCCACGGCCGCGTTCGGCGGCGGCACGCCCACCTACCTGTCCGCCGCCGAGCTGGAGCGGCTCTGCGACATCGCCGAGCTGCGGATGGGGGCCGACCTGCGGGCGGTGCCGCTGTCCGTGGAGACCTCCCCGGCCACGGCGACCGCCGACCGGCTCGCGGTCCTCGCCGAGCGGGGCGCGACCCGGCTGAGCATCGGCGTGCAGAGCTTCGTCGAGGCCGAGGCCCGGGCCGCCGTGCGCCCGCAGCGCCGCGCCGACGTCGAGGCCGCCCTCGGACGCATCCGGGACACCGGCGTCCCGGTCCTCAACATCGACCTCATCTACGGCATCGACGGCCAGACCGAGGCGTCCTGGCGCCGGTCGCTCGACGCCGCGCTCCAGTGGCGGCCCGAGGAGCTCTACCTCTACCCGCTGTACGTCCGCCCGCTCACCGGTCTCGGCCGGCACACCGGCGGGCAGGACGCCGACCGGGAGTGGGACGAGCAGCGGCTGCGGCTGTACCGGCACGGCCGGGACCACCTCCTCGCCCGCGGCTACCGGCAGGTGTCGATGCGCATGTTCCGGCGCGCGGACGCGCCCGCGCTCGGCCCCGACGACCACGCCTGCCAGACCGACGGCATGATCGGCCTGGGCTGCGGCGCCCGCTCCTACACCTCGCGGCTGCACTACTCCTTCGACTACGCGGTGGGCACGCGCGAGATCCGTTCGATCATCGACGCGTACACGGACACGGCCGACTTCTCCCGGGCCGAGGTGGGCCGCCCGACCGACCCGGACGAGGCCCGCCGCCGCCATCTGCTCCAGTCGCTGCTCCAGGCCGAGGGCATGGAGACGGGCGACTACACGGCCCGCTTCGGCGCCTCGCCCTTCGCGGACTTCCCGGCCGAGCTCGCCCGCTTCGAGGAGCTGGGCTGGCTGGACGGGGACGCGCCCGGCGGGCTGCTCCGGCTCTCCCCGGAGGGCCTCGCGCACTCGGACGGGCTCGGCCCCGAGCTGTTCTCCCCGGCGGTGCGGGCGGCGATGGCCGCGTACGAGGCGAAGTAGCGGGGCCCGGCATGGATCTGACCCTGCTGTACCGGGGCCCGCTGGCCTCCTGCGACTACGACTGCCCGTACTGCCCGTTCGCCAAGCGCCGCGACAGCCGCGCGGCCCTCACGGCCGACCGGGCGGCCCTGGAACGCTTCGCGGGCTGGGCGGCGGAACGGCGGGAGGACCGGCTGCGCGTCCTGTTCACCCCGTGGGGCGAGGGCCTGACGCGGTCCTGGTACCGGCGCGCGCTGGTCGAGCTCTCCCGGCTGCCGCACGTGGAGCGGGTGGCGATCCAGACCAACCTGAGCTGCCGTACGGAGTGGCTCGACGAGGCCGACCCGGACACGGTGGCCCTCTGGTGCACCTACCACCCGGGCCAGACCCCGTACGAGCGGTTCCTCGGCAAGTGCCACGCGCTCGCCGGGCGCGGCATCCGCTTCAGCGTGGGGATCGTCGGCCTGCCGGAGCACCTGGCCGCCGCGCGCCGGCTGCGCGCCGAGCTGCCGGCCGGCGTCTACCTGTGGGTGAACGCGGCCGAGGGCCACGCGTACACCGACGAGGAGGCCGAGGACTGGACGCTCCTCGACCCCCTCTTCCCGTACAGCCGGCATCCGCACCGCTCGGCCGGGCTGCCGTGCCGCACCGGCGAGTCGGTCGTCTCGGTGGACGGCGACGGGACGGTGCGGCGCTGCCACTTCGTCAGGGCCGAACTGGGCAACCTGTACGACGGCTCGTACCGGGCCGCGCTGCGCCCGCGGCCCTGTCCGCTCGCCGTCTGCGACTGCCACATCGGCTACGTCCACCTGGAGACGCTGCCGCTGTACGACGTGTTCGCCGGCGGTGTCCTGGAGCGGATACCGGCCGGCCTGCCGGGGGCGCCTAGAGGGGCATGAGGTCGGGGCGCTTGGCCTCGACGTGGTCCCCGGAGCTCTCGCCGCGCAGGCGGCGCCCGATCCAGGGGACCAGGTACTCCTTCGCCCAGTGGATGTCGTCCTTGCGGACCTCCAGGGTGCCGCGCGGAGGCCGCGGCGGCCACGGCTGGTCCGGGTCGGCCGGCACCGGCAGACCGAGGACCTGGGCGGCGCGCAGCGCGACCCGGGTGTGCCCCTCGGCCGACAGGTGGAGCCGGTCGTCGTCCCAGGCCCGTCGGTCCTGGACCGACTTCAGCGACCACAGGTCGAGCACCGGGCAGTCGTAGCGGTCGGCGATGCTCCGGACGTGGGCGGTGTAGGTGGCGATCTTCCCGCGCAGGTGCTTCAGGACGGGTACGTCGCGCGTGTCGAAGCCGGTCGTCACCATGACGGTGCCCACGGCGGAGGTCAGGTCGGCGACCGCGCGCTCGAAGCGCTCGGCCACGTCGTCGGGGTCGGTGCCGGGGCGGATGATGTCGTTGCCGCCGGCGCAGAAGGTCACCAGGTCGGGGGCGAGCTCCTTCGCCCGCGGGACCTGCTCCGCGACGATCTGGTCGAGAAGGCGCCCCCGCACCGCCAGGTTGGCGTAGCGGAAGGCGTCGTTCTCCGGCAGCTGGTCGGCGAGCAGGACCGCGAACCGGTCCGCCCATCCGACGTACGTCCCGTCGGGGCCGGGGTCGCCGACGCCCTCCGTGAAGCTGTCACCGATCGCCGCGTACGACCCGAATGCGTTCTTGTCTCTTGTTCTCGAATCGTCTGCCACGGGAACACATCTTTCCCTTATGGATGTGACCTACGCGACCGTAAGGAGGGGTTGACGGCGGGTGACATATGCCACCGATAAAGATTCCGCCAAGCCGGAATACACCACGGGCCCGGCACGTGGGTGCCGGGCCCGCGGGGTGAACCCGTGGAGTTCGCGGGGTCAGCCTCCTCAGATGCTGACGCCGTGCTGGCGCAGGACGGCCAGCGGGTCGATGTCGGAGCCGTACTCCGGCCCGGTGCGCATCTCGAAGTGCAGGTGGGGTCCGGTGACGTTGCCGGTCGCGCCGGAGAGGCCGATCTGCTGGCCGCCGCTGACCGTCTGGCCGGCGGAGACGGAGAGCGAGGAGAGGTGGCCGTACTGCGAGAAGGTGCCGTCGGCGTGCTGGATGACGACCTGGTTGCCGTACGCGCCGCCCCAGCCGGCCGAGTAGACGGTGCCCGGTCCGACCGCGCGGACGGTGGTGCCGGTGGAGGCGATGAAGTCGACACCGGTGTGGTAGCCGGAGGACCACATCGAGCCGGAGGCCCGGTACGGGGTGGAGACGGCGCCGCCGGCGATGGGGGTGACCCAGCCGGAGGAGGAGGTCTGCCCGGCCGAGGAGGACGCGGCGGAGGAAGAGGAAGAGGTCGACGCGGAGGACGACGAGTCCGTCGAGGCGGCGGCCGAGGAACGCGCGTCGCCACGGGAGGCGCGGGTGCCGTCGCCGGCGCTCTGCGCGGTGCGCTCGGGGGCGGCGGCCTTCGGCGCCTGGGCCTTGGCGGTGCTCTTGGCGCCGAGGGTGAGCTTCATGCCGGGGAGGATCAGCGAGGGGTTCTCGCCGACGACCTGGCGGTTGTCGCGGTAGAGCTTCTGCCAGCCGCCGGCCAGGTGGTGCTCACCGGCGATCTTGGACAGGTAGTCGCCTCGGACGACGGTGTACGCCTTGGGGGCGGCGGCGGGCGCGGCGGCCGGGGCCTGGGCGGGGGCCGCGGCGGCGACGGCCTGCGGGGCCTTCGCGACCGGGGCGGCCTGCTCGGCGGCGTGCGCGCCGGTCGCGCCGATGAGCGGCAGGGCGACGACGGCGCCACCGGTGCCGGCGGCGACGAACCCGCGGGTGATCGGGTTGACCTTGGGACGGCGGTGCTTACCCTTCGCGGGCATGGTGAATTCCTCTCCGTCGCCTGCGAGGTGAGCTGTCGGGTTCGGACTGGAGATGTCCGGCCGCGCTCACGCGCGGCTTCACCCCGAGCCGTCCTTGTTCGAGGGATCGGCGTAGTACCTGGGTCCCCCGCTCCTGCCTTGTACGGGTGGTGTGCGGATTCCGGGCGGCGGCAGGATTAGGCGGTCCGTCCGGATTGAGCGCGACGCTAGACGAGGCGGGTGGGCGGGAACAAGCCACCGATTTTCCGACAGTGACTCAGGCGCGATTTCCGGCCGGAATTACGGTCACCCTGCGTGGATGACGGTCCCTCGATTTCCCTTTCCGGAAGGGAATTTGGAAAAGACGATCAGGCACGGTCCGTCACGTCTATGACCCTGCTCACGCACCGGATCTCATCTCCCCCGGTATCAGGGCGCGTTACCCCTAACGGTTCAATTCGGGCAGAACGCCCATTCCAGCCCGAGGGGGTGCGGTCGGGGCTCCTCACCTGGATGATTGCCTCAGGAACCCATCGCGAGACCAGGAGCATCCGTGACGCAGACGACGACCGAACCCGAGCTGACCGGCGTTCGCAACTTCCGCGACCTCGGCGGGCTGCCGACGGTGGACGGACGGAGCGTGCGCGCCGGACGCCTCTTCCGCAGCGGCCATCTGGCGCACGCCACGGCGGAGGACGCGACGTTTCTCGCCACCCTCGCCTTGCACACCGTCTTCGACTTCCGCAACGAGGCCGACCGGCGCATGGAGGGGGCGGACGTGGAGCTGCCCGGCGTGCGGAACGTGAACATACCCCTCAACGACCCCGCCGACGGAAAGGAGTTCTGGAAGCTGGTGCGCTCGGGCGACCTGACGCAGCTGCGCGAGATCCTGGGCGACGGCAAGGCCGCGGCCCGGATGTCCGAGTCGTACCAGAAGATGATCGTGGAGCGGACGGCCGACCACAGCCGCATCCTGCACGCGATGGCCGAGGAGAGCGTCCCGGCCCTGATGCACTGTGCCGCCGGCAAGGACCGCGCCGGTCTGTCCATCGCGATCACGCTGCTCGCCCTCGGCGTCGAGCGCGAGGCGATCGAGGCGGACTACGTGAAGTCGAACGAGCCGCACCGCCGGTACAAGGTGCAGCGCAGCTCCACCGCCGAGGACGCCATGACGCCCGAGGTGATGGAGCTGCTGAGCCCGCTCTTCGACGCGCGGGTGGAGTACCTGCGGGCCGCCTTCACGACCATCGAGGAGACCTGGGGCTCGGTCGACGCCTACCTGACGGAGGGCCTGGGGCTCGCCCCGGAGACCCGGGAGCGGCTGCGCGAGCGGCTGCTCGTCGAGGCGTAGCCCGCGCGCGCCCTCCCGGTCGCTACTGCCCGCCGCCCATCGCGAACAGCAGGTAGAGGAAGCCGGCGAAGAGGTGCCCGGCGATCAGGTAGGCGAAGAGGCGGAGCACCAGCCCCTTGGGGAACTTGCCGTTGCCACGCTCTTCGCCGGTGTCCGGTACGGAGTTCTGGGACATGTCGGTCCTTTCCACGGTCGGGGGACTCGGAGGGTCAGCGCCGGTGCGGGGTTCCGTCACCGAGGCACAGCTCGGCGACGGGACTCTGCATCAGGGTGTGGACGAAGAGCAGCTCGGCCCCGGCCCGGGTGGCGGCGCCGATGCGGTGCGGGGTGAGCGAGTCGAAGTGCGCGCTGTCCCCGGGATCGAGGACGTGCACCGCGTCGCCGAGGGCGAGCCGCACGCGGCCCTCCAGGACGTGGATCCACTCCTCGCCGGGGTGGACCCGCACGATGTCGGCGCGGGTGGCGTAGGGCACGTGCACGCGCAGGCACTGCAGGGCGCGCCCGGCGCCGCCGGCCTGGCGGTAGATCCAGCCGTCGGCCTCGACCGGTTCGGAGCGCCCGGCCCGGACGACCGGGTCGTGCTCGGGCGGGGTCTCGCCCAGCAGCTCGGAGACCGTCGTACCGTAGATACGGGACAGGGCGAGCAGCATCGGCAGCGAGGGCTGCCGGTTCCCCGTCTCCAGGCGGGACAGGTGGGCGGGCGAGAGCCCGGCCCGCTGGGCGGCGGCCTCCAGGGTGAGCCCGCGGCGGCGGCGCAGGGCCCGCAGCTGCGGGGCGACGTCCGGCAGGACGTCGGGCGCGCCGGGGGCGGCAGGGTCCGGGGAGGATTCCCCGGAGACGTGGTCCATGCGTCCATTCCGCCAGGTTCGTGCCTCTGAGGCAAGTTTCTTGCCCCAGAGGCAAAAGACCGGAGCTCCGGCCCTCCCCCGGGTGCCCTCCGCGGCGGTCAGCGCTGCGCGACCGCCTGTTTGACCAGCGTCTTCCCGAAGTCCCACATCAGTCCGCCGCCGCCGTGGGCGTCGTCCATGACCGCCGTGAAGGCGGTCACGAAGCGGTCCACGTCCGCCTCGTCGACGACGAGCGGCGGGATCAGCTTGATCACTTCCAGGTGGTCGCCCGACACCTGGGTGAGGATCCGGTGCCGCTGGAGCAGCGGGACCACGACCATCTGGGCGAAGAGGCCCTTGCGGGCCGCCTGGAGCATCGTCCAGCGGCTGCGCAGCCCCAGGGAGGACGGGCGGCCGAACTCGATGCCGATCATCAGCCCGCGGCCCCGGACCTCCTTGAGCAGCTCGTAGCGCGGCACGAGCTCCCGCAGCCGCGAGCCCAGCAGGTCGCCGATCCGCCGGACGTGGGCGACGGTGCCCTCCGTCTCCATGACCGACAGCACCGCGAGCCCGGCCGCCATGGCCTGCGCGTTGGCCCCGAAGCTGGCCGAGTGAACCAGGACCCGGTCCATCGACGAGTAGACCTTCTTGAAGATCCAGTCCTTGCCGAGGGTGGCGCCGACCGGCACGTAGCCGCCGGAGAGCGCCTTGGCGACGCAGACCAGGTCCGGCTCGACCCCTTCCTCGTGCTGGTACGCGTAGAAGTCGCCGGTCCGGCCGAGGCCGGTCTGCACCTCGTCGGCGATCAGCAGCGCGCCGTGCCGGTGCAACAGCTCCTGGGCGGCGCGGAGGAAGCCCGGCGGGGACTCCAGGACGCCCTTGCCCTGGATCGGCTCCACGACGAACGCGGCCACGTCCCCCTTTCCCAGCTCCCGCTCCAGGGCGTCGAGGTCGCCGAGGCCGATCGCGGTGTCCGGCAGCAGCGGGCCGAAGCCGTCCCGGAAGCCGTCCTCGCCGTTGACCGAGAGCGAGCCCGTGGTCAGCCCGTGGAAGGCGTGGGAGCAGTAGAGGACCCTCGGCCGCCCGGTGGCGCGGCGGGCGAACTTGAGGGCGGTCTCCACGGCCTCGGTGCCGCTGTTGCCGAAGAAGACCCGGTCGAGGTGGGGGCTGTGGGCCAGCAGCCGCTCGGCGAGCAGGCCGGGCAGCGGCTGGCAGTCGAAGCGGGTGAGGTCGGCGAGCTGGGCGTCGAGGACGTCGTGCAGCGCCTTGCGGACGACGGGGTGGTGCCGGCCCAGGCCCATGACGCCGAAGCCGGCCAGCATGTCCAGGTAGTCCGCCCCGTCGGCGTCCCAGAAGTGGGCACCCTCGGCCCGCTCGTACACCTTGTCGAAACCGAGGGTGTGGAGCATGCGCGGGAGCTGGTGGTTGAGGTGCCGGGCGTGCAGCTCGTACCGCTCGCCGCCGCGCTCGGCGAGCAGCGCCCGCAGGTCGAAGTCGCCCGTCACGGCCGGCTCACCCGTTGTTCCCGTGGACGGTCTCCCGTACCGCGCGCAGCGACTCCTTGAGCGAGCCCATGGTGGCGAGGACGGCGGTGGGCTCGTAGCCGCAGTGCGCCATGCAGTTGGCGCAGCGGGGGTCCTTGCCGCGGCCGTACGCGTCCCAGTCGGTCTCCTCGATGAGCTCGCGGTACGTGGGGACGTAGCCGTCGCTCATCAGATAGCAGGGGCGCTGCCACCCGAAGAGCGAGTAGTTCGGGATCGCCCACGCGGTGCAGGGGAAATCGGCCTTGCCCTCCAGGAAATCGAGGAAGAGCGGCGAGTGGTTGAGCCGCCAGCGGCGCCGGTTTCCGCCTGCGAATGCCTTCTTGAAGAGTTCCCTGGTCTGCTCGACGCCCAGGAAGTGCTCCTGGTCGGGCGCCTTTTCGTAGGCATACGCGGGCGAGATCATCATTTCGTCGACCTGGAGGTCGTCGTTGAGGAAGTTCAGCACCTCGATGATGGTCTGCGGGGTGTCGGTGTTGAAGAACGTGGAATTGGTGGTGACCCGGAAGCCGCGCCGCTTGGCCTCCTTGATCGCCGCCACCGCCTCGTCGAACACACCCTCCTTGGCGACCGACTCGTCGTGCCGCTCGCGCAGTCCGTCGATGTGGACGGCGAAGGCGAAGTACGGGGAGGGGGTGAAGTCCTCCAGCTTCTTGCGCAGCAGCATCGCGTTGGTGCAGAGGAAGACGTACTTGCGCTTGGCGACCAACTGGCGCACGATCTCGTGGATCTGAGGGTGCATCAGCGGTTCGCCGCCGGCGATGGAGACCATCGGCGCGCCGGACTCCAGGACGGCGCCGACCGCCTGGGCGACCGGCATGCGCTGCTTGAGCACGCCCGCCGGATGCTGGATCTTGCCGCAGCCCTCGCACTTGAGGTTGCAGGCGAACAGCGGCTCCAGCTCGACGATCAGCGGGAACTTGTCCCGCTTGCGGAGCTTCTGTTCGAAGAGGTAGGTCCCGACCCTGATGGACTGACGGAGCGGCATGGCCATAACTCGCTCACCTCCTGGGGAGCAGCAAAGAACGGTGCCATTCGAAGAATGCGGGAAGGACGGCACGAAGAACGCGGAAAGCCGATATTCCACCGCGCACCGTGCCGATCCGGACCAGTTCATGTTCTGGAGCGTCCACGACCACCCGGACGGCCGCAACCGGGCGGGGGCCGGCCGCCACCGCCGTACGGAGGGTGGCGGCGGACTCCATGTCGACGGCGACGGCTCCGCCGGCCCTCAGCGCGGCCCGCTCCGGGCCGCGCACCACGTGGTCGGAGCCGGTCAGCGGGCCGGTGTGGACGGTGCGCCCGGGCACCGCCCTGGCGAGCGCCTTGACCAGCAGCTCGGTGCCCGTGCAGGGGGTCACCCCGTCGGGGCCGTGGGTCTCGTCGGCGACGATCAGGTCGCCGGGGTGCATCCCGGGGGCGAGCCCGGCGCAGAAGCCGGAGGCGATGACGGCCGCGTCCCGCCACTCCTCGGCCGCCAGGGCCCGGGAGACGGCCCGGCGGGCGTGCGCCGGGCCCATGCCGGTCCGCAGCACGGTCACCGGCGCGGGCGCCCCGGCCCGCGCGGCGGCGCGCGCGCCGCCGCGCAGCGCCAGCCGTTCGATGCCGAGCGCGCAGGCGATCAGCAGCGGCGGGCCGACGGCGCCGGCGCCCGCCGGCCCGGGCCCGCCGGACGCGACGGGCCCTTCGGGGGCGCCGGGGTCCCGGGCCATCAGGCGCCCCCGGGGCCGTGGAGCACCGGCTCCCCGTTCACGTACCGGCCCAGCGCCGTGAGCGGGAAGACCTGCCGGTACAGGTGGTAGTTGATCGAGAAGTCCCAGGGGAAGCCGGTGCCGGTGAAGTACGGCTCGTCCCAGGAGCCGTCCTCCCGCTGGGCCGCGACCAGCCAGGCGACGCCCCGCCGGACCGCCTCGGACTCCCGCTCGCCCGCCGCGAGCAGGGCGATCAGCGCCCAGGCGGTCTGCGAGGCGGTGGAGGTGCCGTGGCCGACCCACTGGCGCTCCGAGTAGGAGCGCAGGTCCTCGCCCCAGCCGCCGTCCTCGTTCTGCACGGACTCCAGCCAGCCGACGGCCCGCCGGATCGCGGGATGGGTGCCGGGCAGGCCCGCGGCGGTCAGGGCCGGCACCACCGAGCCCGTGCCGTAGACGTAGTTGACGCCCCAGCGGCCGAACCAGGCCCCGTCCGGCTCCTGTTCGGAGAGCAGCCACTCGATGCCCCGGCGGGTGCGCGGATGGCCGGCCTTCCCCTCGTACGCCAGCATCTCCACCACGTGGGCGGTGACGTCGGCGGAGGGCGGGTCGATGACCTCGCCGAAGTCGCAGAATGGCAGCCGGTTGGGGAAGGCGCTGGTGTTGTCGGCGTCGAAGGCGCCCCACGCGCCGTTCCTCGACTGCATCCCGCCGGTCCAGCGGGCGGCCCGGGCGATGGCCGCGTCGACCCGCGGCTGGTCGGGGTGCTTGACCCGGCGCAGCGCGAGGATCACCTCGGCGGTGTCGTCGATGTCCGGGTAGTTGTCGTTGTGGAACTCGAACGCCCAGCCGCCCGGCGGGAGTCCGGGGCGCCGCACCGCCCAGTCGCCGGTGCGGACGATCTCCTCGCCGAGCATCCAGTCGGCGGCCTTCACCAGCGCCGGGTCGTCCGGGCGTACCCCCGCGTCGGCGAGGGCGATGGTGGCGAGACAGGTGTCCCAGACGGGCGACTGGCAGGCCTCGATCATCCGGGCGCCGTCCTCGCGCCACACCGCGAACCGGTCGAGGGACTCCATGCCGGCCCGCATCACGGGGTGGTCCAGGTCGTATCCGAGGAGGTGGAGGGCGATCACCGAGTAGACGGCGGGCGGCTGGATGCCGCCCCAGCAGCCGTCGTTCTCCTGCCGTTCGATGATCCAGCGGGCCGCGGTGTCCATCGCGGTCTTCCGCAGCCGGCGCGGGGCCAGCCTGCGGTATAGGTGCAGTCCCTTGTCGACCCGCTGGAAGAAGCCGTCCCAACTGGCGACGGAGGGAAGACGTTTCGCCGGGTTGGGCCGGGCCGGGTCGGTGTGCAGCTCGTCCAGCGGGAAGGGCGCGGGCCGCACCGGGCGCTTGGCCGAGACGATGGTGAGCGGCACGATCGTCTGCCGGGCCCAGCAGCCGAAGTCGTAGATGTTCAGCGGGAACCACGAGGGCAGGAAGATCAGTTCGGGCGGCAGTTCGGGCAGGTCGTCCCAGCGCCACCAGCCGAACAGCGCGAGCCAGATCCGGGTGAAGACCCGGGCCGCGGCGATGCCGCCCCGCTCACGGATCCAGGCGGCGGCGCGCGCCATGTGCGGCGCCTCGGGGAGGTCTCCGGCCAGCCGCAGGGCGACGTATGCCTCGATGGTGACGGAGAGCTCGCCGGGCCCGCCGTAGAAGGTGGCCCAGGTGCCGTCCTCGCGCTGCTCGCCCCGGATGAAGAGGGCGGCGGCGCGGGTGGTCTCCGGGTCCAGGACGCCCAGGAACTGGCGCAGCAGGAGGTCTTCGGCGTCCATGGTGACGTTGGTCTCCAGGTCGCCCTTCCACCAGCCCTCGGCGTCCTGGCGGCCGAGGAGGTGGCGTACGGAGCGCTCCGCGGCCTGGGCGGCGGATGCGTCGAGCGCCGCCTCCTCGATGTCGGTGCGGTCTGTCGTGTCGCTGGCCGCGGCTGCTCGGGGTCCCACGGCCCCGGCGCTTCCGTCGGTCGTCGCTGTCATGGCTTCCCCTTCGTGCAGTCGGTGTACTTCGGAGTACTTCCGCGTTGATCTGCTTCTTCGGGTCTGCCGTCGGCCGGTGCCGGGAGGCACCGGCCGGCGACTGCGCACTCATATCAGAGTGATGGTGATCATCTCTTCCGTACGACGACGAAATCGGCCAGCGCGGTGAGCTGGGCGCGGACGTGGGCCGGCAGCTCCACGTCGTGGAGGGCCTCGATGGCGACGGCGTGCTGGCGGCGGGCCTCCTGGGAGGTCCACTCTCGCCCGCCGGCCTCCTCGATGAGGGCGGCGCGGGTGGCGAACTCCTCCTCGGAGAAGGTGTCGAAGTCGCTGCTCTTGGCGTCGGCGGCGAGCAGTTCGCCGAGCCGCTCGGAGGCGGGGCCGCCGGCCGCGAGGGCGGCGACCACCGGCAGGGACTTCTTGCGCTGGCGCAGGTCGGACCAGGTCTGCTTGCCGGTGGACTCCGGGTCGCCCCAGATGCCGAGCAGGTCGTCGACGGCCTGGAAGGCGAGGCCGAGGTGGTAGCCGTACTCCTCCAGCTTGTCGGCGGTGCGGTCGTCCGCGCCGCCGAGGACGGCGCCGATGGAGACGGCGCAGGCGAGCAGGGCGCCGGTCTTGTTGCCCTCCATCTCCAGGCACTCCTCGACGGTGACCCGCTCGCGGTGCTCGTAGGAGATGTCCTGGGCCTGCCCGTCGATCAGCTTGCGGGTGGCCGTGGTCAGCCGGCGGGTGGCCCGGCCGGCCTCGACGGTGCCGAGTTCGAGGAGCAGCTCGTTGGCGAGGGCGAAGAGGGCGTCGCCGACCAGGATGGCCTGGGCGGGGCCGTGCACCTTCCACACCGTGTCGCGGTGCCTGCGCTGCTCGTCGCCGTCCATCAGGTCGTCGTGGAGCAGCGAGAAGTTGTGCACCAGCTCCACGGCGACGGCGCCGGGGATGCCGACCTCGGGACCGGCGCCCGCGGCCTCGGCGGAGATCAGGGCCAGCGCGGGGCGGACGGCCTTGCCGCTGTCGCCCTCGGTGGGGTTGCCGTGGGCGTCGATCCAGCCGAAGTGGTACGCGGCCACGGTGTCCATGGGCGACGCGAGACGGTCGACGGCCGCCCGCATGACGGGTGTGGACAGGGCGCGGCCGCGTTCCAGCAGCGCGGCGACGTCCGCGGTGTCGACCGCCGGATTCCCCGGGGGCACAGTCGGCACGGTTTCTCCTCTAGTTCCGGTACTCACACTCATGCCGCCTCCTGCAGCGGATGGTCGTAGCGGCGGCCGAGGGCGGAGAGCGCGGCACCCGCGGCGCTGAAGCCGCTGCGGACGGCGCTCTCCATGGTCGCGGGCCAGCCGGTCGCGGTCCACGAGCCGGCCAGGTACAGGCCCGGGGCGTGGGTGCGGGCGCCCGGGCGGAGCCGCCCGACGCCGGGGGTCGGGGCGAAGGTGGCGGTGCGCTCCCGGGTGACGAAGAAGTCGCGGATCCCGGCGCCGCGGGCCGCGGGCAGCAGCCGCTCCAGCTCGGGCAGGTACCGCTCGCGCAGGACGGCGACGGGCTCGTCGATGTCGTCCTGGGCGGCGGACTGGGAGACCGCGAGGTACTGGCCGCCGCCGGTGAGGCCGGAGGACGCGGTGCGGTCGAAGACCCACTGGACCGGGGAGCCGAGCGCGGTGAAGAAGGGCTGCCGCAGCACCTTGCGGTCGTAGACGACGTGCAGGTTGAGGATGGGCGCGGTGCCGATGTCGAGCAGCCGGTCGGGGTCGTCGAGCGCCCCGTCGGGCAGCAGCTCGCGCGTCTCGCGCTGCGGGACGGCGAGGACGACGGTGTCGGCCTCCAGGACCTCCCCGGCGGTGTGGACGCTCCAGCCGCCGCCCTCCCGGCGCTGGATCCGCTCGGCCTTGGCGCGCACCTCGGTGCGCACGCCGGCCGCGTCCAGGGCCTTGCGGGCGAGGGTGTCGTGCAGGTCGCCGAGCGGGACGTGCGCCCAGCCGATGTCGGCGGCGCCGGGCTCGGAGAGCAGGCCGGTCTTGAAGACCATCGCGGCGAGTCCCATGGAGGCGTGCGGCGCGGTGGCGTTGAGGGTGGCGACGCCGACCAGGTCCCACAGGGCCTCGACGGTGCGCGGGGACTGGCCGTGCCGGCCGAGCCAGCCGGCGAAGTCGATGTCGTCGAGGGCGGGGTCGGCCGGGTCCAGCTTCTTCAGGGCGAGCGCGGCCCGTCCGACGCTCGCCCGCTCGGCGAGCGAGAGGTGCGGGTAGGTGGCGAGGCTCCTGGCGAGGTGCAGCGGCACCGGCAGGGCCGAACGCCGCAGCCGCCCGAGCCGGGGCCCGGCCGGGTGGCCGACGTCGAGCACGGGCACGTCGAGGCGGTCCTGCACGGGCGCGAGGTGCGCCCCCCCGACCCGGTCGAGGAACCAGCGGTACGCGGTGCAGCAGCGCAGGTAGACGTGCTGGCCGTTGTCGACGCTGAGCTCGCCGCGCAGGAACGAGAAGGCGAGGCCGCCGAGCCGGGGCCGGCCTTCGAGCAGGGTGACCCGGACTCCGGCGTCGGCCAGCTGGAGCGCGCTGGTGACGCCGGCGAGGCCGCCGCCGACGACGACGGCGTGCGGTCGCGAGCCGCCGTGGCGGGTGATGTCCCCGGTCGTGGCGCAGCGCTCGTCGGCGGTCATGCGGCGGCCTCCCCTGTGGACCTCGTGATCAAGGACGCGGAACCGGCGGCGGGGGTTGCCTGCGCGCGGCCCCGGACGGGCTTCACGCCGGCCTCCGCAGCGTGCGCCGGGAGATGGTGCGGGCGTCGAGGCCGGAGAGTCCCCGTACGGCGACGTAGGCCTTCTCGTGCCCGGGCAGCGAGACCCGGCCGCGCAGCACGGCGGAGGGGTCGCGCTCGATCCGGTCGAGCAGCCGGCGGTAGATCCCGGCCATGGCGGCGACGCAGGCGCCGCTGCGCCGGTCCAGCATGGGCAGCAGCCGGTAGCCCTCGGCGAACAGCGCGCGGGCGCGCCGCACTTCGAAGTGGACGAGACCGTCGAAGTCGCCTCCGGCGGGCGGGGTGTCGCCGCCGAAGCCGTCGGAGCAGCCGAACTTGGCGAGGTCGTCGGCGGGCAGGTAGGTGCGCCCGTTGCCGGCGTCCTCGCGGACGTCGCGGAGGATGTTGGTCAGCTGGAGGGCGAGCCCCAGGGTGTCGGCGTACTCGCCGGCGCGGTCGACGCCGGGGGCGCCGGGCTGGGTGCCGAAGACGCCGAGCGAGAGCCGGCCGATGGCCCCGGCGACGCAGCGGCAGTAGACCTTGAGGTCGTCCCAGGTCTCGTAGGTCTCGCCGCGCACGTCCATGAGGACGCCGTCGATGAGTTCGTCGAGCCCGCCGAGCGGGATCGGGAAGCGGCGGGCGGCGTCGGCGAGGGCGACGGCGACCGGGTCGGTGTCGTCCTCCTCGATCTCGCCGGCCCGCACCTTGGCGAGCAGGGCCCGGGTGGCCTCCAGGCGCCGGTCCTTGTCCTCGGGCGCGAGCGGTCCGTCGCCGATGTCGTCGACGCGGCGCGAGAACGCGTAGAGCGCCGACATGGCCTGCCGCTTCTCGACCGGCAGGAGTCGGATCCCGTACGCGAAGTTGCGCGCCTGCTGTCCGGTCACGGCCTCGCAGTAGCTGTACGCGGCCTGTACCGGTGCGGACGGCTGCGGCTGTTCCTCCACGGTCCGGCTCACCCCTCTCTCCGCGCCGTGAGCAGGACGGCGCCCGCCCGGCGCATCAGACTCGGTTTGTCGGCCTTGGGCGGCCCGGGCAGGACGTCGAAGCCGGCGTCCGCGATCGCGTCGAGCGCCGCGTACCCGCCGGCGGTGAAGCCGGCCAGCAGCAGCCGCAACCGCCCCCGGACGCTGCCGACCAGCGGGGCGCCGGCGTCGAGCAGGGCGCGGGTCCGGTCGGCCTCGAAGGCGATCAGGGCGCGCACGGAGGCGCCGGCGGTGGGCCGGGCCAGGTCGTCCTCGGTGACGTGGAAACGCTTCATGTCCTCGGCGGGCAGATAGATCCGGTCGCGCGCCAGGTCCTCGGCGACGTCCTGGAGGTGCTCGACGACCTGCAGCGCGGTGCAGATCTCGTCGGAGCGGCGCAGGCGTTCGGGGGTGGCGGTGCCGGTGATGGCCAGCACGAGCCGGCCGACGGGGTTGGCGGAGAGCTCGCAGTAGGCGAGGAGCTCCTCGTAGGTCGCGTAGCGACGGACCAGCTGGTCCTGCCGGTTGGCGGCGACCAGGCCGAGGAAGGGCTCGGGGGTGAGCCCGCAGCGCTCGACGGCGGGGCGCAGCGCGCGCAGCAGCGGGTGGCGGGGTTCGCCGTCGGCGGGGTCGAAGACGCGCAGCAGGTCGGCCTCGAAGGCGTCGAGCATCGCGAGCCGGTCGTCGGCCCGCTCGGGGTCGACGCCGAGGTGGCGGGCGTCGGCGCCGCCGGGCGCGAGGTCGCCGTCGCCGATGTCGTCGACGAGACGGGCGAAGCCGTAGACGCGCATCAGGTCGTCGCGCCAGGCGCGCGGCAGGAAGAAGGGGGCCACGGGGAAGTTCTCGTCCGCGGCCTTGCCGAGAGTGGTGCGCGAGGAGGCGTCGGGGCGCGCCTGCCGGGTTCCCGTCACCGGCCGCTGCCCGACGCGAGGACGGCGACACCCTCGTGGAGCTGGAGATTCTGCGTCATGGCCGTCACATCTCCCGTTCTACACTGCGGATCCAATCCATCCTATTTCGGACACGCCGCCGACCCCTGCCCGTGGCTCACCGCCCGGCGGTCGGGGCGCCGAGGGGTATCACCCCACTTGCCGCGAAACAGACCGGTACAGCTTACGCCGTAAGGGACTCCGGGCCGCGCCCGGGGGCGGGCCGGTACGCGACAACGCGCGGGGTTCCGTCAACCTTCCCGTACACAACGGTAGTTGACGCAATCTCGACCCTCACGGGGCGCGGGTCCCGGAGACCACCATGGCGAGGGTGGACTCGACGACGTCGGCTCGGCGCTGGGCCGGGAGCCGGCGCAGCGGGCCGTCGAGGAGCAGGAGTGACAGTCCGTGCACGGCCGACCACGCGGCGGCCTCGGCGGCGGGGCGGGGCGGCCGAGGCGGGCGGGCGGTCGCCCCGAGGGCGTCGAGGGCGTCGGCGAGCAGCGTGAAGGCGCGCACCTCGACACAGCCGGTGTCGGCCTCGGGGCCGGCGTCGCCGGAGGCGGTACGGGGGGTGCTGAAGGCCGACCGGTAGAGGCCGGGCTGGTCGACGGCGAAGCCCACGTAGCCGCGGCAGAGGGCGGCGAGGCGGCCCTCCGCGGCGAGCGCCGGAGTGTCGGCGCCGGGGGCGCGGACGGCGGTCCGCTCCATGGAGTCGGCGAGGGCGCGGCGGGCGTGGTCCCGGACCGCGGCGAGGAGCTCGCCACGGCCCTCGAAGTGCCGGTAGGCGGCGGTGGGCGAGACGCCGACCCGTCGGGCCGCCTCACGCAGCACGACCGCCTCGGGGCCTCCTTCGGTGGCGAGGTCGACTGCGGCGCAGATGAGGGCGTTGCGCAGGTCGCCGTGGTGGTAGGTCTTGCCTCCCGAGATCGCTGGCATGCGCTCATCCTGCCCGATGTTGACCGCATGAACATTCCGGGCGGTCCCGCCACGCGCAAAAAGCGTCAGCCGCCCCGACCGGTCATACCGGTGGTGGCGGCTGAGGCGTGTCCCCTGGTCGGGGGTGGTTACTTGCCGGTCTCCCGCTCGTAGGCGGCGATGACCTCGTCGGTCGGGCCGTCCATGAGGAGCTCGCCCTTCTCCAGCCAGAGCACCCGGTCGCAGGTGTCCCTGATCGACTTGTTGCTGTGGCTGACCAGGAAGACCGTGCCCGCCTCCTTGCGCAGCTCGCGGATGCGCTGCTCGGAGCGGATCTGGAACTTGCGGTCGCCGGTGGCCAGCGCCTCGTCGATCATCAGGACGTCGTGGTCCTTGGCGGCGGCGATGGCGAAGCGGAGCCGGGCGCCCATGCCGGACGAGTAGGTCCGCATCGGCAGCGAGATGAAGTCGCCCTTCTCGTTGATCCCGGAGAAGTCGACGATGTCCTGATATCGGCTCTTGATCTCCTCGCGGCTCATGCCCATGGCGAGGCCGCCGAGGATCACGTTGCGCTCGCCGGTCAGGTCGCTCATCAGCGCCGCGTTGACGCCGAGCAGCGAGGGCTGGCCGTCGGTGTAGACCTTGCCGCTCTCGGTGGGGAGCAGCCCCGCGATGGCGCGCAGCAGGGTCGACTTGCCGGAGCCGTTGGTGCCGATGAGGCCGATGGCCTCGCCCCGGTACGCGGTGAAGGACACGCCGCGCACCGCGTGCACCTTGCGCACCCCGCGCTCGGTGTCGCCCTTCTTGCGCTTGATGATGCGGCTCAGCGCGGCGGTGGCGCTGCCCTTGCCGCCGCCCGCGCCGTTGACGCGGTAGACGATGTGGACGTTGTCCGCGATGACGGTGGGCACCCGGCCCTCGGTGTGGTCAGCCACGGCCGTACCTCTCCTCGGCCTTCCAGAAGTAGACGAAGCCCCCCACGCCGATCACGACGGACCAGGCGAGGGTCACGAACCAGACGTGCGGCGGAAGGTTGGACCCACCGTAGCCGTCGATCAGCGCGAACCGGACCAGGTCCATGTGCAGGGCGGCCGGGTTGTACTGGAGCAGGTCGGCCAGCCAGGCCGGCTTGTCCTCCAGCATCACCGGGATGGAGAACATGACGCCGGAGGCGTACATCCAGGTGCGCATGATGAAGGGCATCAGCTGCGCCAGGTCCGGGGTCTTGGCGCCCATCCGCGCCACGATCATGGCGAGGCCGGCGTTGAAGACGAACTGGAGCGCCAGGGCCGGCAGGAGCAGCAGCCAGGACGCCGACGGGTAGCTGCCGAACGCGACCGCGATGAGGACCAGCACGATCATCGAGAACAGCAGCTGCTGGAGCTGCTGGAGGCAGAAGGAGATCGGCAGCGAGGCCCGCGGGAAGTGCAGCGCCCGCACCAGGCCGAGGTTGCCGGCGATCGCGCGGACGCCGGCCATCACGGAGCTCTGGGTGAACGTGAACACGAACACGCCCGTCACCAGGAACGGGATGTACACGGACCGTGACATGCCCCGGTCCGCGTTCAGGATCAGGCCGAAGATCAGGAAGTAGACCATCGCGTTGAGCAGGGGGGTGACCACCTGCCACACCTGGCCCAGCTTCGCCTGGCTGTACTGCGCGGTGAGCTTCGCCTGGGAGAAGGCCAGGATGAAGTGGCGGCGGCCCCACAGCTGGCGGACGTACTCCGCGAGCCCCGGCCGGGCCCCGCTGACCGAGAGGCCGTGCTTGGCGGCCAGCTCGGCCGCGCTCAGGCCGTCGTCTGCGGACGGCCGGGTGCTCGTCACGACCCCACCGTCCTGGGATGTGTCACTCACAAGTCGAAAACTTTCGTGTTCAAGATGCGCGGCAAGTCGGGTACCACGATGTCAGACCACGGGCGGGCGACCCAGTCGGGTCAGCCGCCACACCGTACGCCACCTCATGGGGTGCCGGGGCCCGCAGGGGGCCGTCCAGCCCTCCCGGAAACCGCCGAACCACGCCTTGAGGGCGGATACGGAGGGTCGCCGTGCCAGGGTGAGCAGCAGCCAGACGCCGAGATAGACCGGCACCAGGGGCGCGGGCAGATTGCGACGGGCCAGCCACACGCGGTTGCGGGCCACGTTGAAGTGGTACGTCGCGTGCCGGGACGGCGGGGTGGTGGGGTGCAGCAGCACCATGTCGGAACGGTAGTCGATCATCCAGTCGGCGTCGAGCGCCCGCCAGGCGAGATCCGTCTCCTCGTGCGCGTAGAAGAAGGCGTCCGGAAGACCGCCCACCTCCGCGAAGACCTTGGTCCGCACCGCGTTGGCGCCGCCGAGGAAGGTGGTCACCCGCGAGGAGCGCATCGGGTCCGAGGCCCGCAGCCGCGGCACGTGCCGGCGCTGGGTCAGCCCGGTCTCCGGGTCTGCGATCCGGAAGCTGATGATGCCCAGCTTCGGGTCGGCCGTGAAGGCCTGGCGGACCAGCTCCGCGGTGTCGCCGTTGGCGAGCAGCCCGTCGTCGTCGAGGAAGAGCAGCGCGTCGACGTCGGTGCCGCCGGGGCCGAAGGCCTCGATGCCGACGTTGCGGCCGGCCGGGATGCCCACGTTCTCCGGCAGGGAGACCGTGCGGACGCCCTCCGGGAGGCCGGTGATCTCGACGCCCTGGCCGACGACCACGACCTCGACCCGCTCGCCGTCCTGCCGCGCGACCGAGTCGAGCAGGGCGCGCAGGTCGTCGGGCCGGTTACCCATCGTGATCACGACGGCGCCCAGCTTCATCGGCTCGGCCATCACCGCGGCCCTCACTTCAGCCTGCTGGAGGCCAGGATCGACACCAGGTGCAGCACGGTCTGGAGCACCGCGATGCCGGCCAGGACGGCCACGCCGAGCCGCGAGAAGAACAGGTCGCCCCGGACCTGGTCCGCGATCGCGAGCGCCAGGATCAGCAGGGAGGCCTCGATCCCGAGGATCAGACGGTGGAACTTGAGCGCTCCGGCGGCCCTGCGGGCCAGCGCCATGCCGGAGGAGCGCGGCTCGGAGGCCGCCTCCTTGACCGGCGGGAGTCCGCCCTGGTGCCGGGCGACGCCGACGAGGTCGGTCTCGGCCTTGATCAGGATGGCGCCGAGCGCGGCGAGCGTGCCGAGGAAGGCCCACAGCCAGTCGATCCGGCCGCTGCCCCACAGGTCGGCGGCGCGCAGGCCGAAACCGACCAGGACGGCCGCGTCGCACAGGTAGGCGCCGACCCGGTCGAGGTACACGCCGGCCAGCGAGAACTGCTTCTTCCAGCGGGCCACCTCGCCGTCGACGCAGTCGAGCAGCAGGTAGAGCTGGACCATGAGCACGCCGAGCAGCGCCCCGGGGATCCCGGGGATCAGCAGGGCGGGAGCGGCGAGGACGCCGGCCAGCGTCATCACGTAGGTGAGCTGGTTCGGCGTCACCCGGGTGGTCACCAGGTGCCGGGTGATCCGCAGCGAGATCTCCCGCATGTAGAGGCGGCCGCCCCAGTGTTCGCCGCTCCGCCGGTCCTTCACACCCGGGGGGTGGACGACCGGGCGGAGCTCAGCTACCGATGGCTTTTGCATAGTCGGCGTACGCGTCCCTGATCTGGTCTGTGGACAGGTCGAGGTGTTCGAGGATGGTGAACCGGCCGGGCCGGGTCTGCGGGGCGAACTCCACTGCCCGGACGAACTCGTCCACGCCGAAGCCCATCTCCTCCGGGAGCACGGGCAGGCCGTGCCGCCGCAGGGTGGCGACCATCTGCGCGGACTCCTCGGCGGCGCCGCGCAGGTGCATGGCGAAGGCGGCGCCGAGGCCGCACTGCTCGCCGTGGCTGGCCGCGCGGGTCGGGTAGAGCAGGTCGAAGGCGTGGCTGATCTCGTGGCAGGCGCCCGAGGAGGGGCGGCTGTCGCCGCTGATCGACATCGCGATGCCGGACATCACCAGGCCCTCGGAGAGGGTGACCAGGAAGTCGTCGTCGCCGACGCCGCCGGGGTGCCGGAGCACGGCCTCGCCGGCGCTGCGGGCCATGGCGGCGGCCAGGCCGTCGACCTTCTCGCCGGTCTCGCGGTGGGAGAGCTCCCAGTCGGCGATGGCGGAGAGGTTGGAGATCGCGTCGCCGATGCCGGAGCGCACGAAGCGCGCCGGGGCGTCGCGGATCACGTCGAGGTCGATGACCAGCGCGATCGGGGTCGGCACACCGTAGGAGCCCCGGCCGTTGTCGTTGTCCAGGGTGGAGATCGGCGAGCAGATCCCGTCGTGCGACAGGTTGGTCGCGATCGCGACGAGCGGCAGGCCCACCCGGGCCGCCGCGTACTTCGTCACGTCGATGATCTTGCCGCCGCCCAGGGCCACGACCGCGTCGTACCGCTTGCCGCGCATGGCGTCGGCCAGCTTGACCGCCTCGTCGATGGTGCCGCCCGCGACCGGGTACCAGTCGGCGTCCGGGAGCTCGGGGGCGAAGCGGTCACGCAGCTTCAGGCCGGAGCCGCCGCTGATGGCGACGGCGATCCGGCCGTTGCTGGAGATCCGCTGGTCCGCGAGGAGCGCGGACAGGTCCTCCAGCGCTCCTCCGCGGATGTCGACGACGACCGGCGAGGGGATGAGCCGGGTCAGTACTGGCACGCGATGTCACGGCCCTTCGCCAGGTCGTCGTGGTTGTCGATCTCGACCCACTTGATGTCGCCGATCGGCGCCACGTCGACGGCGAAGCCGCGGTTGACGAGCTCCTGGTAGCCGTCCTCGTAGTACAGGTCGGGGTCGCGCTCGAAGGTGGTCTTCAGGGCGTCGGCCAGCTCCTCGGCGGCCTCGGCCTCGATGAGGGTGACACCGATGTACTCGCCGGTCGCGTCGGCCGGGTCCATCAGCTTCGTGATCTTCTGGACGCCCTTGCCCTCGGCGGTGACGACCTTCATCTCCTCGTCGGCGAGGTTCTTCACCGTGTCGAGGGCGAGGATGATCTTCTGGCCCTGGCCGCGGGCGGCGAGCAGGGTCTGCTCGACGGAGACCGGGTGGACGGTGTCGCCGTTGGCGAGGATGACGCCCTTCTTCAGGACGTCACGGGCGCACCACAGGGAGTAGGCGTTGTTCCACTCCTCGGCCTTGTCGTTGTCGATCAGCGTGATCGAGACGCCGTACTTCGCCTCCAGGGCCTCCTTGCGCGCGTACACGGCCTCCTTGCGGTAGCCGACGACGATCGCGACCTCGGTGAGGCCGACCTCGGCGAAGTTCTTCAGCGTGAGGTCGAGGACGGTCAGCGAACCGTCGCCCTCGCGGTCCACGGGCACGAGGGCCTTCGGAAGGGTGTCGGTGTAGGGGCGCAGACGCCGTCCGGCACCGGCTGCCAGTACGAGGCCAATCATGCTGTCTCTCCTTCGTCGTGTACGGCGGGTGCTCCGGAGGAGACCCAGAAGCGGATGGACTCCACGAGGACCACGAGGCCGATGGCGACCGCGAGTGCGGTGAGCGCCGAGGTGAAGTCGTTGCCGCGGTTCGCCAGCAGGGCGGCGAGGACGACCACCACGAGCGTGCGTCCCTCGTGGCCGCCGACGGTGCGCACCAGCCACGCGGGCGGCGCGCCGGTGCCGCCGCGGATGCGGTACACCGTGTCGTAGTGATGGTAGGCGACCGCCGCGACCAGCCCGAATGCGGCGGGGAGCGCCTGGGCGGAGTCCGAGCGGGCGGCGAGCACGAGGACGGTGGTGTACTCGGCGGCGCGGAAGAGGGGCGGTACGAGCCAGTCGAGGGCGCCCTTGAGGGGGCGGGCGACGGCCGCGCCGGCGAACACCACGTACAGCACGGCGGCGACGACGGTCCCCCGGTCCCCGAAGGGGCGGCCGAGGACCCCGGCGAGCAGCACGCCCGTGGCGACCAGCGCGAGGACGAGCGTGGGCATCGCGAGGAGGCCGGTGCGGCGGGCGAGCCGGCCCGCGATCCCGGCGAGCGGGCCGGAGTCCGCGAGGTCGGCCAGGGCCTGGGCGGCCCGGTCGGTGCGGGTGGCCCGGCGGGTCAGCGAGCGCAGCACGCGGCCCGCCGTGGTGTAGGTGGCGCCGAAGGCGCAGCCGACGATCAGCGCCCAGAAGACGATCCGGGGGCTGGTGACGGCGGTGAGGACGGCGATCATCGCCCAGCGCTCGCCGATCGGCAGGATGATCATGCGGCGGGCCCAGACGGTCCAGCCGACGCCGTCGAGCCGGCTGGAGAGGGCCGCGGTGGGGCTGGTGTTGGCGGTGGCGTCGTGGTTGGCCTCGTTGAACGAGAAGTCCACCACGTGCCGGCAGGTCATCAGGACCATCGCGCCGAGCGCGAGGGCCCACACGTCGTCGCCGTTCCGGGCCGCGCCGAGGGCGAGGCCCGCGTAGAAGGCGTACTCCTTGGCGCGGTCGAAGGTGGCGTCGAGCCAGGCGCCCATCGTCGAGTACTTGAGCGCGTAGCGGGCGAGCTGCCCGTCGGTGCAGTCGAGGACGAAGGAGACCAGGAGCAGGACGCCCGCGGCGACGTACCCGGTGCGCTCGCCGGTGGCGGCGCAGCCGGCCGCGAACAGCGCGGTGAGCAGCGAGGCGGTGGTGACCTGGTTGGGGGTCAGTCCGCGGCGCGCGCACCAGCGGGCGATGTAGCGCGAGTACGGGCTGATGAAGAAGGTGGTGAAGAAGCCGTCGTGGGCCTTCACGGCGGAGCGCAGCCGGACGGCCTCGTCGTCGACGGCCGCCACGCCGGCCCGCGCCCGGTGGCGGGCCTCGGCGTCCTCGGGCACGGCGGCGACGAGGGTGCCGAGCGCCGGGCGGTGCACGGCGACGCCGTCGGCGTCGAGCGCGGTGGCGAGGGCGTCGGGGAGGTTGTCCACGACGTCGTACGGGGCGGGGGCCGGGGCCGTCGCCGCGGGGGCGTCGGTCCGGACCGCGGCCGCGGTCGGCCCGTCGGGCGCGGTGGCCGCCAGCGCGCGGGCCAGGGCCGGGCGGGCCTCGGGCTGCGCGGTCAGGGCGCCGGGCGCGGCGGCGGCCGGGAAGCGGGGGTCGGTGAGGGCCAGCCGCAGGGCGTGCTGGTGCCCGACGAAGCGGGGGTCCACGACGGCGACGCGCTGTCCGGCGGGTACGGCGGCGACCAGGCCGCTCATCTCGTGCGGACCGGAGGCGACCTCGACGTGGAAGCCGAGGGACCTCAGATCGGCGTCGAGCGACGATCCGGGTACCGGCGGACCGGTGAGGATGGCGGTCGACAGGACGAACTCACTCCTTGGAGCTGACGGACGGGCCGGCGGGGCCCACGGCACGGCCTCGGGCGCGGCGATGCGGCCCGGCACCGGGCGCGGCACGTCGGCTGAGGCTATCGGATGAACGGAAGCGCGAGTTCACCGAGGTTTCGCGGTGCGGACTCCCCCGGGCCCACCCGCGTCCCCGCGCGTGCGCCCCGTCCTGCGGAGATCATCATGGGCGATCGGCCGCCCGGCTCACAAACCGCGTCCGGGCGGAGCCGCGCGCACGTTTTGGGACACTCGGCGGCTGATATGCATAACCGCAGGTCAGAGCATATGACAACGGTGTTCAGTACCGTGTTGCACATACCCCCCACCCGTAGTTCACTTGCGAATCGGAGCACCTGAACCGGGCTCGCTCAGGGCTCACTCCGGGCTCGCTCAGGGCTCATCCGACGCTTACGGACGACACGACCGGGAGGCCTTGTCATGGGGGCTGGACACGACCACGGACACAGCCACGGCGGCCCGCCGCCGACGGGTACGGCGGCGGCGGCCTACAAGAGCCGACTGCGGATCGCACTCGGCATCACGCTCTCCGTGATGGTCGTCGAGATCATCGGTGGTGTGCTGTCCGACTCCCTCGCGCTGATCGCCGACGCGGCCCACATGGCCACCGACGCCCTCGGCCTCGGGATGGCGCTGCTCGCGATCCACTTCGCCAACCGGCCGCCGTCGGTCAACCGCACCTACGGCTACGCCCGCGCCGAGATCCTGGCCGCGCTCGCCAACTGTCTCCTGCTGCTCGGCGTCGGCGGCTACGTGCTGTACGAGGCGATCCAGCGGTTCATGGAGCCGGCCGCGACCAAGGGCGGTCTCACCATCGTCTTCGCGCTGATCGGCCTGGTCGCCAACATCATCTCGCTGTCGCTGCTCATGCGCGGCCAGAAGGAGAGCCTGAACGTCCGGGGCGCCTACCTGGAGGTGCTGGCCGACGCCCTCGGCTCGGTGACCGTGCTGGTCGCGGCGGGCATCATCCTGGCCACCGGCTGGTCCTACGCGGACCCGATCGCCTCGATCCTCATCGGCCTGATGATCGTGCCGCGCACGGTCAAGCTGCTGCGGGAGACCCTGGACGTGCTTCTGGAGGCGGCGCCCAAGGGCGTCGACATGGCGGAGGTGCGGGCGCACATCCTGGCACTGCCGGGCGTCGAGGACGTGCACGACCTGCACGCCTGGACGATCACCTCGGGCATGCCGGTGCTGTCGGCGCACGTGGTCGTGAGCCAGGACACGCTGGACGCGATCGGCCACGAGAAGATGCTGCACGACCTCCAGGGCTGCCTGGGCTCGCACTTCGACGTGGAGCACTGCACCTTCCAGCTGGAGCCGGCCGGGCACGCCGAGCACGAGGCCAAGCTCTGCCTCTGACTGTTAGCCTGGAGCGGTCCGAACGTGAGTGTGGAGAGGAGCTGAGGTTGATGACCGTCGCGATGGAGGCTGCCCGCAGCGGCAGCGCCCGGTCGTCCCTCAGCCTCCGGGTCTCCGGCTGACCTGATCCACTCGTCGGCCGGGACCCTCTCACCCAAGGGTTCCCCTACGTTGTCCGACAACATCAGCACCACCCCCGACGTCACCGACATCACCGACGCCCCCTCCGACGGCGACGCCCTGCGCGACGCCTTCTTCGCCCTGCACCACGGTCTGCCGCGGCAGGGCCCGGGCTCCGACACCACCACCCGCCGTCTGCTCTCCCTGGCCGGCCCGCTGCCCGAGCGCCCGCGCGTGCTCGACCTGGGCTGCGGCCCCGGCCGCTCCGCGCTGCTGCTCGCCGCGGAGGCGGGTGCCGAGGTGACCGCCGTCGACCTGCACGAGCCGTTCCTGGCCGAGCTGCGCCGCACGGCCGCCACCCGCGGTCTCGACGACCGGATCCACACCCTGCGCGCCGACATGGGCGCGCTGGAGGAGCTGCCCGACGGCTCCTTCGACCTCGTCTGGGCCGAGAGCTCGGCCTGGGTGATCGGCTTCGACCGGGCGCTCGCCGAGTGGCGCCGGCTCCTCGCACCCGGAGGAACCCTGGTGCTCACCGAGTGCGTCTGGACCACCGACGAGCCGGGCGGCCCGGCCCGGGCCTTCTGGGAGGAGCACTACCGGCTCCGCACCGTCGCCGGGAACGCGGCGGCGGCCGTCGGGGCCGGCTTCCACGTCCTGGGCACGTACCTCCAGCCGGAGGGCGACTGGGACGCCTACTACGGTCCGCTCGCCGCGCACGCCGACGCGGCGGACCTCTCGGTGCCCGGCATGGCCGAGGCCGTGGCCGGGGCCCGCGCCGAGATCGCGCTGCGCCGCGAGCACGGCGCCGACTACGGCTACGCCGGGTTCGTGCTGCGGTCCGCCGACCCGAGGTGGCGGACCCGGCCGGAGACCGAGGCCGACGTCCCCCGCGTACGGGAGATCAACGCGGCGGCCTTCCCCACGCCGGACGAGGCCGGCCTGGTCGACGCCCTGCGCGCGGACCGGGAGGCCTGGCTGCCCGGGCTGAGTTACGTGGCCGAGGCGCCGGACGGCACCGTCGCCGCGTACGCGCTGATCACCCGCTGCCGGGTGGACGGCGTCCCGGCCGCGGCCCTGGCGCCGGTCGCGGTGGCCCCCGCGTACCAGCGCACCGGTGCCGGCCAGGCCGTGGTGCGGGCGGTGCTCGACGCGGCGCGGCTGCGCGGGGAGCGGCTCGTCCTGGTGCTGGGCCATCCGGAGTACTACCCGCGGTTCGGGTTCGTACGTGCGTCCGAGTATGGAATCCGGCCGACCTTCGAGGTTCCGGACGAAGCGATGATGGCTCTGGATCTCGACGGTTCCGGGGCCGTGACCAGGGGCACGATCACCTATCCGTCGGCTTTCGGCGTCTGACACACCGGCCGCTCCCGCCGCACCGGCCGCTCCCGCCGCACCGGGCCCGCCCGGTGCGGCGGGAGCGGCCATGTCAGGCCCCGGAAGTACGGACAAGCCGCTTTTGTACGGCAGACTGAGGACGCCCCGCGAGGGCGAGGACCGAAGCGAAGGATGGGTATGCCGACCACACCAGCCACCGTGGACCACAGCGCGTCGAACGGAGTCCAGCCGACCGCGGCCGACGCGTCGATCATGCTCGAACTGGTCGACGAGGACGGCGTCACGATCGGCACGGCGGAGAAGCTGGCCGCGCACCAGGCGCCGGGGCAGCTGCACCGTGCCTTCTCGGTCTTCCTCTTCGACGAGTCGGGCCGGCTGCTGCTCCAGCGCCGCGCGCTGGGCAAGTACCACTCCCCCGGCGTCTGGTCGAACACCTGCTGCGGGCACCCGTACCCGGGCGAGGCGCCGTTCGCGGCGGCGGCCCGGCGCACCTTCGAGGAG
Organism: Streptomyces sp. NPDC093111; assembly: GCF_040683955.1. Taxonomy (NCBI): domain Bacteria; kingdom Bacillati; phylum Actinomycetota; class Actinomycetes; order Kitasatosporales; family Streptomycetaceae; genus Streptomyces; species Streptomyces sp. NPDC093111. The sequence continues at coordinate 386,872 of NZ_JBFBNW010000005.1, read as the reverse complement.
CTGGGCGTCTCGCCCTCGCTGATGGCCGAGGCGGGCACGGTCCGCTACAACCACCCGGACCCGGCCTCGGGTCTGGTGGAGCAGGAGTTCAACCACCTGTTCGTCGGGCTGGTGCAGGCCGGGCCGCGGCCGGACCCGGAGGAGGTCGGCGAGACCGCCTTCGTGACCGCGGAGGAGCTGGCCGAGCGCCACGCGTCCGCGCCGTTCTCCGCCTGGTTCATGACGGTGCTCGACGCGGCGCGTCCGGCGATCAGGGAGCTGACGGGTCCGGCCGGGGGCTGGTGATCCCGACCCCCGGGAGGTGTCCCGGGACTCCCTGAGCGGGTCCCGGGATTCCCTGAGCGGGTCCCGGGATTCCCTGGGCGGAGCCGGGCAGCGCGCCCGGCGCCGCCGTACCGTGTGCCGCCGTACCGTGTCCCGCCGGTCCCGCCGGTGCCCGGCCGGGCACGAACGGGTTGAGCGGCAGCGCGGCCCAGATGATCTTCCCGCCGGTCGCGGTGTGCTCGACGTCGCAGGCACCGCCCGCCTCCAGGGCGATCTCCCGCACCAGCAGCAGCCCGCGTCCGCCGGTCTGGCCCCACTCGGCCTCCAGCGCCTTGGGGCGGTAGGGGTGGTTGTCCTCCACGGACACCCGGATCCACTCCGCCCCGATCGCCACCTCCACCGCTATCTGCGGGGAGAGCAACGCGGCGTGCTTCACCGCGTTGGTGACCAGCTCGGAGACGATGAGGAGCAGCCCCTGGAGGATGTCCTCGTGGACCGGTACGGCCTGGCGGGCCAGGAGGTCGCGGACCGCGTGCCGGGCCTGCGGCACGGAGACGTCGACCGCGGGAGCGGTGAAGCGCCAGACCCCTTCGTAGGACGGTGGCCGGGCGGGGACGCTCCCGCGGCTCTCCATCATCCGACTCCCGCCCTCGTGCTCGATTGTCGCCACGAGGTCGAGTCTTGGTAATCCACCGGCGCGCACCGGGCCACTGACCAGAAGTCGACGCCTATCGACCGGGTTCTGATCGGGTGAGTATGCCAACGTCAGTTGTTCGACTGCTCTTGATCCGACCGCTGACACCTTCGGAGGGTGCGCCGGTGTGACGATACGGCCGCCCGGATAGCATCCGGCGCATGGAGCCCCAGCTGACCGTCACCGTCGCCGACGAGGTCGCCACCGTCGTCATCGCGAACCCGGCCAAGCGCAACGCCATGACCGCCGGGATGTGGCGGGCGCTGCCGGAGCTGCTCGCCCCGCTCGCCGTCGACCCCGCCGTCCGCGCGCTGGTCCTGACCGGCGCGGGCGACACCTTCTGCGCCGGGGCCGACATCTCCGCGCTGCGCGAGCCGGGCGACGAGCAGCAGGCCCTCGCGGTACGGGCCGAGGAGGCGCTCGCCGCCTTCCCCAAGCCGACCCTCGCGGCCGTCCGCGGCTTCTGCGTGGGCGGCGGCAGCCAGCTCGCCGCCGCCTGCGACCTGCGCTTCGCCGAGGAGGGCGCCCGCTTCGGGGTGACCCCGGCGAAGCTGGGCATCGTCTACCCGTCCTCCTCCACCCGGCGGCTCGCCGCCCTGGTCGGCCCCTCGGCCGCCAAGCACCTGCTGTTCTCCGGCGAGTTGATCGACACCGAGCGGGCCCTGCGGACCGGCCTCGTCGACGAGGTGCACCCGGTGGGCGCCCTCGACAAGCGGGTGGCCGAGTTCACCCGGACCCTCGTCTCCCGCTCCCTGCTCACCCAGGCCGCCGCGAAGGAGTTCGCCGACGGGCGGACCGACCGGGACGCGCACTGGACGGAGCAGGCGCGCGGCAGCGGCGACACCGCCGAGGGGGTCGCCGCCTTCCTGGAGCGCCGCGCGGCCCGCTTCACGTACGGACTCTGACGCCCCGTCCGGTCACTCCTGGACCAGGACCTCCTCCGCCTGGCCGCGCCAGTGGGCGACGATCGAGGCCGGGGCCTTCTCCGGGGAACCCGCGTCGTACGGCGGCTGCGGGTCGTACTCGGTGAGCAGCTGGATCGTCTGGGCGGTCTCGTCGCCCGCGATCCGGCCGAGCAGGTGCAGCGCCATGTCGATGCCGGAGGAGACCCCGGCGGCCGTCACGTACTTGCCGTCGAAGACCACCCGCTCGCCGGTCGGCTCGGCGCCGAGCGGCTTCAGGTCGTCGAGGGCGAGCCAGTGGCTGGTGGCCCGGCGCCCCTCCAGGAGCCCCGCCCCGGCGAGGACCAGTGAGCCGGTGCACACCGAGGTGGTCCAGGTGCTGGTCGCGTCGGCGGTGCGCAGCCAGGCGAGGAGCTCCGGGTCGTCCATGGCCTCGCGGGAGCCGGGGCCGCCCGGCACCAGGACGATGTCGGGGCGGGGCACCTCGGCGAGCGTCTTGTCCGCGACGAGCGCGAGGCTGCCCTGGTCGTTCCTGACCGGCCCGGCCTCCTTGGCGACGAAGACGGTCTCGGCTCCGGGCAGCCGGGCGAGCAGCTCGTAGGGACCGATGGCGTCGAGGGTGGTGAAGCGGTCGTAGAGGACGACGGCGATCTGCACGGCGGTTCCTTTCGGTGGCGGGGTGCGTTACGGGGTCGGGGTCCCGGTGCGGGACGGGGGGCGGTCGACCTGGGCCGTCCCGGTACGGGGCCGGGGCCGGTCGACCGGGGCGTGGAAGCGGCGGCGGTACTCCGCCGGGGCGGTGCCCAGGGCCTTGAGGAAGGCGCGGCGCATGGCCTCGGGGGTGCCGTAGCCGGCCGCGCGGGAGACCTCCTCGACGCCCCGGCCGGAGTCCTCCAGGAGCCGGCGGGCGTGTTCGAGGCGTACGCGGTCCACGTAGCGTCCGGGGGTCGTGCCGGTCTCGGCCAGGAAGGCGCGCGCGAAGTGACGGGGCGACAGCCGGGCGCGGGCGGCGAGCGCCTCGACCGACAGGTCGCCGTCGAGGTGCTCGGTGATCCAGTGCTGGAGCTCGCGCAACGGTTCCCTGCGGGCGGTCTGGGCGGACAACTGCACGCTGAACTGGGCCTGGTTGCCGGGCCTGCGCAGGAAGACGACGAGGTGGCGGGCGACGGTCAGGGCGACGTCGCGGCCCAGGTCCTCCTCGACCAGGGCGAGCGCGAGGTCGATGCCCGCGGTGACCCCGGCGGAGGTGGCGAGCCGCCCGTCCCGTACGAAGATCGGGTCCGGGTCCACCTCCACGGCGGGGAAGCGGCGGGCGAGCTGCGCGCAGGCGAGCCAGTGGGTGGTGACCCGGTGCCCGTCGAGCAGCCCCGCCTCGGCGAGCAGCAGCGCGCCGGTGCACACGGAGACCAGCCGCTCGGCCCGGGGGCCGTGGGCGCGCAGCCACGCGACGAGGGCGGGGTCCGGATGGCGGGTGCCCTCGCCGCCCGGGACGAGGAGGGTGTGCGGGGGCCCGTCGGCGACGGCCTCGGCGAGGCTGGTGTCGGGGAGCAGCCGCAGCCCGCTGTGGGTGCGGACCGGGCCGCCGTCGAGCGAGGCGGTGCGGACGGGATAGGCGTCCGGGAGGCCCGCCGCCCGGCCGGCCCCGGCGAAGACCTCCACCGGGCCGGTGACGTCGAGGCTCTGCACGGCGTCGAAGAGCACGACGAGAACGGGTCGCTGCGGCATGGCCCCATCCTTCGCCCGGCCCCTGGTGGCCGCAAGGACGGATACCCCACCTTTCCTGCCTTCGCGGATACGGCGGGAGGCGCGCGGCCTCGGGCGCTTCGGCCCCTCCGTGTTTCGGCCGCGCGCACCCCGGCGGACCGCCCTCCGAACGCCCGCGCATGCGGGCGCGGACCGTGGCCGGTCCCGGCGTTCCCTCCGTACCGACCGGTAGGTAAGGTGCGCGGCATGACGAACCTGCCGCCCCTCGCCGGCCGCCGCTGCGCCCACCGGATGAACATGCTGCACGCGACGCTGTTCTTCTCGCCCGACCTGGACACCGAGTGCAAGGAGCTCGGCATCGAGGACCCGGCCGCGATGCGGCTGGCCGCGCGCAGCGCCCCGCTCGGGGCCGTGGGCGCCGGGACCGTCGCCGCGACCTTCTACAACTACCACCACGGGCTGCTCGCCCGGCACCTGCCGGGCGTGTGGGAGTCCGCCTCCCCCGCCGCCGTGCTCGACGCCCGGCTGCGGGCGGCCGACACCACCCTGAACCGGCTGCTCGGCGCCGAGGCCCTCGCCTCGCCGGAGATGGCCGAGGCGGCCGAGCTCGCGCTGGACGCCGCCGAGGGGTGCACCCGGCACGCCCGCCCGCTGTACGCCGGCAACGCCGACCTGCCCGTCCCGGACGCCCCGCACCTGCGCCTGTGGCACGCGACGACGCTGCTGCGCGAGCACCGCGGCGACGGGCACATGGCGTCCCTGCTGAGCGCGGGGCTCGACCCGGTGGAGGCGCTCGTCAGCCACACGGCCTCCGGCCAGGGCATGAACCCGCGCTGGATCCTCAGCACCCGGGGCTGGCGGCGCGCCGACTGGGACGCGGCCGCGGAGCGGCTGCGCGGGCGCGGGCTGCTCGACGCCGAGGGCGGGCTCACCGGCGCGGGCACGGCCCTGCGCGAGGCCCTGGAGGACGAGACAGACCGCCTGGACGCGGCCCCGTACGAGCGCCTGGGCGCGGAGGGGGTCGCCCGGCTCACCGCGCTGGCGAAGGGCTTCCTGGTGACGGCGGTGGGCGCCGGCGCGTTCCCGGCGGACCTGATGGGGAGGGCCTGACCGGAAGGGCCTGACCGGCCTCGGCGGGCACTGCCGGGCGCTGCCGGACACTGCCGGACACCGCTCGACGCCGTCCGGGGCGGGTCGGTTGCCGCGTACGGGTGAGCGACCGGGCAGAATGCATGCGCAACCCAGAGGCACGAGAAGGCGGGTCGGACATCGTGACGACGTCCATCGAGGCAAGGATCGCCGAGGAGCTCGGCGTACGCGAGCGACAGGTGAGGGCGGCCGTCGAACTACTGGACGGCGGCTCGACCGTGCCGTTCATCGCGCGCTACCGCAAGGAAGCGACCGAGCTGCTCGACGACGCGCAGCTGCGCACCCTGGAGGAGCGGCTGCGGTACCTGCGGGAGCTGGAGGACCGGCGCGCCGCCGTCCTCGACTCCGTGCGGGAGCAGGGCAAGCTCACCCCGGAGCTGGAGGCGCGGCTGCTGGCCGCCGACACCAAGGCGCGGCTGGAGGACATCTACCTGCCGTTCAAGCCGAAGCGGCGGACCAAGGCGCAGATCGCCCGCGAGGCCGGTCTGACGCCGCTCGCCGAGGGGCTGCTCGGCGACCCGTCGGTGGACCCGCTCGCGGCGGCCGCCGCGTTCGTCGACGCGGACAAGGGCGTCGCCGACCCGGCGGCGGCCCTGGAGGGCGCGCGGGCGATCCTCACGGAGCGGTTCTCGGAGGACGCCGACCTGATCGGCGAGCTGCGCGAGCGGATGTGGGGCCGGGGCCGGCTGGTCGCCAAGGTGCGGGCGGGCAACGAGGAGGCGGGCGCGAAGTTCGCCGACTACTTCGACTTCGCCGAGCCGTTCACGGCGCTGCCCTCGCACCGGATCCTCGCGATGCTGCGCGGCGAGAAGGAGGACGTGCTCAGCCTGGAGCTCGAACCGGAGGAGCCGTCGGAGGCCGCCACGGCGACCGCGACCTCCTCCTACGAGCCGATCGTCGCGCACCGCTTCGGCGTCGCCGACCGGGGCCGCCCCGGCGACAAGTGGCTCCTGGACACGGTCCGCTGGGCCTGGCGGACGCGGATCCTGGTCCACCTCGGCATCGACCTGCGGCTGCGGCTGCGGACGGCCGCCGAGGACGAGGCGGTGCGGGTGTTCGCGGCGAACCTGCGCGACCTGCTGCTCGCCGCGCCGGCCGGCACCCGCGCGACGCTCGGCCTCGACCCCGGCTTCCGTACCGGGGTGAAGGTGGCCGTGGTCGACGGGACCGGCAAGGTGGTCGCCACCGACGTGATCTACCCGCACGTGCCGGCGAACAAGTGGGACGAGTCGCTCGCGAAGCTGGCCCGGCTCGCCAAGGAGCACGCGGTCGAGCTGGTCGCCATCGGCAACGGCACGGCGTCCCGCGAGACGGACCGGCTGGCGACCGAACTCATCGCCAAGCACCCGGAGTTGAACCTCACCAAGGTGATGGTGTCGGAGGCCGGCGCCTCGGTGTACTCGGCGTCCGCGTTCGCCTCGCAGGAACTCCCGGATCTGGACGTGTCGTTGCGCGGCGCGGTGTCGATCGCGCGGCGGCTCCAGGACCCGCTGGCCGAGCTCGTGAAGATCGACCCGAAGTCGATCGGCGTCGGCCAGTACCAGCACGACCTGTCCGAGGTGAAGCTCTCGCGTTCCCTGGACGCGGTGGTCGAGGACTGTGTGAACGGCGTCGGCGTCGACGTCAACACGGCGTCCGCGCCGCTGCTTTCGCGGGTCTCGGGCATCGGCGCGGGCCTCGCGGAGAACATCGTGGCGCACCGCGACGCCAACGGCCCGTTCCGCTCCCGGCGCGCGCTGAAGGACGTGTCGCGGCTCGGCCCGAAGGCGTACGAGCAGTGCGCCGGCTTCCTGCGCATCCGCGGCGGCGACGACCCGCTGGACGCGTCGGCCGTGCACCCCGAGGCGTACCCCGTGGTGCGGCGGATGGTGAAGACGGCGGGCGGCGAGGTCGGCGCGCTGATCGGCAACACGGGCGTGCTGCGCTCGCTGCGGGCCGACACGTTCGTGGACGCGACCTTCGGTCTGCCCACGGTCAACGACATCCTGCGGGAGCTGGAGAAGCCGGGCCGCGACCCGCGTCCCGCGTTCCGCACGGCCACGTTCAAGGAGGGCGTCGAGAAGATCGGCGACCTGGTGTCCGGGATGGTCCTGGAGGGCGTCGTCACCAACGTGGCCGCCTTCGGCGCGTTCGTGGACGTCGGTGTGCACCAGGACGGTCTCGTGCACGTCTCCGCCATGTCCAAGACCTTCGTCAAGGACCCGCGGGACGTGGTGAAGCCGGGTGACGTGGTCCGGGTGAAGGTCCTGGACGTCGACATCCCGCGCAAGCGCATCTCGCTGACCCTCCGCCTGGACGACGAGGCGACGACGGCGGAGCCCGCCGCGTCCGCCCCGAGGCGGGACCGCGGCGAGCGCCGCGACCGGGGCGGCGAGCGCGGTGGCGACCGGGGCGGCGACCGGGGTGGGCGTCCCCCGCAGCAGCGGCGCGGCCAGGCGCAGGGTGCGGCCCCGGCCGCGGCCCCCTCCAACAGCGCGATGGCCGACGCCCTGCGCAAGGCGGGGCTGCTCGGCGAGAACGGCGGCGGGAAGCGGCGCGGCCGGTGAGGTGAACGCCGAGGGGGCCCGGCCGTGTGGCCGGGCCCCCTCGGCGTATCCGCTCGGCGTATCCGCTCGCCGTATCCCCTCGGCAGGGCTACGGCACGAAGCGCAGCGCCCAGTCCGCCCGGTTCGCGACCGTCAGGTCGTCGTCCTCCGTCAGCGGCCGGAGCAGCTTGCGGGCGGTGTCCGGGTCGGCCTGGACCAGATCGACGATCTCGGCGGCCAGGCCGTCCTGGTCATCGCCGAGGTCGACGGCGGAGGCCCGGATCAGGACCGGGAGGCGGTCGGCGCCGCCGAGGGCCGCGATGACGCCGCCGAGGAGCTCGCGGGCGTAGGCGTTGCGGTCGGCGAGCGCGCGGTCGAGCTCGGACTCCAGGCGCGGGAGCAGGCCGAGGTCGCCGGAGGCCGCGAGGGCGTCGGCGAGGTCGATGGTCTCGTCGATGTCGGCTTCGAGGTCGTCGAGCATCCCGATCAAGCGGGTCACGCGGGCGTCGTCGGTCATGGTGCCTCCTGGAATGCGCCGTCCACCAGGACGGGGACGGTGGCGGAGGAGTCGATCTCGGCGGCCACCTCCACGTCCTGCGGACAGCCGTACGCGTACAGTTCACGGCCCGAGTCGCAGCCCCGCAAGGCGGCGGCCGGGTCCTCCGTGGCGTCCCACAGCGTGGCCGCCGCGGTCGCCTCGGGCGTCAGGGTGTGCGGCCCGGCGGCGCGCAGCGCGGCGAGGACCGCGCCCGCGCCCAGCAGGTCCTCCAGGGCGGGGCGCAGCGAGCCGTCCGGCCACCGTTCGCCGGAGGCCACGACCGCGAGGGGGCGCTCGGCGGAGCCGTAGCCGCGCGCGGCGAGCCAGTGGGCGACGGCGGTGCAGTTGCGCAGCGAGGCGGCGACCACGGTGGCCCGGCCGGCCGCGGCCTCCACCGCGATGGTGGAGCCGTTCGGGGAGGGCAGCACCAGCCGGGCGGGGGCGGGCGCGGCCCGCAGCCCGGCCGGGGACAGCGACCACGGGTGGGCCTCGGTGGTCTCGCGCCGTCCGACGGCGAGGACGGCGTCCCGTTCCCGCGCGTACGCGGCGGCGCGCGCGTCCCGCCACCGGTACGGGTGGACGGCCGTGCCCGCCTCGACGGCGACGCCGACGGCGGTCGTGAACGACAGCACGTCCACGACGACCACGCAGGCGGCGGCCGGGGCCAGCGCCCGGGCCTCGACGGGCCCCCAGCCGAAGGAGACCCCCTGCCCGGCGGCCGGCCACCCGAAGGAGGCCGTCATCAGAGCTCCGTCACCTTGCCGTCGGCGACCTCGACGCGCCGGGTGGTGCGGACCGCGTCCAGCATCCGCCGGTCGTGGGTGACGAGGAGCAGGGTGCCGTCGTACGAGTCGAGGGCGGACTCCAGCTGCTCGATCGCGGGCAGGTCCAGGTGGTTGGTCGGCTCGTCGAGGACGAGCAGGTTGACCCCGCGGCCCTGGAGCAGCGCGAGCCCGGCCCGGGTGCGCTCGCCGGGCGACAGCGTGGTCGCGGGCCGCAGCACGTGCTCCGCCTTGAGGCCGAACTTGGCGAGCAGCGTGCGGACCTCGGCCGGCTCCGTCTCGGGGACGGCGGCGCAGAACGCCTCCAGCAGGGTCTCCGTGCCGTAGAACAGCTTGCGGGCCTGGTCGACCTCGCCGACCACGACGCCCGGGCCGAGAGACGCGTCGCCGGAGTCCAGCGGCAGCCGGCCGAGCAGCGCGGCGAGCAGGGTCGACTTGCCGGCCCCGTTGGCGCCGGTGATCGCGACCCGGTCGGCCCAGTCGACCTGGAGGGAGACCGGCCCGAAGGAGAAGTCGCCGCGGCGCACCGCGGCCTCCCGCAGGGTGGCCACGACCGCGCCGGAACGCGGGGCCGCCGCGATCTCCATGCGCAGCTCCCACTCCTTGCGGGGCTCGTCGACGACGTCCAGGCGCTCGATCATGCGCTGCGTCTGGCGGGCCTTCGCGGCCTGCTTCTCGCTGGACTCGCCGCGCAGCTTGCGTCCGATCTTGTCGTTGTCGGAGGACTTGCGGCGCGCGTTGCGGACGCCCTTGTCCATCCAGTTGCGCTGCATGAGGGCGCGCCCCTCCAGGGCGGCCTTCTTGTCGGCGTACTCCTCGAAGTCCTCGCGGGCGTGCCGCCGCGCGGTGTCCCGCTCCTCCAGGTAGGCCTCGTAGCCACCGCCGTAGAGCGTGATCTGCTGCTGGGCGAGGTCGAGTTCGAGGACCTTGGTGACCGTGCGGGTGAGGAACTCGCGGTCGTGGCTGATGACGACGGTGCCCGCGCGCAGCCCCTGCACGAAGCCTTCGAGGCGCTCCAGGCCCTCCAGGTCGAGGTCGTTGGTGGGCTCGTCGAGGAGGAAGACGTCGTAGCGGGAGAGCAGGAGGGAGGCGAGGCCGGCACGGGCGGCCTGGCCGCCGGAGAGGCCGGTCATCGGCTGGTCGAGCCCGACGGTGAGGCCGAGGGAGCCGGCGACCTCCTCGGCCCGCTCGTCGAGGTCGGCGCCGCCGAGGTCGAGCCAGCGCTCCAGGCTCACGGCGTACGCGTCGTCGGCACCGGGCGTGCCGTCGACGAGGCCCTGGGTGGCCTCGTCCATCGCGGTCTGCGCCGCGGCGACCCCGGTGCGGCGGGCCAGGAACGCGCGCACGGTCTCGCCCTCGCGCCGCTCCGGCTCCTGCGGGAGGTGCCCGACGGCGGCGGTGGGCGGCGAGAGGCGCAGCTCACCGTCCTCGGGGGTGTCGAGGCCCGCGAGCAGGCGCAGCAGGGTGGACTTCCCGGCCCCGTTGACCCCGACGAGGCCGATGACGTCCCCGGGGGCGACGACGAGGTCGAGCCCGGAGAAGAGGGAGCGGTCGCCGTGGCCGGCGGCGAGGTTCTTGGCGACGAGGGTGGCAGTCATCAGGGAATGAATCCTAGGTGAGGGCGGGAGTGGGGGTGGCACGAGCGTCCGGCGGGGATTCCGTCGCCGTTCCGTACGCGCGGGCCTTCCCCGGTCGGTACGGTCCCGCCATGGACAGTGACAGGGGCGGGGCCGGCGCCAGGACCGGCGACGGGGACAGCGGTGTGGTCGTGGTCGGCGGCGGGGTCGTCGGGCTGACGACGGCGATCCGGCTCGCGGAGCGGGGGCTGCGGGTCCGGGTCTGGTCCCGGGACGCGGTGACGGCGACGACCTCGGCGGTGGCGGGCGCGTTGTGGTGGCCGTACCGGATCGAGCCGGAGGCGGAGGTCGGCGCCTGGTCGCTCGCCTCGCTGCGCCGGTACGAGGAGCTGGCCGCCGACGCGTCGGCGACGGGGGTGCGCCTGGTGGCGGGCGTGCACGCGGACACCGTCCTCGACGGGCTCGGGGCCTGGGCGAAGGAGGTCGAGGGGCTGCGGCAGCTGCCGCCGGACGAGGTGCCGGGGCCGTACGCGGTGGGGCTGGCCGCCCGCCTGCCGCTGATCGACATGCCGGTGCACCTGGCCTGGCTGCGGACCCGGTTCGAGGAGCTGGGCGGCTCCTTCGAGCGGCGCGTGGTGACGGGGAGCGGCTTCGCGGAGGCCGCCGCCGAGGCGCGGGTGGTGGTGGACTGCACGGGGCTCGCGGCGCGGGAGCTGGTCCCGGACCCGCGGCTGCGGCCGGTGCGGGGGCAGCTGGTGCTGGTGGAGAACCCGGGCGTGGACACCTGGTTCACGGCCGCCGACGGGGCGGCCGACGAGACGACGTACTTCTTCCCGCAGCCGGGGCGGCTGATCCTGGGTGGCACCGCGCAGGAGGACACGGCGAGCCTGGAGCCCGACCCGGCGACCGCGGCGCGGATCGTGGCGCGGTGCGCCCGGATCCGGCCCGAGATCGCGGGCGCCCGGATCCTGGGTCACCGCGTGGGGCTGCGGCCCGCGCGGGCAGGCGGGGTGCGCATCGAGGCGGAGGCGCTGCCGGGCGGCGGGCTGCTGGTGCACAACTACGGGCACGGCGGGGCGGGGGTCACCGTCGCCTGGGGGTGCGCGGAGCGGGCGGCGGAGCTGGTCGCCGGGGGGTGAGGGGCGGCGACAGCGGCCGTGCCCGCCCGTTCCGAGGGAACGGGCGGGCACGGCCGGGCAGGTCCCGGCACGACCACGCAGGTCCCGGCACGACCACGCAGGGCCGGGCACGACCAGGCAGGTCCCGGCACGACCGGGCACGGGACCGGGCAGGGCGTCGGGTCAGCCCGGGGCGATCGTCGGGTCAGCCCGCGGCCATCTTCGGGTCACCCCGGGCCGATCGTCACGTCAGCCCGGGGCGATCGAGGGATCCGGCCGCGACGCCGCCCGTCACCGCTTCCTCAACAGCTCTCCATCGGCTCTCCCCGAGTCAGCCCGTACGCGGCGCCCGGGTCGAGCAGCAGCGCCACCAGCGCGCGCCGCGACTGGCGGAGCGGAACGACCGCGCCGCCGTCGCCGCGCTCCCGTACGACGATGCCGTGCAGCGCCAACTCGTCCTTGAACTCGCCGTACTGAGTGGGCGTCAGGCGGTAGGCGCAGGGCGGGTCGCGGAGGATCTCGGAGGGTTCGGCGGGGTCGTTGTCGGCGCCGCCGAGGAGGACGGGGCCCCGGTCGGCGAAGCCGGTGAGGCGGGCCAGGGCGGTGGCCGTGGCGAGTGGGGCGCGGCGGCCGTCCAGGTAGCCGAACAGGCCCTTGAGGGCGGCCTTCTGGGTGGTGACCCGGCGGCGGTGGTTCAGCGCCGGGTCGTCCCGCTCGGCCTGGTCGCGGGCGTCCTCGCGGGTCTCCACGAGCAGCCCCACGGCGTGCTTGAGGCCCGCCGTGTTGCGCAGGATGCGCTCCTGTCCGTCGCCCGCCACCTGCTTGACCGGCTCGCCGGTGAGCGGGTCGGTCCAGATGCCGTAGATGCCGGTGCCGAAGCCGGCACGGACGCCGGCGGGGCGCACGTACGTCTCGGACAGGGTGCGGGACTCGGCGTGGACGCGCGGGTCGGTGTTGAGGTTGCGCGGCCAGAGGGCCAGCAGGTCCTTGTCGTAGTAGGGCGGGGTGGCCCCGTACTCGTGGAGGTCGTAGACCAGTTCGGGGCGCCGGTCCCGCAGGACGGTGGCCAGCGCCCGTGTCTCGGCGGTGCGCAGGGCCAGGTGGTCGCGGTTGATGTCGACGCCGTCGGCGTTGCCCCGGGTGTCGGCCTGCCGGCCGTCGGGGTTGGCGGTGGGGACGACGAGGAGCGTCGTCCGGGCGAGGAAGCGGCGGGTCGCCGCGTCCCGGGCGTACGCGAGGTCCCGCACGGTGCTCAGGCAGGTCTCCCGGCCGGCGGGCTCGTCGCCGTGCTGGGAGCAGATGAGCAGCACGGTCGTGGCGCCGGTGCCGAGGGTGGCGAGGTGCAGCGGGCGGTCCTGCTTCGTGGTGCCGATCACGCGGACCGACAGGCGGGGGCTGCCCCGGTCCACGGCGGCGAGGAAGGAGCGCTCCTCCGCCTCGCCGGTCCACCGGGCGCCGTCGCTGGTCTCGAACCCGGTCCTGGGGGGCGGCGGCGGGGGCGTGCCGCCCGCGGCCTCGGTCGGGGTGGCGAGCAGGGGCAGGGCCAGGGCGGCGGCGCCCACCGCGAGGGTGAGCGCGCGCCGTCGGGTGCGGGAGGTGCGGGTCATCGGGCCTCACGGGGGATCGGGGCGCCGGTCCGCGCGGGGGCGGCGGGGCCGGCCGGGGCGTCACCGGGCTGAACGCGGCCGGTCCGCGCGAGGTCACCGGCGGTCGCCCGGTCGAAGGCCCCGGCTCCGCCGAGCAGCGGCACCCGGGCCCAGGTGCGGGCCAGGTCGAGGGTGAGGGTGGGCCGCGTCGACGGCGGGTCGAGGAGGTCCTTGTCGGTGCCCGCGACGATGAGGGCGAGGCGGTGTCCGGCCGGGACGACGTGGTCCGTGGGCGCCAGCTTCAGCGTCATGGTGTACGCGCGTCCCGGGGTGAGCGGTCGGCCCTGGCGGGGGTCGGCCCAGGTGCCGAGGTCGGCCCAGCCGCGGCTGATCACCGTGTATCCGACGTCCGCCGTGCGCGCCTTCGTCTCCTTGAAGCAGGCGCTGTCGCCCGGGGTGCTCGCGCCCCAGCAGCTGGTGTCGGTGAGGGTGCTGATGCCTTCGCCGGACTCCGCGTAGGCCCGGATGGTGTCGGGTCCGAGGTCGACGAGGACGGCGCTCAGGTGGGCGCTGGACGTCGTCGGGGTGGCCGTGACGGTGACCGTGGAGGATCCGGAGACGCGCAGGTCACGGGCGAGCGGGGCGGTGCTGAACCCGGCCTTGGCGGGGGTGGTGCGGTCGATGTCGGCGGCCCAGTCGAGCTCGCTCAGGGCCGGGTCGTCGGTGAAGGTCTCGGTGGCGCCGCGCGGGGCGGGGACGCGGTCGAGGCCGCCGACGCCGGGGGCGTCGCCCGAGGTGGGGCGCAGCACGGTGGTCGCGGTGCCGCGGGCCGGCCAGACGCGGTCGGTGGTCCAGCGGTCGGGGGCGCGCTCGACGTCGGCCATCGGTTCGCGGTCGATGCCGTTGTCGTAGCCGAGGAGGTAGTGGTCGAACCAGCGGTGCAGGGTGCGGACCCAGTCGGCGCGCCGGAAGTCGAAGGGGTCGACGTGGCCGGTCTGGGAGAGCCAGATCTTGCGCTCGACGCCGTTCGCGGCGAGGGCGTCCCACCACTGGCCGAACTGGTTGGCGCGCACGTTGAGGTCCTGCTGTCCGTGCACGACGAAGACGCTGGCCTTCACCTTCCGGGCGTCGGCGACGTAGTTCCGCTCGCTCCAGGCCGGGGTCCAGTCGCCGCTGTACGGGGTGGCCTTCGCGATCCGCTCCTGGACGGCGCCGCAACGGGCCTGGGCGTCGGGGCTGTTGACGTAGTCGGCGAGCCAGGTGGGGTTGGCGTCGTAGAGCGGGGCGCCCTGGGAGTGGAAGTAGTCGTACCAGGACGAGATCGAGCCGATGGGGACGATGGTGCGCAGGCCCTCGACCCCGGTGGCGGCCACGCCGTTGGCGATGGTGCCGTCCCAGCTCTTGCCGATCATGCCGACCTTGCCGGTGGACCAGGTGGTGGCGCGGGCCCGGTCGGTGCCGGTGCGGGTGGTGTAGCCGCGGGCGCGGCCGTTGAGCCAGTCGACGACGGCCTTGGCGGACTGGACGTCGGAGCGTCCGCCGACGTCGTCGCAGCCGTCGGAGCGGCTGGTGCCGGCGAGGTCGACGGCGACGAACGCGTACCCGCGCGGGACGAAGTAGTTGTCGTAGAACAGCGGGAACTGGACGGGGTTGCCGTCGGCGTCGTAGGTCTTGCGCTGGCCCTCGTTGCCCCGGCCGCAGCAGGCGTAGTAGGGGCTGGCGTCCATGATGACCGGGATCCTCCGGCCGGCCGCGGCCGGTTCGCGGGGCCGGACGATGTCCACGGCCACCCGGTCGGCGCTTCCGTCGGCGTCCGCGTCGAGGCCGGTGTCGACCCAGACGGACTCGCGGACGGCGTCGGCGTAGGAGTAGACGGGCGCGGACTCCCGTACGCCGGCGGCACCTTGGGCGCCGGCCGGCTGGGCCCCGGCGGCCGGGGCGAAGGCGGCCAGCAGGGCCGCCGCGGCGGCGACGGCCAGTGTTCTGCACGACAGACGAGCTCGACGGGTTCTCCGCACACGTATCGGCATGGGGCGGAAGGTACCGTCCGCCGGCCACCCAGCAAAAGAGTGCCGCACGGGGCATCAGGTGCGGGGGGTTCATGTCGGCCGAATGGCGATCATGTGACGGGGGGTGCTCTGGACGTGACGGCCCGTGGGGAGGCTGAATAGGGTCGCTAAGGACCGACGACCACCCGCGCGTCTTACGATTCTTACGACTTGGGGAGCACCCGTGCACCGCAGAATCATCGTTCCGAGCGCCCTCGCGGCCGGCCTGCTGCTGGCGATCCCGGCATCGGCCGCCGACTTCACCCCGGGCGCCCCGGGCATCGGCGACTCCTACTACCCCGCCAGCGGCAACGGCGGCTACGACGTCTCCCACTACGACCTGCGGCTGAAGTACCAGCCGGCGACGGACCTGTTGGAGGGCACGGCGACGCTGGTGGCCACCACCAAGCAGAACCTGTCCCGTTTCAACCTCGACCTCGGCCTGAAGGTCAGCGAGGTGCGGGTGAACGGGCGCGTCGCGAAGTTCGCCACCTCCGGCGACCACGAGCTGGAGGTCACTCCGGCCACGCCGCTGGAGAAGAACAAGTCGGTCTCGATCGTGGTCCGTTACGCGGGCAAGCCCTCCGAGGTGAAGATAGGCGGCTGGTCCGCCTGGGCCCGCACCCCGGACGGCGGCGTCGCCGCGCAGGAGCCGGATTCGGCCGTCTGGTGGTTCCCGTCCAACGACCACCCGCGCGACAAGGCGACCTTCGACGTCTCCGTGCTGGTGCCGGACGGCCACCAGGCCATCAGCAACGGCGTGCTGCAGTCGCAGTCCTCGAAGCTGGGCTGGACGCGCTTCAACTGGCGCTCCAACAAGCCGCAGGCCACGTACCTCGCCACGCTGGCGGTCGGCAAGTTCGACATCACGACGGACCGGACGGCGAACGGCCTGCCGGTCCTCAACGCGTACAGCAAGGACCTCGGCGACAACGCCGGCGCGGCCCGCGCCTCCGTCGAGCGCACCACCGAGGTCGCGGAGTGGCTGGAGTCGGTCTTCGGCCCGTACCCCTTCAACTCCCTCGGCGGCTACGTCCCGAATGTGACGAGCGGCTTCGCCCTGGAGACGCAGACCCGCCCGTTCTACAGCCCGCGTCAGTTCGCCAACGGCGCGAACGTCTCGGTGGTCGTCCACGAGCTGGCCCACCAGTGGTACGGCGACAGCGTCTCCGTCGCCGACTGGAAGGACATCTGGATCAACGAGGGCTTCGCCCGCTACAGCCAGTGGCTGTGGTCGGAGAAGGAGGGCGAGGGCACCGCGCAGGAGCTCGCGGACTACGTGTACGGGACGCGCGCGGCCGACGACCCGTTCTGGACCGTGAAGCCGGGCGACCCGGGCGCCGACGACCAGTTCCACGCCGCCGTGTACGACCGGGGCGCGCTGGCCCTGCAGGCGCTGCGCAACGAGGTCGGCGACGAGGACTTCTTCGCGATCCTCAAGGGCTGGCCGCAGGAGCACGCGTACGGCAACGCCAAGGTCGCCGACTTCGTGAAGTACGCGGAGAAGGTCTCCGGCAAGCCGCTGGCGGGCCTCTTCGACACCTGGCTCTACCAGCCGGTGAAGCCGGCGGCCCCGGCGGCGGCCGAGGCGGGCCTGAAGGCTCCCGCGGCGGCCCCGGCGGCGCGTTCGGCGAAGGGCGCGGCGGCGAAGCCCGCGCAGCCCAGGTCGTGGAAGAAGATCGCGGAGACGAACACGATCCACGAGAACGACCGGCACTGAGCCGAGTGCCCGGCCGACGGCTCGCCGTGTCCTTCCCCGCGCCGGCGGGAAGGGCACGGCGGGCGTGCGGGGCCGACCGGTTACCCTCGTGGCGTCAGTACCGAAACGCCGTGACGCCCCGAGGAGCCGGCCTTGAGCGAAACCGTGCCCGGTGGGCGCCCCACCCTGGAAGAGGTCGCGGCGCGGGCGGGCGTCTCCCGGGCGACCGTGTCCCGGGTGGTGAACGGCGGCGCGGGCGTGCGCGACGCGCTGGTGGAGAAGGTCCGCAAGGCCGTCGACGAGCTCGGGTACATCCCGAACCACGCCGCGCGCACCCTGGTGACCCGGCGCAACGGGGCCGTCGCGGTGATCATCGCCGAGCCGGAGTTCCGGATCTTCTCGGACCCGTTCTTCGAGCGTCAGGTACGCGGTATCAGCCGCGAACTGAGCGCCCACGACACCCAGTTGGTGCTGCTGTGGGTGGAGGACTCCGGCGACCACGAGCGCATCGCGCGCTATCTGGGCGGCGGGCACGTGGACGGCGCGCTCGCCTTCTCGCTCCACGACGACGACGAACTGCCCGCGATCATCCGCCGGGCCCACCTCCCGACGGTCTTCGGCGGCCGGCCCGGCTGGACCGGCCCCGACGGCCGGCCCGAGGTGCCGTACGTCGACTGCGACAACCGGGGCGGCGCCCGCGCCGCCGTCCGCCATCTGCGCTCCCTCGGCCGCGACCGCATCGCCCACATCGCCGGCCCGCGCGACCAGACCTCGGCCCTGGACCGCCTCCACGGCTACCGCGACGAACTCCCGCACACCGACCCGGCGCTGATCGCGGACGGCGACTTCACCCGGGAGAGCGGCGCCCGGGCGATGGCGGCGCTCCTGGACGGCCGGACGGACCTCGACGCGGTCTTCGCCGCCAACGACCTGATGGCGGCGGGCGCCCTGGAGGTCCTGCGGGAGCGCGGCGCGCGGGTCCCGGAGGACGTGGCCGTCGTCGGCTTCGACGACATGCCCGCGGTGGCGGAGACGACCTCCCCTCCATTGACGACGATCCGTCAGGACATCGAGGGCATGGGGCG
This sequence comes from Streptomyces sp. NPDC093111, assembly GCF_040683955.1. Lineage (NCBI taxonomy): Bacteria > Bacillati > Actinomycetota > Actinomycetes > Kitasatosporales > Streptomycetaceae > Streptomyces > Streptomyces sp. NPDC093111. The sequence goes on along the minus strand of NZ_JBFBNW010000005.1, from coordinate 369,201 downwards.
TTTGATGGTCCGTCAGCTCATGCGCACGCTGGACGGCGAGCGCGTCGAGGCCCTCGTCACCCCGACGGACCTGGTCCGGCGCGCCTCGGCCTGAGCCGCCGCCAGGGGCCCACCCCGGGACGCCCGGTCCGCTCCGGGCCGAGCTCCAACTCGCCTCCTCCTCCCACCCGTTACGCGTTCGACTCTTGACGGGAACCCGACCGGACGGGCACGCTCCTCACGCGTCCTGAGAGCGCTCTCAAGACGGAGGAGCCAAGGGAGGCCCCCTTATGCGCACGGTCCGGGTTCATCGAGCCGCCGCCGCGGCCGTTCTCGTCGGGGCGCTGGTCGCCGGGTGTTCGTCCGGCGGGGGCGGCGGGGCGGACTCCGCCGGGGGCGAGGTGGAGATCACCGTCGACCTCTTCGGGTCCTTCGGCTACCAGGAGGCCAGGCTCTACGCGGAGTACGAGAAGGCCCACCCCGGGATCGTCATCAAGCAGACCGACACCGAGGACGAGCAGGACTACTGGAAGTCGCTCCAGACCCGGCTCGCCGGCGGCGGCGGGCTCGCCGACGTGCAGGCCGTCGAGGTGGGACGGATCGCCTCCGTCACCCAGCAGCAGGGCGACCGCTTCGAGGACCTGCGGAAGTACGGGGCCCAGGCCCTGAAGGGCGAGTTCGCCGGCGCCACCTGGGCCGCCGGGACCGCCCCGGACGGAGCCGTGCTCGGCCTCGGCACCGACGTCGGGCCCGAGGCCATGTGCTACCGGACGGACCTGCTCCGGCAGGCCGGACTGCCCACCGACCGCACCGAGCTCGCCGCGAAGTGGTCCACCTGGGACGGGTACCTGGAGCTCGGCCGCCGGTACCAGGCGAAGGCACCCGGCAAGAGCGCCTGGATCGACAGCGTCGGCAGTCTCTACACCGTCATGGTCGGCCAGGAGAAGGAGCGCTACTACGACGCCTCCGGCAAGCTGGTCTACGCCGAGAGCCCCGCCGTCCGCAACGCCTGGAACTCCTCGGTGAAGGCCGCCGAGGACGGGCTCAGCGCCAAGCTGGACCAGTGGTCCCCGCAGTGGAACCAGGCCTTCTCCGCCGGCTCCTTCGCCACCCTGCCCTGTCCCGCGTGGATGCTCGGCTACATCAAGGGGCAGGCCGGCGAGGCCGGCAAGGGCACGTGGGACATCGCGAAGCTGCCCGGCGGCGCCGGGAACTGGGGCGGCTCCTTCCTCGCCGTGCCGCGCGCGGCCACGCACAAGAAGGAGGCGTACGAGCTGATCCGCTGGCTCACCGCCCCCGCCCAGCAGGCCCGGCTCTTCCGCGAGCGGGGCAACTTCCCGTCCTCCACCGGGGCCATCGCCCAGGTCGCCGACGCCACCGACCCGTACTTCTCGGGCGCCCCGATCGGCCGCCTCTTCGGCGAGGCGGCGAAGGCCGCGCCCGTGCAGGTGCTCGGCGTGCACGACAAGAACGTGGCCGACCAGATCACCAACGCGCTGAGCGAGGTCGAGCGGAAGGGCACGGCACCCGAGGATGCCTGGTCGCACGCCCGCAAGGGGGTCGAGAACGCCATCGGGTGAGCCGGGGCGCCCACGCGGCGCCCCCGGCCGTGGCCCGGGCGCCGCTCCCCCGGCGCCCGTCCCGGCGCCCGTCCCGGTGCGCCTCGGGCGCCGCCCCCTCGCCCGCGCCCGGCACCCTCCCGCGCCCCTCCCCGCGCCCCTCCCCGAGTCCCGCCACCCACCCCGTCGAAGGGCCCGCCCCGTGACCCTCACCCGGCTGTGGCGCAGGGTGTCCCCGTACACCTTCCTCGCGCCGTTCTTCACCCTCTTCGCCGCCTTCGGGCTCTTCCCGCTCCTCTACACCGCCTTCGTCTCCCTCCACCGCGTCGAACTCCAGACGCCCGGCACGATGGAGTGGCGCGGCTTCGGGAACTACACGGCCCTGCTCACCGACGAGTTCTTCTGGCGGGCGCTGCGCAACACGGTCGTCATCGGCGCCCTGTCCACGGTGCCGCAGCTCCTGATGGCGCTCGGGCTCGCGCACCTGCTCAACTACCGGCTCCGCGGGCGGACGTTCTTCCGCACGGCGATGCTGCTGCCGTACGCGACCTCCGTCGCCGCCGCCACGCTCGTCTTCGCCCAGCTCTTCGGGCGGGACTTCGGCCTGGTCAACTACCTGCTGTCGACGGCCGGCCTGGGGCCGGTGGACTGGCAGGACGGCACCTTCGCCTCACAGGTGGCGGTCTCCTCGATCGTCGTGTGGCGCTGGACCGGGTACAACGCCCTGATCTACCTGGCGGGGATGCAGTCGATCCCCGCCGAGCTGTACGAGGCCGCCGAGATGGACGGCGCCTCGCGCCTGCGCCAGTTCGTGCACGTCACCCTGCCGGGGCTGCGGCCGACCATCGTGTTCACGGTGGTCGTCTCGACGATCGGCGCGACCCAGCTCTTCGGCGAGCCGCTGCTCTTCGAGGGATCGGTCTCGGGCGGCATCTCGCACCAGTACCAGACCCTCGGGCTCTACCTGTACGAGCAGGGCTGGGGCTTCTTCCACCTGGGCCGGGCGGCGGCCGTCGCCTGGCTGATGTTCCTGCTGATCCTGCTGCTCGTCGGGGCCAACGCCCTGATCGCGCGCCGCCGTTCGCGCGCCGATGCGACCTCGGGGGTGACGGCGTGAGGGCCCGGTCCGGTCGTGGCGGGCCCGTCACGTACGCCGTCCTCGTGCTCGCCCTCCTCGTGTCGGCCTTCCCCTTCTACTGGACCGTGGTGGCGGCGAGCCGCTCCAACGCCGACCTGGCGAAGGTGCCGCCGAGCCTGCTGCCGGGGCCGCGCCTCATCCCCAACTTCGCGGCCGTCCTCGACGAGGCCGACATCGGCAGGGCGCTGCTCAACTCGCTCCTGGTGTCCGGCTCGATCACCGTCGGCACGGTGCTGTGCTGCACCCTCGCCGGGTTCGCCTTCGCCAAGCTGCGCTTCCGCGGCCGGGGCGCGCTGCTCGCGCTGACCGTGGGCACCATGATGATCCCGCCGCAGCTCGGGGTGATCCCGCTGTTCATGCTGATCGCCGAGCTGGGCTGGGTGAACCAGCTCCAGTCGGTGATCCTGCCGGGGCTCGTGTCCGCCTTCGGGGTCTTCTTCATGCGCCAGTTCCTGGTGCAGTCGCTGCCGGACGAGCTGATCGAGGCGGCCCGGGTCGACGGGGCGTCCACCGCCCGGATCTTCTGGGCGATCGTGCTGCCGGTGGCCCGCCCCGGGATGGCGGTGCTGGGGCTGCTCACCTTCATGAGCGCCTGGAACGACTTCTTCTGGCCGATCGTCGCGCTCTCCTCGCAGCAGCCGACCGTGCAGGTCGCGCTGCGCCAGCTCGGCGGCGGCTACGTCCACGACCAGTCCGTGGTCATGGCGGGCACCCTGCTCGGCACCCTTCCCGTCCTGCTGGTCTTCGGGCTGCTCGGCCGGCAGATCGTCGGCGGCATCATGCAGGGCGCCGTCAAGGGCTGAGCCGCGCGGGCCGCCTTCCGTGCCCTTCCTCCGATACCGGGAGTACTCCGCTCATGAACGCTCATTTCCCCGCCGGCTTCCGCTGGGGCTCGGCCACCGCCGCCTACCAGATCGAGGGGGCCGCGGCCGAGGACGGCCGCACCCCGTCGATCTGGGACACCTTCAGCCGCACCCCGGGCAAGGTGCGCAACGGCGACACCGGCGACACCGCCACCGACCACTACCACCGGTCGCGCGAGGACATCGCCCTGATGACCCGGCTCGGCCTCACCGACTACCGCTTCTCGGTCTCCTGGTCGCGGGTCCTGCCGGGCGGCCGGGGGCCGCTCTCGCAGAAGGGTCTCGACTTCTACCGGCAGCTGGCCGACGAGCTCCTCGACGCCGGGATCCGGCCGGTCGCCACGCTCTACCACTGGGACCTGCCGCAGGAGCTGGAGGACGCGGGCGGTTGGCCGGAGCGCGAGACGGCCGAGCGGTTCGCCGCGTACGCGGGGCGCACGGCGGAGGCGCTGGGCGACCGGGTGTCCACCTGGACCACGCTCAACGAGCCGTGGTGCGCGGCCTTCCTCGGGTACGGCTCCGGGGAGCACGCCCCGGGCCGCACCGACGACCGGGCCGCACTGCGCGCCGCCCACCACCTGAACCTGGCGCACGGTCTCGGGGTGCGGGCGCTGCGGGCGGCGCTGCCGGCCTCCGCCGAGGTGTCGCTGACCCTCAACCTGCACGCGCTGCGTCCGGCCACGGACTCCCCGGAGGACCGGGACGCGGTCCGGCGGATCGACGCCGTCGGCAACCGGATCTTCCTGGATCCCGTCTTCCACGGGCGGCTCCCCGCCGACCTGGTGGCCGACACGGCCTCCCTCACGGACTGGTCCTTCGTGCGCGACGGCGACCTCGACGCGATCGCCGCGCCGATCGACGCGCTGGGCGTCAACTACTACGCCCCGGCCGTGGTCGCGGCGGGCACCTCCGCGACGCCGTCGCCGTGGCCGGGCGCCGCCGGGCACGTGCGCTTCGTGCCGCTGCCGGGTCCGCGCACGGCGATGGACTGGCCGGTGGACGCGGACGGGCTGTACGAGCTGCTGGTCCGGCTGCGGGACGAGCTACCGGACGTACCGCTGCTGATCACGGAGAACGGGGCCGCGTACGACGACTACGCGGATCCGGAGGGCCGGGTGCGCGACCCCGAGCGCGTCGCCTACCTTGCGGCGCACCTGGCGGCGGCGCGGCGGGCACTGGCCGACGGGGTGGACCTGCGCGGGTACTTCCTGTGGTCGCTGCTGGACAACTTCGAGTGGGCCCACGGCTACGGCAGGCGGTTCGGGATCGTCCACGTGGACTTCCCGACCGGCCGCCGCACGCCGAAGGACAGTTTCCGCTGGTACGGGGAGGTCATCGCCCGGAGCGGGCTGCCGTCCCGGTGAGCCGGGCCGCACGGCGCGCCTCCCGGGCCATCGGCAGGTAGCGCAGCCGCTCGGGGAGTACGGGCACCACGGCCCGTACGACCCGGGCGAGGCGGCGCAGGCGCCGCTCCTGGTCGTCCGTCCACGCGAGACCGATCGCCTCGCGCGCGTCCGGCGGCATGAGACCGACGGTGAGGAAGGCCCGGGCCCGCAGGAACGGTCCGCGGAGCAGTGGCCACAGCGCCTTCAGGACGAGCCGTACGGGCAGCGGGCCGCGGTCGGGGGCCGGGACGGGCAGGTCGGTGGCGAGGAGCTCGCGGACGACGACGGTGGCCTCCAGCTCCTCGGCGAGGACCCGGCGGTAGTACGGCCAGAACTCCTCGATCGTCCGGGGCATGTCCCGGTCGTGGATGCCGAGCACCCGGCCGACCCGGAGCCACTCGGCGTACAGCGCCCGGTCCTGGGCCTCGGTGAGGGGGCGGGCCAGGTAGCGCAGGCCGTGGCGGTAGACGGGGTAGCCGGTCGCGTGCACCCACGCGTAGTAGGCGGGGTTCAGCGCGTGGTAGCGGCGCCCGTGGGCGTCGGTGCCCTGGATGTCCTTGTGCAGCGCGCGCAGCCGGCGCCCCTCCTCGGCGGCGGCCTCCCCGCCGTAGATCCAGAGCTGGAGCGAGCGCAGGGAGCGCTCGCCGCGGCCCCAGGGGTCGGTGCGGAAGACCGAGTGGGCGTCGACACCGGCGCCGATGGCGGGGTGCGCCACCTGCATGGTGAGCGCGGCGGGCAGCATGAGCAGGGCGCGGACGTCTCCGGCGACGGTCCACAGGACGCCGCCGACGGGGGGCGGGGCGGGGTCGGTCCGCCGCTCCCTCTCCTGCTGCGGCTCGGTTCGCTGGGGCACGCGTACGTCCTCTCGCTCTCGCTTCTCAGGCTGCCCGGGTCCGCTCGCGCGGGCAAGGGCGGGCGGGGCGCACATGACGCGGGGCCGCGTCCCGGGCGGGTGGGCCCGGGGCGCGGCCCCGTACGGGCGTGCGCGTGGTGCGTCAGGCGCGGTCGGCGCCGACCGGCTCGCCGACGATGCGGCCGGCCAGGGCGTGGGCCCAGGCGTCGACGTCGGAGGTGAGCTCGCGCTCGGCGGCGGCGCGCTCCGTGGCGATGCGCTCGGAGCCGGCGGTCAGGATGGCCTCGCGCTCGCGCAGGCCCTCGGCGCGGGCGGCGGCGATGGCGGCGGCACCCTCCTCGGTGGCCTGGGCGCGGATGCGGGCGGCGTCGTGGCGGGCCTCGGCCAGCTCGGCCTCGTACTGCTCGCGGATCGCGGTGGCCTCGCCGCGCAGGTCGTCGGCGCGCTCGGTGCCGCCTTCGATGGCGTCCTCACGCTCGGTGAGCGTGCGGTTGATCTTCGGGAGGATCCCCTTGGCGAGGATCAGGAAGGTGATGCCGAAGATCACGAAGCCGATGATGAGCTCGGCCCACACCGGGTTGAGCGGACCGAGGTCCATGTCGAAGATCTGCGAGTTCTGCGCGAGGGTCATGGGCGCATCCTACCTAATCGCGAAAGCGGCAATTCGGGCTATTGACCGAGAGTTGGCGCGTTCGTGCGAGTCACGCAAGATTCGCGGCATCCAACGGCTACCGGAAGGTAACTACGGCTGCTTTGATGTGCGGCGCCGGTCCTCCAGCCCCCATACTTTCACGGGAGTTCCCAGTGCCGTTCTCCTCGCTCCGCCGGATCCCCGGCGCGGCCCTGTCCGTCGCGCTCGCCGCCGCCACCCTCACCGCGGTCGCGCCGGCCGCCTCGGCGGCCGACACCGCCGCGACGACCCCGCGGCTGAAGGTGCTGACGTACAACACCTTCCTGATGTCGAAGAACCTCTACCCGAACTGGGGCCAGGACCACCGGGCCGCCGCGATCCCCGCCGCGCCCTTCTTCCAGGGCAACGACGTCGTGGTGCTCCAGGAGGCCTTCGACAACTCCGCCTCGGACGCGCTCAAGGCGAACGCCGCCGGGCAGTACCCGTACCAGACCCCCGTCGTGGGCCGCTCGAAGTCGGGCTGGGACGCCACCGGCGGCTCCTACTCCGCCACCACCCCCGAGGACGGCGGGGTGACGCTGCTCAGCAAGTGGCCGGTGGTCCGCAAGGAGCAGTACGTCTACAAGGACGCGTGCGGCGCGGACTGGTGGTCGAACAAGGGCTTCGTCTACGCGGTCCTCGACGTGAACGGCACGAAGGTGCACGTCGTCGGCACCCACGCGCAGTCGACCGACCCGGGCTGCTCGGCGGGCGAGGCGGCGCAGATGCGCAGCCGCCAGTTCAGGACCATCGACGCGTTCCTCGACGCCAAGAACATCCCGGCGGACGAGGAGGTGATCGTCGCGGGCGACATGAACGTGGACTCGCACACGCCCGAGTACGCGACCATGCTCACCGACGCGGGCCTGGTCGGCGCGGACGCCCGCACCGGCCACCCGTACTCCTTCGACACGGCGCAGAACTCGATCGCCAACTACCGCTACCCGACCGACCCGCGCGAGGACCTCGACTACGTCCTGTACCGCGCCGGGAACGCCCGCCCGGCCGGCTGGACGAACAACGTGGTCCTGGAGCGGAGCGCGCCCTGGACCGTCTCCAGCTGGGGCCAGAGCTACACGTACAGCAACCTGTCCGACCACTACCCGGTGACGGCGTACGCGGCGAACTGACCGCCCGGGCGCGCGACCGCCGGAAGCCCGGCCCCCGTTCGTCGGGGGGCCGGGCTTCCGGTTCGGACGGGCGCCGGGTCTCAGCTCACCTGGATCGACACGTCGTCCAGGACGAACGAGGTCTGGAGGGACTGGTCCTCCACCGACGTGAACCCGAGGGTGACGGTCTGGCCGGCGAAGGACGAGAGGTCGTACGACTTCTCGACGTAGCCGGTGGCCGCGTCCAGGTTGGAGTAGGACGCCACCTGCTGGCCGCCCACCTTGACCGTGGCCACGTCGTAGGCCACGCTCTCGGTCTCGTCCGTGTCGATGTGCACGAAGAACGAGAGCCGGTACGAGGCGCATCCCGAGGGGATGGACACGGACTGCGCGGCGTTCTCGGTGTAGCTGGAACCCCTTCCGCCCAGCCACGCCTTGTAGCTGCCGCCGTGCGCCGCCTGCCGCGAGTCGTTGGTGATCACGCCGGCGCTCGCGCTCCACGGACCGCTGCCGCTCTCGAAGCCGCCGTTGACCACGAGCTGGCGCGGCGTGCAGGAGCCGCCACCGCCCGTGACGGTCAGCGTGTACGTGGTGGTGTGGCTGACGGTGCCCGAGCCGGTGACCGTCAGGGTGTAGGTGCCGGGCGTGGTGCTCGCGCCGACCTGGACGGACAGGGCCGAGGAGCCCCCGGACTGGACGGACGTCGGGCTGAGCGTGGCGGTCACGCCGGCCGGCGCGCCGGAGACGGAGAGGCCCACGGTCTGGGCGGCGCCGCTCACCGTGGCGGTGTTCACCGTCGCCGAGACGGACCCGCCGGGGGCCGTGCTGCCCGCGGACGGGCTGACGCCGACGGAGAAGTCCTGGGCCGGGGCGGTGCCGCCGACGGCCTGCTTCCAGAGGGCGTAGGCGATCCCGTCGGAGCTGCGGTTCAGCACCGTCGCGTTGATGTTGCCCGTGGTGTCACAGGCGCTGTGGTAGCAGGAGTCGTACGCGGTGTTGGCGGAGCCGCCCCACTTCTGGGCCTGCGCCGCGGTCTTGCGGGCGCTCGCGCCGGCCGCGTATCCGGAGGTCGCGACGCCACCCTGCTGGAAGGAGTAGTCGTCGCTGCGGCCCTGGCCCTCGGTGTTCTCCTCGGGCGCCAGGTTCAGCGAGGTCCAGTACGCCTTGAGGGGCGCGGCGGCGGTGGAGTTGAGGTTGTTGATGAAGTAGCCGCCGTTGGTGGAGCCGACCATGTCGAAGTTGTAGTAGGCCTTGATGGTCGCGCGCTGCGCGGCGGTGAGCCGGTTGACGTAGAACGCGGAGCCGTTGAGCCCCTGCTCCTCGTCGGTCCACCAGGCGAAGCGCACGTGCTTGGTCATCGTCGGGTTCTTCTGGGCGAGGACGAGCGCGTTCTCCAGCAGGGCCGCGGAGCCGGAGCCGTTGTCGTTGATGCCGGGGCCCGCCGAGACGCCGTCCAGGTGCGCGCCGAACATGACGACCTGGTCGGCGGGGCCGCCCGGCCAGTCGGCGATCAGGTTGTTCGACGGGTAGGTGCAGGAGGTGCAGTTCTGCTCGGTCACCGTGTATCCGGCGGCCTGCAGCTTGCCCTTCACGTAGGCCAGCGACTGGGTGTATCCGGCGCTGCCCGCGCGGCGGTGGCCGCCGTTCTGGGCGGCGATGGTGCCGAACTGGGCCAGGTGCGCCTGCACGTTGGCGACGTCGACGTCCGGCGGGTCGTTGCCGGGCTGGGTTCCGCCGACGTTGAGCGTGTAGTCGGTGGTGTGCGACAGCGTGGTGCCCTGGCCCTTGACGACGACCGTGGACGTGCCGGGTGCCGCGTTGGAGGTGGCGGTCAGGGTCAGCACCGAGGACTGGCCGGACTGCACCGTCGCGGGGTTGAAGGAGGCGGTCACCCCGGCGGGCAGGCCGGTGGCGCTCAGCGTCACCGACTGCGCGACGCCGGTCGTGACGGCGGTGCCGACGGTGGTGGTCGCGGAGCCGCCCTGCTGGACGGTGCCGGAGGAGGGGTTCAGCGACATCGAGAAGTCGTCGTTCTGACCGCTCGGGGTGCAGGTCGGGTCGGCCGTCTGCGCGGGCACGCTGATCGCGTCCCAGGCCGCCTTCGTCTTGAGGAAGAGGCCGCAGGTCGCGTCGAGCGACTTGGCGGAGCTGAGCGTCGCCGTGCGGTACTTCTTGTAGCTCATGCTGCTGGTCTTGAGCAGCATGCCGCCGTAGAAGATCTTGCCGGCGGACTGTATCCCGACGCCCGTCAGGGTGCTCTGGTTGCAGGTGGTGCTGCTGGGCTTGCCGCCGCCGGGGTTGGTGCCCTCGGCCAGCAGGTAGAACCAGTGGTTCAGCGGGCCCGCGGCGGCGTGCACCTCGGTGCCGGGGATCGCCGAGCTGTAGCAGGCCGGGTCGTTGTTGACGGCCGGCGGGTTGTACATGTTGCGGATCGGGCCCCTGCCCTGGAGGTTGATGACCTCGCCCACCGTGTAGTCGGGGACGTCGTAGGGGGCCGGCTGGTTGATGTACGCCTCGGTCAGCGCGCCGAAGATGTCACCGGTGCCCTCGCCGAGCCCGGCCTCCTGGCCGCTGGTGCCGCCGGGGGTGTTGGTGTCGATGGCGTGCCCGTACTCGTGGGCCACCACGTCCACGCCGGCGATCCACTCGTTGGCGCTGTTGCGCCCGATGGTCACCGAGCTGCCGTCCCAGTAGGCGTTGAGGTCGTTGAGCCCGACCTTGCCGGGGAAGCTGCGGCCGTTGCCGTTGACGCCGTTGCGGCCCAGCCACTGGCCGAGCATGTCCCACTGCTTCTGCGCGGCGAACATCAGGTCGACGCAGCCGGTCTCCTTGCTCGTGGGGTTGCCGGTGCCCCAGGCGTCGGAGGACTTCGAGAAGACCGCGTTGGTGCTGTAGTCGGCGCAGCTCAGACCGGTCCGGTTCGGGTCGCGCAGGGAGTAGGTGGAGCCCGAGGCGGTGGTGTCGAGGGCGACCGGGCCGGGCCCGTTCCACTTGCTGTTGCCGGTGCCCGCCACCACGTCGTCGTAGCTGTCGACGACGGCACCGGTCCGGGCGTCGACGAAGACGTGCAGCTTGCTGGGCGCGGTCCGGGTACGGCCGCGGAGCACGGTCTCCCAGGCCAGCACCGGCTTGTCGTCCTTGAGGCGGACGACCAGTCGGCTGCTCTCGACCTCGTCGACCGAGGCCAGTCTCTTCCGCGAGGCCGTCTCGGCCCGCTTCGCGGTGACCGACGGGCGGGTCGCCACGTCGATGCGCGCGGAGGAGGCGGACTGGAGGGCGCGGATCCTGCCGGAACCGTCGGCGAGGACCACGGCGTCGCCGCCGACGACCGGCAGGCCGCGATAGCTGCGCTCGTACGAGACCGAGTAGAGGTCCTTCACCCAAGGGGTGACGAGCCGTCGCTCGTACTGTTCCTGGGCCGAGTTGACCAGCGTGTCGAGACCGCTGTCGACTGCCAGGTCCGCGGCCGCGACCGCGCGGGTCACGGGGCTGTCCTTCTGGGCCGGTGCCGGCCGGGCCGCCGACGCCGTTCCGGCGAGGGCACCGACGAGGCTCGCGGACAGCGCCATCGCTGTCACGGCCGCCGTCCATCTGGTGGGCTGCAACGTGCACTCCGATCGTGGGGGTTCGGGTGTCATCGCCGCCGAGTATGGGCGTGGACATGACGAGATGGGGTCATCCCTACGGGCATAAGACCCGCGTTATGACCCGCCGACCGCACCCCTCGCGCCACCGGAAACGGCCGGTTCCGGTCCGCCCCCACCAGCCCGGACGGAGCCGGCGGACCCGTTCATCCGCACGACCGCCCCCGCCCGGGCCCCGGATCCCCCGGGATCCGGGGTCTCCGGGATCCGGGGCCTCCGTCCGCGCCACGCGCCTAGTAGAGCGAACCGAAGACGCTGTAGGCCCAGAAGGCCACGACGCCCGCGACGCAGAGCAGCGCCACCCAGGAGCCGAAGCCGGTGTGCCGGCCCTTGCGCGGGCGCGGCGCCCTCGCCGCGCGGGCCCGACGGGCGGTGGCGGGCGCGGACGGCCCGGTTTCGGCGGCCGTCTCGGCGAGCAGCCGGCGGCAGACCGCGGCCAGCTCGAACGTCCCCGCCGACAGGTCCACGACGGCCTCCAGCCGCGCGGGCGCGGTCGTCCCCCCGTCCAGGATCCGCCCGGCCCGCACCAGCGCCTGGTCCTTGCCGCCGGTCGGCGCCAGACTGATCCACCGCCGGACGTGCTCACCCCGGATGACCACCCCGCCCCCGCGCTCGCGGTAGACGGTGTGCTCCTTCCACAGCACCGCGGCCAACTCGGCGGCCTTCTCCCTGAGTTGCGCCTGCATCCTCTTCCCCCCACCAGCCAAGCGAATTCGAACAGCCGCCTGACTCTAGCGGCAGCCCGCCCCTCTCCCCCGCCGGGGTACCCGCACCGCCGCTGACAACGGAAGGCCGACGGCGGAAGGCCGTCAGAAGTCGTACGGCTTCTCGGTGTTCCAGTTCAGTACGTCGGCCTCGTTCCAGCTGAACTGCGGCTTCTCGCCCTTGGGGTCGACGGAGTAGAAGGGGCCCTCGCGCCCGTCCGCGCCGCGCAGCGCGAGGGCGAAGGACTGGGCCGTGTGGTGCTTGGAGCCGTAGTCGAAGAGGTTGACCGCGCTGTAGATCTTGCCGCCGGGCCGGAGCGTGAGGCGCTTGTCGCCGCCCGGGTTGTCCTTCTTGGAGTGCGGCAGCGAGGCGGTGTCGACGTCGCCGCCCAGCTTCACGGCCGGGTACGAGGTGACCCAGCAGGGCTTGCTGCCCGCGTTCGAGGCGGTGACGAGCAGGTGGTCACCCTGCTGCCCGGCGAACCGGTGCACCGCGGTGACCAGCAGTTCGTCCCCGCGGCAGGCCTGGACGTCGGCCGTGGTGCCCTTGCCCGCGGCCTCGCTCCTCGCGCCCGAGGGGGTCACCGAGGCCGATCCCTTCGCGGGGCCGGCGCCGTTGTCGGCCCGCTCCGTGCTTCCCGTGCCGCTCGCGTCGGACGCGGGCCGGCTCTGCGTGCCACCCGTGGCGCGGTCGCCGCCCGGCGTCTTCGCGTCGGCGTCGCCGCCGCCACAGGCGGCGAGTCCCAGGGCCAGCGCGGCGGCGGCGGCGGCCAGGGCGGCGGAACGGGCGGTACGGCGGGAAAGGTGCGTGGTCATGATGGAGCTCTCCCATGGTCGGTGAGGACACGGCGCCTCCCCCGTCCCCGCGGGGGAACCGACCGCGTCGGCTGTTTCGCTGCACCCCATGAGAGGGCGCGAGGGAGGGCCGCGTTCACTCCGTTCTGTCCGCATTCGGTAACAGGGAGGTCGGATCCTTCCGCTCAGGCCGCGATGACGCCCGTGCCGAGGAGGCCGAGCAGGAGCAGGCCGACGGCCACGCGGTAGACGACGAAGGCGTTGAAGGAGTGCCGGGCGACGTACTTGAGCAGCCAGGCGATGGAGGCGTACGCGACGGCGAAGGAGACCGCGGTGCCGACGGCGAGCGGGGCGGCGCCGACACCCGCGCCGACGGCGTCCTTGAGCTCGTAGACGCCGGCGCCGGTGAGGGCGGGGATGCCGAGGTAGAAGGAGAGGCGGGTGGCGGCGACGCGGTCGAGGTCCAGCAGGAGGGCGGTGGACATGGTGGCGCCGGAGCGGGAGAAGCCGGGGAAGAGCAGGGCGAGGATCTGCGAGCAGCCGACGAGCATCGTGTCCTTGAAGCCGGTGTCGTCCTCGCCGCGCTTGTGGCGGCCCAGCCGGTCGGCCGCCCACATCACGCCGCTGCCGGCGATCAGCGAGCCCGCGACCACCCACAGGGAGGCCAGCGGCCCGTCGATGAGCGGCTTGGCCGCCAGGCCCACGAGCACGATGGGGACGGTCGCGAAGATGATCCACCAGGCGAACTTGTAGTCGTGGTGGTAGCGCTCCTCCTTGTCGGCCAGGCCGCGCCCCCAGGCGGTGACGATGCGGACGATGTCCTTGAAGAAGTAGACGAGGACGGCGGCGATGGCGCCGACCTGGATGACGGCGGAGAAGCCGACCACGGAGGGGTCGTCGACCGGAATGCCCATCAGCCCCTCGGTGATCTTGAGGTGGCCGGTGGAGGAGACGGGCAGGAATTCGGTGACGCCCTCGACGATGCCGAGGATGGTGGCCTGACCGAGGCTGATGGCGCTCATCAAGGTCCTGTCTGAGGTGGGGACGGGGTGGGGGCGGGCGGGGTGAGGGTGGGCGGGACGCGGTGCGGTGTCAGTGACCGGTGCCCGCGCGGCGGGCGGTGCGGCGGGCGCGCAGGAACTCCACGGCGAGCGGGAGCAGGGAGAGGGCGACGATCGCCGCGATCACGGGGAGGAGGTAGTGGTCGACGTTCGGGATGCTGGAGCCGAGGGCGTAGCCGCCGAGGACCAGGCCGGTCGTCCACACCAGGCCGCCCGCGATCTGCCAGAGGGCGAAGGTGCGGGCGGGGACGCCGACCATGCCCGCGAGCGGGTTGAGCACGGTGCGGACCACGGGCAGGAACCGCGCCAGGACGACGGCCTTGCCGTGGCCGTAGCGGGCGAGCAGGTCCTCGGCGCGGGCGGCGCCGTCGCGCAGGTGGCGGTTGCGGGTGCGTTCGAGCAGGGCGCGGCCGGCCCGGGCGCCGATCAGGTAGCCGGTCTGGGCTCCGAGGAGGGCGCCGGCGGCGGCCGCCACGAGGACGCCGGGCAGCGAGAGGTGGGCGCCCGTCGAGCCGGAGGCGCCGGTGGTGCACAGCAGGCCCGCGGTGAACAGCAGGGAGTCGCCGGGCAGGAAGAACCCGATCAGCAGGCCGGTCTCGGCGTACAGGACGAGGAAGACGCCGACCGTGCCGAAGGCGGTCAGCAGGGATGTGGCGTCCAAAGGGTTGAGGGCCTGGAGCACCCGGGGTTCCTTCCTGCCGTGCGCGGGCGCGGGCGACTGTCGCCGGGGCATGGGCGCATGGCACACTCGTGGAACAGCATTTACGCGTGCGTAGAACTTCTACGCGACTGTAGAAGACGGTCGGGAGAACCACAAACCCCATGGACGGAAACACGCGCGATCAGGCACCCAGGCGGCCCAACGGCGCCCGCGAGACGCAGATCCTCGACCTGCTCCAGCGGGCCGACGGCGCCCTCACCCCCGGCGAGGTCGCCGAGCGGCTCGACGGCGAGCTCACGTACAGCACCGTCGTGACGATCCTGACCCGCATGCACGCCAAGCAGGTGCTGCACCGCTCGCCGCGCGGCCGGGCCTACGCGTACGCGCCGGTCACCGACGAGGCCGGGTTCGCCGCCCGCCGGATGCGCTCCGTCCTGGACGACCGGCCCGACCGCGAGGCCGTCCTCGCCCGCTTCGCCGACGAACTCTCCGACACCGACGCCGACCTCCTGCGCCAGATGCTCGGCGACACCGGCGACGGCGACCCACGCTGAGGAACCCCGCCGATGCACTTCGCCGTCTACCTGCCGCTGCTGCTGCCCCTGCTGGCCCCGCTCGGCGCCCGCCTGATCGCCGAACGCTGCGAGCCCCGCCTGGCCACCTGGCTGCTCGCCGCCTCCGCGCTCGTCCTGGGCGCCGCGAGCACCCTCAGCCTCGGCCTGCTCGCGCTCACCGGCCTCGCCCGCGTCCCCCGGCTCGCCGCACTCGGCCACTGGGCCCCGCTCACCGCGCACGACGACCCGGCCGCCCTCCCCGTCGCGCTGGCCGCCGGCCTGCTCCTGGGCGGCGCCACCGTCATGGCCGTACGGTTCCTGCTCCGACGCGTCCGCACGCTCGCCGCGGCAGCCCTGGACGCGGCATGCATGCCCGCCCGGGACGGCCTCGTCGTCGTCGAGGACGAGGCACCCGACGCCTTCGCCCTGCCCGGCCTGCCCGGCCGGGTCGTGGTGTCCACCGGCATGCTGCGGACCCTCGACGGCGACGAGCACGGCATCCTGCTGGCGCACGAACGCGCCCACCTCACCGCCCACCACTACGCCTTCGTCGCCACCGCCCAACTCGGCGCCGCCGCCAACCCGCTGCTCCGCCCCCTCGCCCGAGCGGTCACCTACACCATCGAACGCTGGGCCGACGAGAACGCCGCCACGGCCACCGGCGACCGCCGCAAGGTCGCCCGTACGGTCGGCAAGGCCGCACTCGCGGCCCGGCACCACCCCGGCCGCACCCCCGGCGGCGCCCTCGGGTTCCTCGGATTCCTCGGCCTCCTCGGCCGCCGCGAGCGGCGCCGCACGATCGGCCCCGTGCCGCGCCGCGTCGCCGCCCTCCTCGCCCCGCCCCTCACCCTGCGCCCCGCCCTCGCGGCCGGCACGCTCGCCGTACTGGCCACCGCCACCCTCGCCTCGGCCGAGGCGACCCACGACCTGCACGCGCTGCTGCGGGCCGTCGGCACCTGGTGAGGCCGGGGCGGCCGGCCCGGCACAGGGCCCGCTGACGCTGTCCGCGCTCTTTTACACAGCTGGTGAGACAGCAATACTGTTGAACCATGGAGCAGGCCAGCGACGAGCACCAGGGTGACGGGCCCGTGTACACCGTCGACGAGTTGGCCGCGCGGGCCGGGGTGACCGTGCGGACCGTGCGGTTCTACGGGACGCGGGGGCTGTTGCCGCCACCCGTGATCGGGGCGCGGCGGGTCGGGTGGTACGGGGCCGGGCATCTGTCGCGGCTCGCGTTGATCGAGGAGCTTCGGCGGCAGGGGATGACGCTCGCGGCGATCGAGCGGTATCTGGAGCAGCTGCCGGCCGATCTCAGCGCGCGGGACCTGGCCGTGCACCGGGCGCTCGTCGCCGCCTGGGCGCCCGAGTCGGCCGAGGAGATCACCCGGCGGGAGCTGGAGCGGCGGGCCGGGCGGGCGCTCGCGGACCGGGACCTCGACCGGCTGGCCGCCCTGGGGGTGCTGGACGGGGGGCCGGACGTGTTCCGGCTGGACGGGTCGCTGCTGCGGCTCGGGGTGGAGCTGCTGGACGTGCCGATCGGGCACGAGACGATCCTCGCCTCGCGGACCGTGCTCCTCGCGCACGCGCGCGCGGCCGCGCAGGAGCTGGCCCGGCTCTTCCAGGAGCAGGTGTGGAACCCGTACCGGGAGAGCGGCGAGGACCCGGATCACCTGACCGCGATGAAGTCGTTGTCGGCGCACATGCAGCCGATGGTGATCCAGGCCCTCGTCACGGCCTTTCAGCGCTCGCTGAGCGAGGAGCTCAGGACGGCCTTCAGGACGCCGAGTCCGTGAAGACCTCGCCCCGCTCGGCCTTCTCCACCAGGAGGGCCGGCGGGGTGAAGCGCTCGCCGTAGGTGGCCGCCAGCTCGCGGGCGCGCGCCACGAAGCCGGCGACGCCTCCCTCGTAACCGTTGACGTACTGGAGCACGCCACCGGTCCAGGCGGGGAAGCCGATGCCGAGGATGGAGCCGATGTTGGCGTCGGCGACGGAGGTCAGGACGCCCTCCTCGACGAGGCGGACGGTGTCCAGGGCCTCCGCGAAGAGCATGCGCTCCTGCATGTCCCGGAAGGGGATGTCGGTCCCGGGCTTGGTGAAGTGCTCGCGCAGACCGGGCCAGAGCCTGCCGCGCCTGCCGTCCTCGGCGTAGTCGTAGAAGCCCGCGCCGCCGCTGCGGCCGGTGCGCCCGAACTCGTCGACCATGCGGTCGATGACGAGCTCGCCGGGGTGGGAGGTCCAGGTGCCGCCGGCCTCCTCGACGGCCCTGCGCGTCTCGTTGCGGATCTTGCGGGGCAGCGTGAGGGTCAGCTCGTCCATGAGGGAGAGGACCTTCGCCGGGTAGCCGGCCTGGGCGGCGGCCTGCTCGACGGAGGCGGGCTCGGCGCCCTCGCCGATCATGGCGACGCCCTCGTTGATGAAGTGGCCGATCACCCGCGAGGTGAAGAAGCCGCGCGAGTCGTTCACCACGATCGGGGTCTTGTTGATCTGGCGGACCAGGTCGAAGGCGCGGGCCAGGGCCTCGTCGCCGGTGCGCGCGCCCTTGATGATCTCGACCAGCGGCATCTTGTCGACGGGCGAGAAGAAGTGCAGGCCGATGAAGTCCTCCTGGCGCTCCACGCCCTCCGCGAGGTCGGTGATGGGGAGCGTGGAGGTGTTGGAGCAGAGCAGCGCGTCGGGCTCGACGACGTGCTGGATCTCCTGGAACACCTTGTGCTTGAGCGCCGTGTCCTCGAAGACCGCCTCGATGACGGCGTCGCAGCCGGCCAGGTCGGCGACGTCGCCGGTCGGGGTGATCAGGGCGAGCAGCGCGTCGGCCTTCTCCTGGGTGGTGCGCCCCTTGGCGACGGCCTTGGCGCAGAGCTTCTCGGAGTACGCCCTGCCCTTGGCGGCGGATTCCGTCGAGACGTCCTTGAGGACGACCTGGATCCCGGCGCGGGCGCAGGAGTACGCGATGCCGGCGCCCATCATGCCGGCGCCGAGGACGGCGACCTTGCGGACCTTGCGGGGCTCGACGCCCCGGGGCCGGTTGGCGCCCGAGTTGACGGCCTGGAGGTCGAAGAAGAACGCCTGGATCATGTTCTTCGCGGTCTGGCCGACGACCAGCTCGGTGAAGTAGCGGCTCTCGATGGTGAGCGCGGTCTCGAAGTCGACCTGCGAGCCCTCGACGGCCGCCGCCATGATGTTGCGGGGCGCCGGGTACGGGGCGCCGTTGAGCTGCTTGCGCAGGTTGGCGGGGAAGGCGGGCAGGTTGGCGGCGAACCGCGGGTTCGACGGGGTGCCGCCGGGGATCTTGTAGCCGGGGACGTCCCAGGGCTGGTGCGACTCGGGGTGGGCGTCGATGAAGGCGCGGGCCTTGGCCAGCATCTCCTCGGGGGTGGCGGCCAGCTCGTGTACCAGGCCGTTGTCGAGCGCGCGCGCCGGGTTGTACTGGGTGCCCTGGAGCAGCACCTTGAGCAGCGCGTCCGTGATGCCCATGAGGCGTACGGTGCGGGCGACCCCGCCGCCGCCGGGCAGCAGGCCCAGGGTGACCTCGGGCAGGCCGATCTTGGAGCCGGGGGCGTCGAGGGCGACGCGGTGGTGGGAGGCGAGCGCGATCTCGTAGCCGCCGCCGAGCGCGGCGCCGTTGATCGCGGCGACGACCGGCTTGCCGAGGGTCTCGATGCGGCGCAGCGCGGTCTTGATCTCGATGGCGGTGTCGAAGATCGCCTCGGCGTCCTCGGGACCGGCCTTGATCATGTCCTTGAGGTCGCCGCCCGCGAAGAAGGTCTTCTTCGCGGAGGTGTAGACGATGCCCCGGATGGAGTCCTTCTCGGCCACCGCGCGTTCGGCGATCGCCGTGATGGAGGCCCGGAAGGCCTGGTTCATGGTGTTCGCGGACTGGTTCGGGTCGTCGAGGACGAGGGTGACCACACCGGTCTCGTCCTGCTCCCAGCGGATCGTGGTGCTCTCGCTCATGGCTGCTGCTTCTCCGTAAGGGGGTTCGGACCGGGCGGTCAGACGCGCTCGACGATGGTGGCGATGCCCATGCCGCCGCCGACGCAGAGGGTGGCGAGGCCGTAGCGCTTGTCCTGGCGCTCCAGCTCGTCGACGAGGGTGCCGAGGATCATCGCGCCGGTGGCACCGAGCGGGTGGCCCAGCGCGATGGCGCCGCCGTTGACGTTGACCTTGTCGAGGGAGACGCCCATGTCCTTGACGAAGCGCAGGACGACCGCGGCGAAGGCCTCGTTGATCTCGATGAGGTCGATGTCCTCGATGGTGAGTCCGGCCTTGGCGAGCGCCTTGCGGGCGGCGGGGGCGGGTCCGGTGAGCATGATGGTCGGCTCGGAGCCGGAGACGGCGGCGGCGACGATCCGGGCGCGGGGCGTCAGCCCGTAGCGCTCTCCGACCTCCTTCGAGCCGATGGCGACGAGGGAGGCGCCGTCGACGATGCCGGAGGAGTTGCCCGCGTGGTGGACGTGGTCGATCTCCTCGACCCAGTGGTACTTCTGCAGCGCGACGGCGTCGAAGCCGCCGAGCTCGCCGATGTCGGCGAAGGAGGGCTTGAGCCGGGCGAGGGAGTCGGCGGTGGTGCCGGGGCGCAGGAACTCGTCGTGGTCGAGGACGGTGAGCCCGGCCCGGTCCTTGACGGGGACGACGGAGCGGTCGAAGCGCCCGGCCTTGACGGCCGCGGCGGCGCGCTCCTGGGAGAGGGCGGCGTACTCGTCGACGTCGCGGCGGCTGAAGCCCTCGATGGTGGCGATGAGGTCGGCGCCGATGCCCTGGGGGACGAAGTTGGTGGCGAGGTTGGTCATCGGGTCGGCGAACCAGGCGCCGCCGTCGGAGGCCATCGGCACCCGGGACATGGACTCGACGCCGCCGGCCAGGACGAGGTCCTCCCAGCCGGAGCGGACCTTCATCGCGGCCATGTTGACGGCTTCGAGGCCGGAGGCGCAGAAGCGGTTCTCCTGGACGCCGGCGACGGTGTCGGGCAGTCCGGCGGCGATGGCGGCGATCCGGGCGATGTCGGAGCCCTGGTCGCCGACCGGACCGACGACGCCGAGGACGATGTCGTCGATCGCGGCGGGGTCGAGGCCGGGGAAGCGGGAGCGGATCTCGTGGATGAGGCCGACGACGAGGTCGATCGGCTTGGTGCCGTGCAGGGACCCGTTGGCCTTGCCTCGGCCGCGGGGGGTGCGGATAGCGTCGTAGACGTACGCTTCGGTGGTCACGATGTTGCCTTTCGCATGAGGGTCAGGCGAGCAGGGAACGGCCGATGATCTCCTTCATGATCTCGGTCGTCCCGCCGTAGATGGTCTGGATGCGGCCGTCCGTGAAGGCCCTGGCCACCGGAAATTCGCTCATGTAGCCGTATCCGCCGTGCAGTTGCAGGCAGCGGTCGGCGACGCGCTTCTGCAGTTCGGTGGCCCACCACTTGGCCATGGAGGCGTGTACGGCGTCGAGGCCGGGCCCGCCGGGCGCGGTGTGCTCCTCGACGCAGCGGTCGACGAAGGTGCGGGTGACGGCGCACTCGGTGGCCATCTCGGCGATCTCGAAGCGGACGTGCTGCAGCTTGGCCAGCGGCCGTCCGAAGGCCTCGCGCTCCTTGACGTACGTGGTGGTCAGCTCCAGGAGGTGTTCCGCGCCGGCGATCGCGGCGACGGCGATGGCGAGCCGTTCCTGGGCGAGGTTGGTCATCAGGTGGAGGAAGGCGCCGTTCAGCTCGCCGAGCAGGTTCTCCTTGGGGACGCGGACGTCGGTGAAGAAGAGCTCGGCGGTGTCCTGGGACTTCTGGCCGATCTTGTCGAGGTTGCGGCCGCGCTCGAAGCCCGCCGCGCCGCGTTCGACGACGAGGAGGGAGAGGCCGTGGGCGCCGCCCTCGGGGGTGGTCTTCGCGACGACGACGACCAGGTCGGCGAGGATGCCGTTGGAGATGAAGGTCTTGGAGCCGTTGAGGATCCAGTGGTCGCCGTGGTCCTCGGCGCTGGTGCGGATGGCCTGGAGGTCCGAGCCGGCGCCGGGCTCGGTCATGGCGATGGCGGTGACCAGCTCGCCGCTGCAGAAGCCGGGCAGCCAGCGCCGCTTCTGCTCCTCGGTGGCGAGCGAGGTGAGGTAGGGGCCGATGATGTCGTTGTGCAGCCCGATGGCGAGGCCGGGGGTGCCGGCGCGGGTGAACTCCTCGGCGAGGACGACGCTGTAGCGGAAGTCGGGGTTGCCGCCGCCTCCGTGCTCCTCGTCGACGGCGAGGCCGAGCAGGCCCTGCCGGCCGGCGGCCCGCCAGACCTCGCGGGAGACGATGCCGTCCTTCTCCCACCGCGCGTAGTGCGGCAGCACCTCCTTGGCGAGGAAGGTGCGGACGGTCTCGCGGAAGGCCTCGTGGTCGGCGGTGTAGAGCTGGCGCTTCATGCGGAGGGCTCCTTGGCGGCTGCGTCGGGGGGCGGGGTGGCGCCGGTGAGCGAGGGTACGGACCAGTCGCGGGCGACCTCGTCGGTGTCGGCGCCGGGCCCGGCGGGTCCGGTGCGGACCGCGCCGGGGGTGGCGGAGAAGCGGGGCGCGGGGGCGGGCTGGACGAGGCCCTCGTGGGTGACGAAGGTGCCGCGGGCGGCGAGGTGCGGGTGGCCGGGTGCCTCGCGCATCGAGAGCACGGGGGCCACGCAGGCGTCGGTGCCCTCGAAGACGGCCGTCCACGCGTCCCGGGTGCGGGTGCGGAAGCGCGCGGCGACGGCGGCGCGGAGCTCGGGCCAGCGGGCGAGGTCGTCGCGGGCCGGGCCGGCGTCCTGGAGGCCGAGCAGGCGGGCGAACTCGGCGTAGAAGCGCTGTTCCAGGGCGCCGACCGCCATGTGTCCGCCGTCGGAGGTCTCGTAGACGCCGTAGAAGGGGCAGCCGCCGTCGAGGAGGTTGACGCCGCGCCGGTCCTGCCAGGCTCCGGCGCCGAGCATGCCGTGGATCATCATGGCGAGGTGGGCGGCGCCGTCGACGATGGCGGCGTCGACGACCTGGCCCTCGCCGTGCTCGCGGGCGTGCCGGAGGGCGGCGAGGACGCCGATGACGAGGTAGAGGGAGCCGCCCGCGTAGTCGCCGACCAGGTTGGCGGGGATGGTGGGCGGGCCGTCCGGGTCGGGGCCGATCATGCCGAGGGTGCCGGTGACGGCGATGTACGTGAGGTCGTGCCCTGCGGTGGCGGCGAGCGGCCCGGTCTGGCCCCAGCCGGTCATCCGGCCGTAGACGAGCCGGGGGTTGCGGGCGAGGCAGGGCTCGGGTCCGATGCCGAGGCGTTCGGCGACGCCGGGCCGGTAGCCCTCGATCAGGATGTCGGCGCGGGCCACCAGGTCGAGCACGGTCTCGGCGCCGCCCTCGGCCTTGAGGTCGACGAGGACGGAGCGCTTGTTGCGGTTGGTGAGGTCGTGGGCGGGGTCGATGCCGAGGGCGGCGCCGCCGGGCCGGTCGACGCGGACGACGTCGGCGCCGAGGTCGGCGAGGTGCATGGCCGCGAAGGGTCCGGGGCCGATGCCCGCGAGTTCCACCACCCGGACTCCGGAGAGCGGGCCTGGGCGGGCGTGGCGCGGTGTGCTCATCGAGCCCCCAGAGGTGTGTGACAGTGATGATGTAACACCGGAGATGCTAGGAACGTGTTCCACTCGGCACAAGCCCCCGAGCCGAGCAAGCGCTTGGAAATTGCCCCGGCGGCGACTTCCGCTAGAGTCCGCCGACGACATCCGCGCCGGGGGACGGCGCGGGCGCAGACCGAGGGGCTGGGCTGGGATGGAGACAGGGGCGGCCGGACGGCCGTACGACGTGGTTCTCTTCGGGGCGACCGGGTTCGCGGGCGAGCTCACCGCGGAGTACCTGGCCGCGCACGCCCCGGCCGGCTGCCGCTGGGCGCTGGCCGGGCGCAGCCGGGCCAGGCTGTCGGCCCTGCGCGACCGGCTCGCGAGCCGGTGGCCGCACTGCGCCGGGCTGCCGCTGCTCGTCGCGGACTCCGAGGACCCGCACGCGCTGCGCGGACTGGCGGGATCCGCCCGGGTGGTGGCGAGCACCGTCGGCCCCTACGTCTGGTACGGCGAGGGCCTGGTCGCGGCCTGCGCGGAGGCCGGCACCGACTACGTGGACCTGACCGGCGAGGCGGAGTTCGTCGACCGGATGTACGTGCGGTACGACGCCCGCGCCCGGGAGACCGGGGCCCGGCTGGTGCACGCGTGCGGCTTCGACTCCGTCCCGCACGACCTGGGCGTCTGGTTCACCGTGGGGCAGCTGCCCGAGGGGGTACCGCTGCGGATCGACGGGTTCGTGCGGGCCGGCGCGGTCTTCTCGGGCGGCACCCTGGCCTCGGCCCTGACCGCCTTCGGCCGCGGCCGGCAGATCCTGGACGCCGCGCGGGAGCGGCGGCTGCACGAGCCGCGTCTGGTGACCCGGCGGGCCCGCGCGCCGCTGGGCGGGCCGCGCTTCAGCCGCGAGACCGGCACCTGGGCGCTGCCGCTGCCCACCCTGGACCCGCAGGTGGTCAAGCGCTCCGCGGCGGCCCTGGAGCGGTACGGGCCGGACTTCCGCTACCGGCACTACGCCTCGGTGAAGACCCTGCCGATGGCGCTCGGCGGCGCCGCGCTCGTCGGCACCGGCGTCCTCGCGGCCCAACTGCCCGCCGTACGGAACTGGCTGATGGACCGTTACGAACCGGGCCAGGGCCCGGACGCCGAGCGGCGGGCCCGTAGCTGGTTCTCCGTGCGCTTCGTCGGCGAGGGCGGCGGGCGGCGCGTGTTCACCGAGGTGTCGGGCGGCGACCCGGGGTACGACGAGACCGCGAAGATGCTCGCCGAGTCGGCGCTCTGCCTGGCCCACGACACCCTGCCGAAGACCTCCGGGCAGGTCACGACGGCGGTGGCGATGGGCGACGCGCTGCTCACCCGGCTGCGGGCGGCCGGGCTGCGCTTCCGGGTGGCGCACTCGGGCTGACCCGCCGGTCGGTCAGTGGCGCACCAGGCAGAACGGGTGGCCGGCCGGGTCGGCGTAGATCCGCCAGCCCCGGTCGCCCTCACCGGAGTCGAGCCGCCAGGCGCCGAGCGCGAGCACCGCCTCGTGGGCGGCGTCCAGGTCCTGGACCCGTACGTCGAGGTGGAACTGCTGCTCGGGCGCCCCCCAGACCGGCGGCCGGTGGTCGGCCACGCCCTGGAAGGCGAGCACGGGCGCGCCGGAGGCGCCGTGGAGCGTGGCCCAGGCGTCGCCGACCGCCCACTGGGGGTCGGGGCGGTTGATCTCGCCGCCGACCAACGCCTGGTAGAACTCGGCGAGTTCCATGACGTCGGGACAGTCGAGGACCACGCACTGCAGGGTGCCGATCGCACCGGGGCTTGTCATGCCCCACACTGTGCCGTCCGCGCAACCGGCCCGGTATCCGTACTCGTACTCAGGCGCCCCGGGTGTCACGGGGTCCTCGTGCTCATTCCGCCGCGCGGGCCTCCGCGAGGGCCCGGCGGCACAGGGAGTCGGCGTGGCGGGTGGTCTCGGGCAGCCGGAACCGGGGGGTGAGGTGCAGCGTGTGGGCGCAGGCGCTCTCCAGCGAGACCCGGTGGCCGACGGAGACGAAGACCGGCTTCACCCCGGCGCGGGTGCGCAGCGCGCGGCCGACGGTCTCGCCCTCGGCGATCAGGTCGGTGGCCGCGCCCCGGGCGGTGCCGGGCTGCTCGTAGGTGAAGGTGAACGGGTTCTTGGCGACGCCGATCGAGGGCCGGCCCGTGACCACGCCGAGGTGACTGGCGAGGCCGAAGCGGCGGGGGTGGGCGAGGCCGTAGCCGTCGCAGACGAGCAGCCCCGGGTCGGTGGTGAGGCGCCCGAGGGCGGCGAGCACGGTCGGGATCTCGCGGAAGGCGAGCAGCCCCGGCACATAGGGGAAGGACACCCGCCCGACGGCGGTGGTCTCCTCCACCACCTCCAGGGTGCGCCCGTCGAGCACGACGGCGGCCGCGGCGACCAGGTCGCGCGCGTCGTCGTAGGCGACGTCGAGGCCGGTGACGTTCCCCGTCCCGGGGCGGGGGCCCTCGTCGGCCGTCACGAGCCGCCCGCGCAGGTCCTCCTGCACGGCGCGCGCCGCGGCCTCGTCGGCGGGCCATCCCTCGGGAATCTCGATGATCGTCATGAGTCGGCACCCTACGGCCGGCCGGGCGCGCGCGGGCGCGTAGCCTGGCACTCATGTTCGTACTGGAACTCTCCTACACCGCGCCCGTCGAGCAGGTGGACGCGCTCCTCGACGCGCACGTCGAGTGGCTCGACGCGCAGTACGCCGCCGGGGTCTTCCTCGCGTCCGGGCGGAAGAACCCGCGCGACGGCGGCGTGATCCTGGCCGCCGGGGTCGACCGCGCGGAGATCGAGAAGATCGCGGCGGCCGACCCGTTCACCGTCGGGGGCGTCTGCGCGTACCGGATCACCGAGTTCTACGCGACCAAGACGGTCGCCGGACTGGCCCCGTTCCGCGAGGAGCTGCCCGCCGGGTGAGGGCCCGCTAGCGGGCGAGGCGGGCGATCCTGCCCTTCTCCCCCGAGGCCCAGCAGGCTCCGTCGGCGGTGCAGTCGACGGTGTCGTACGAGCCGGTGTCGACCGTGCGCCAGGTGCGGCCGCCGTCCGTGGTGAGGTCCGTGCCGGTGGGGCCGACCGCGAGGGCCGCCGCCTTGTGGCGCGGGAGCCAGGCGACGCCGGAGCGGTAGGCGGGCGGCGGGGTGGCGGACGCCGTCCAGCCGCGGCCGCCGTCACCGGTGACGGCGGCGGCGCGCGGCGAGGGCTGGTCCTTGCGGTAGTCGCCGCCGACGGCGATGCCGTGCGCGCGGTCCCGGAAGGCGAGGCCGAAGACGCCCTTGGCGCCCTCCCCTGCGGGGACGGTGGTGTCGGTGGCGGTCCAGGTCAGACCGCGGTCCGCGGAGTGCAGGACCCGGCCGGTGGCGCCGCCGCCGGTCGCCAGCCACACGTCCTTCGGCCCCGCGGAGACCAGGCACTGGCCGCTGGCCGCGAACCCGGCCTCACCGGGCAGCGCGGCCGGCATGCCCGCGTTCGGCAGGACCCGCCAGGACCGGCCGCCGTCGGCGGTGGACAGGATGCGGTACCTGCCGTCGACGGGGTCGCTCATCGCCAGGCCGTGCCGCCGGTCGAAGAAGGTCATGCAGTCGTAGAAGGCGCGCGGGTCGGTGTTGCGGAAGGACTCGGTCCAGGTCGCCCCGCCGTCCTCCGTGCGCAGCACCCGGGACGCCTCTCCCTCGCCGATCGCGAGGACCACGGCCCGGCGGGCGTCGAAGGCCTCCACGTCGCGGAACTCCAGTTCGGCCGCCCCCGTCGGGGAGACGTTCCGCCAGCTCCTGCCCCCGTCGGTGGTGCGCAGCACCGTGCCCTGGGAGCCGGCCGCCCAGGCGGTGGAGCGGTCCACCGCCGCGAGGCCGCGGAAGCGGGCGTCGGTGTCGGTGCGGGTGAGCCGCCACCCGGCGGGCTCGTGGCCGGGCGCGGCCTGCGCCGGGGCCCCCAGGGCCATGGCCAGGGCCGCCCCCGCCAGTCCCACCGCTGTCATTCGTCTCGTGTTCCCCATGGACGTCATGGCGCCGGAAGCTAGCCCACCCCGCAGATCCCGTCCAGGGTGCGTACCCCGCCGCCCCTTCCTAGGCTGGGCACATGACCGAACCCACGGCCGAGGAAGAGCCGAGGATCAAGGAGTACGACGGCGGCGGCATCACCGTCACGTACGAACCGCGCCGCTGTCTGCACGCGGCCGAGTGCCTGCACGGCCTGCCGAGCGTGTTCGACCTGGCCAAGCGTCCCTGGGTGCAGCCCGACCAGGCCGCCGCCGGCCTGGTCGCCGAGGTCGTCCGCCGCTGCCCGTCCGGGGCGCTCCAGTACCGCCCGGCCGACGGCCCGGCCGAGGCCGGGGACGTCCCCACCACCGTGCGGCGCATGCCGGACGGCCGGCTGGTGGTCCGCGGCGACCTCCTGCTCCGCGACGACCAGGGCGGCGGGCGGCACGAGACCCGTGCGGTGCTGTGCGGCTGCGGCGCCTCCGGCAACCAGCCGTACTGCGACCACTCCGGTCCGTGCGCGGGCGGCGCGTTCGAGCCCTTCGAACCGGCGGAGAAGACCTAGGAACAGGCCCTTCAGGGGCCTCCGGGCGCGGCGGTGACACAGCTCACGTACCCCCGCGGTGCACGATCCGGCCCCGCGGTTCGTCTCTTCTTGTGTCAAAGGAGACCAGGAGAACGTAGCCGCGCAACAGGAGGCTGGCCTTGTCCACCGTCATCGAGCAGGCCGTCCAGGCCCGGCTGGTCGCGTCCGTCCCACGGATGGAGACCGTGTCCGCCACCCTCCGGTACGACCGTGAGGACCCGTTCGCGGTCCGCATGGCCTTCCCGCCGCCCGCGACCCTGGAGGGCGTGGAGGTGTCCTGGGCCTTCGCGCGCGAGCTGCTCGCGCAGGGGGTCGAGGAGCCCGCGGGCCTCGGGGACGTACGGCTGCGGCCCTACGGCTACGACCGGACCGTGGTGGAGTTCCACGCGCCCGAGGGCGTCGCCATGGTGCACCTGCGCACGTCCGAGCTGCGCCGCTTCCTGAAGGCCTCGCAGGTCCTGGTGCCGCCGGGACGTGAGCACCGGTACCTCGACTGGGACGGGAACCTCACCCAGCTCCTGGAGGAGCGCCCGTAGGACCGCGCGAGGTGGGCCGTTATTCGATTGCGGTCCTCGCCGGCCGCTGCGTACCGTCCTGACGCGGCCTTGTCCGCCGCCTTGTTGCTCACCCTGTTCGTCGCCCGATCGGAGAAGGCCGTTGCTCGTCTGAGGTTGCGAGACACCGTGCCGCGCGTGCCGCCCCGCCGCCGCGTGTGCCGTCCTCGACCTCGGCGTACGAGCGCTGCTCCGCTCTTCCTCTCCCGCCCGCGCCCCGGTGTCTCCCGCGTAGTCCTCATCCACGCCCCTGCCACCGGGAGGCTCTCATGGCGCCCCGCCCCACCTTCGTCACCTGCACGTCGCTCTCCTTCTCCTGGCCCGACGGGACCCGGGTCCTCGACGACTTCCGGCTCGCCGTGGGGGCCGGCCGGACCGGCCTGGTCGGCCTGAACGGTTCGGGGAAGTCCACCCTGCTCAAGCTGATCGCCGGCGAGCTCGCCCCGACGTCCGGCACCGTCCAGGTCGCGGGCGAGGTCGGGTACCTCCCGCAGGGCCTGGTCCTCGACACCGGGCTGCGGGTCGACCGGGCCCTCGGCATCGACCGCGCCCGGGCCGCGCTGCACGCCATCGAGGCGGGCGACACGGCCGCCGAGCACTTCGCGGCCGTCGGCGAGGACTGGGACGTCGAGGAGCGGGCCCGCGCCGTGCTCGACCGGCTCGGTCTCGGGCACGTCGGGCTCGACCGCACGATCGGCGAGGTCTCGGGCGGCGAGTCGGTCCTGCTCCGGCTGGCCGCGCTCCAGCTCGCCGGACCCGAGGTGCTGCTGCTCGACGAGCCGACCAACAACCTGGACCTCTTCGCCCGCCGCAGGCTGTACGAGGCGGTGGACGCCTGGCCCGGAGTGCTGATCGTGGTGAGCCACGACCGCGATCTCCTGGAGCGGGTGGACCAGATCGCCGACCTGCGGGACGGCGAGGTCGCCTGGTACGGCGGCGCCTGGTCGGACTACCGGGCGGCGCTCGCCGCCGAACAGGAGGCGGCCGAGCGCATGGTCCGGGTCGCCGAGGCCGATGTCCAACGGCAGAAGCGGGAACTGTCGGACGCGCAGGCCAAGTTGGCCCGGCGCAAGCGCTACGCGCAGAAGAGCGCGGAGAACAAGGTCGTGCCGAAGGTCGTGGCGAACACCCGCAAGGCGCAGGCCGAGGTGTCGGCGGGCAAGCACCGCAGGCTGCACGCGGACCGGCTCGCCGAGGCGCGCTCGCGGCTCGGCGCGGCGGTGGAGGCGGTGCGGGACGACGACGAGATCCGGATCGAGCTGCCGTACACGACGGTCCCGCTGGGCCGGGAGGTGCTGCTGCTGCGCGATCTGGAGCTGCGGTACGGGGCACGGGTCGCCGGGGAGTTCGAGCTGCGGGGTCCGGAGCGGGTGGCGCTGGTCGGCCGGAACGGGGCCGGCAAGACGACCCTGCTGCGGACGCTCGCGGGCGGGCTCGCTCCGGTCGCGGGCGAGGCGGTGGCGCGGGTTCCGCTGCGCTTCCTTCCGCAGCGGCTCGATGTGCTGGACGACGGGCTGAGCGTGGTGGAGAACGTGGCCCGGCTGGCGCCGGGCGCGACGCCCCAGGCGATCAGGGCGCGGCTGGCCCGGTTCCTCTTCCGGGGCGCCCGGGCCGATCGGCCGGTGGGAACGCTGTCCGGCGGGGAGCGGTTCCGCGCGACGCTGGCGGCGCTGCTGCTCGCCGAGCCGGCGCCGCAGCTGCTGTTGCTCGACGAGCCGACCAACAATCTGGACCTGGCGTCGGTACGGAGCCTGACGGCCGCGCTCGACGCGTACGAGGGGGCGCTGGTCGTGGTGAGTCACGACGTGCCGTTCCTGGAGTCGCTGGGGATCACCCGCTGGCTGGAGCTCGACGGCGAGCTGCGGCCCACGTCGGCCGAGGCGGTGCGGGAGGGGCTGCTAACGGTGGAGTAACGCCCAGGACTTGGTGCCGCCGCCCGGGGTGAGGACGGGGGCGAGCCCCCAGTCCCCGCCGTGCGCCTCGACCGCCGCGGTCAGCAGCCACATGCTGCGACTGCGGCGGTCGCGGCACGCGTCGGCCTCGTCCGGCTCGGTGTGGGCCGGATGCTGGTCGTAGAGGACGATCCGCAGCGCGTCGAACTGCCAGCGCACCCGCAGGACCATCTCGCGGTCCGGTGTGAAGCGGTAGGCGGCGGAGACGAGTTCGGAGGCGGCGAGGACCGCGGTCTCGGTGAGTTCGGTGAGGCCGTGGCGGTCGACCAGGGTGCGGATGGAGTCGCGGGCCAGTCCCGCGCAGTAGGCGCCCCCGGGGAGGAGCATCGAGTAGCTGAGGTTCTCGGTGGCGGGGGGTATGGGGCCGGCCGCGACGGCGGACGGGAGGCAACGCAGTGCGCCCTTCATCGGTTTTGCTCACATTTCCTGTGCGTGTGGGGGTGCTCACACGTCGAACACGATTGCCCCGTGTGAGACTTGCGCTACCGACCGTAGCCTAGAACCGGAGCACGGTGCTACTACTTGGCAGTAGACACTCGCACTTGTGCCGAACCGGGCATTTTCTCCGGACCGCGAGCCCGGAACCGAAGGGGAGAACGAGCGTGCCGCCAAGGAGCACCCCGACCGCGCGCCAGCAGCGACTCGGACACGAGTTGCGCAAACTGCGCGAGCAGTCGGGCATGTCGGTCCAGCAGGCCGCCGCCCTCCTGGGCGTCGACCGCACCCGCATCCCCAACATCGAGTCGGGGCGCTTCGGCATCAGCGCCGAGCGGTTGCGCACGCTCGCCTTCAACTACGGCTGCCCCGACACCCGCCTCGTCGACCTGCTCGCCGCCATGACCCAGGAACGCGACCGCGGCTGGTGGGAGCAGCACCGGGGGCTGCTGCCGCCGGGGCTGATCGACATCGCCGAACTGGAGTTCCACGCCTCGGAGTTGCACACGGCCGTCACGACGCACCTCCCCGGCCTGCTGCAGACCGAGGAGCACGCCCGGGCCGTCTTCGACACCGCCGACCCGCCGCTGCCCGGGCCCGACCTGGAGGCCCGGGTGGACCTGCGGCTGCGACGCCAGGAAGTGCTCGACCGGGACCGGCCGACGCTGTACGGGGCGGTGATCCACGAGGCCGCGCTGCGCATGCAGTTCGGCGGCCCGAAGGTCGCGAGGGCGCAGCTGGAGTACATCCTGGAGCGCTCCGAGCGGGACACCATCTCCGTGCGGGTCATCCCGTTCACCGCCGGGGGTTTCCCCGGGGCGGGTCAGTCGTTCACCTGTGTGTCCGCACCGGTGTCGCAGCTCGACACGGTGCAGCTCGACTCCTCGCACGGCTCCATACTTCTCGACACCGACATGCAACTGCGGCGCTATCGCGGCCTGTTGGATCGGCTGAGCGGACTGGCACTGTCCCCGTCCGCCTCCCGCGACTTCATCCGCGCCATCGCCCAGGACCTCTGAAGGACCCTCCGCCATGAACCAAACCGACCACCCCGCCGCCGTCCGGGAGATCGCCTGGAACCAGGCCTTCTGCAGCGAGGGCGCCAACTGCTTCCGCTTCGGCCTGGACGACTCCGGCCGCGCCTACATCGGCTCCACCCTCGCCCCCGACGCGTACGTCAGCGATTCGGTCGAGGCGCTGCGGGCGCTGATCTCGGCCGTGAAGGCCGGCGCCGCCGATCATCTGCTCTGAGTAGCCGCGCCGGGGTCGGCGGCGGGCCCGGAATCCCGTGACCTGGGTCTCCCGCGACACGCGGGAGCTGGGGGCATGACGGAACGTGACCGGTCGTCTCCGGTACGGGCTTGGCCACCCCCTTATGAGGGCTTTAACCTACGGTCTCGTAACCTACGAGTCCGTAGGTAGTTCCGTATGCCCCCTCTCCGTCCCCAGGAGTTCCCGTGACGCTCACCTCTCCCCACCTCGGCAGCTCCGCGGAGTGGACCGACGCGCGGCTCCTGTTCGCCCTGGAAGAGGTCGTGGAGCAGGAGCTCAACCGGCACCTGAAGGTCACCAAGGACTGGATGCCGCACGACTACGTGCCGTGGTCCGACGCCCGGAACTTCCCGGCCTTCTTCGAGGACGGCGAGGAGTGGGACCGCTCGCAGTCCAAGGTCACGGACATCGGCCGGATCGCCCTCGTGGTGAACCTGCTCACCGAGGACAACCTGCCGAGCTACCACCACGAGATCGCCAGCCTCTTCGGCCGCGACGGCGCCTGGGGCACCTGGGTGCACCGCTGGACCGCGGAGGAGGGCCGGCACGGCATCGTGATGCGCGACTACCTGCTGGCCTCGCGGGCGGTCGACCCGGACGAGCTGGAGCGCTTCCGCATGGCGCACATGAGCGAGGGCTTCGAGTCGGACAACCGGCACTCGATGCTGCACTCGGTCGCGTACGTGGCCTTCCAGGAGCTCGCCACCCGCATCTCGCACCGCAACACCGGCCACCAGTCCGGCGACCCCGTCTGCGACCGGATGCTGGCCCGCATCGCGCTCGACGAGAACCTGCACATGGTCTTCTACCGCAACCTGCTGGGCGCGGCCTTCGAGATCGCCCCCGACCTCACCATGCAGGCCGTGCGGGACGTCGTCGTCGGCTTCCGCATGCCCGGTCACGGCATGCCCGGCTTCGAGCGCGCCGCCGCCCAGATGGCGATCGGCGAGATCTACAACCTGCGCATCCACCACGACGACGTGCTGCAGCCGGTGCTGCGCTTCCTCAAGGTCCTCCAGATCGACGGCCTCGGCCCCGACGGGCTGCGGGCCCAGGAGGAGCTCGGCCTCTACATGAACGGCCTGGACAGCGAGGCGGCCAAGTTCGACGAGCGGCTCGCGGCGCGCAAGGCGCGCATGGCGGCCCGCGCGGCGGGCTGAGCCCACCCGCGAGGCGCCGGCGGCGATCAGCCCCGGCGCCGCTTGAGGGTGATCCGCTCCTTCTCCGAGAGCCCGCCCCACACGCCGAAGCGCTCGTCGTGCGTCAGCGCGTACTCCAGGCACGCCGCGCGTCCCGGGCACGCCCCGCACAGCTGCTTGGCCTCGCGGGTCGAGGAGCCGGGCGCCGGGAAGAAGAACTCCGGCCCCGCCTGGGCGCACAGGGCGTCCTCCTGCCAGGAGAGGTCCGGTGCCCCGAGCGTCTGCGGGGCGAAGAGCATCGTGTCGGTCTGCATGGGAAGAGACTCGCGCGGCCGCCTAAACGGGCCATCAACGTCCGATCAACGCGGCGCGCCGAGCGCGGGCAGCACCGTTTCGGCGACCCGGTAGGCCTCTTCGAGCAGCGGATTGCCCGACAGGATGAAGGTGTCCACTCCGAGCGCCTGGTATTCGCGCAATCGCTCGACGATCTGCTCCGCGGCCCCGACCAGGGCGGTGCCGGGCCCCGGGCGGAACAGGCTCATGCCCGGCCACAGGTTCGGATGGGTCTCCAGTTCCCGGGCCCGCGCCGGGACGCGCCCGCCGTGCTGCCGGAACTGGCGCTGCCAGCCCACCCCGTCCTCGCCCACGCGCTCACCGAGCTGCCGTGCGTAGGTCGCCTCGCTGGTGACGTCCAGGAGCCGGTCCGCCGCCGCCCACGCCTCCTGCTCCGTGTCGCGGACGATCACGTGGAGCCGCAGACCGATCCGCAGCGTGCGGCCGTACGCGGCGGCGCGGGCGCGGACGTGGTCCAGCTTCTCCTTCAACAGGTGCGGCGGCTCGCCCCAGGTGAGGTACACGTCCACGTGCTCGGCGGCCATCTCGATGCCCGCCGCCGAGGAGCCGCCGAACCAGAGCGGCACGTGCGGGGACTGGACCGGCCGGAGGTCGCGCAGCGAGGCCCCGGCGTCCTTCAGCTCGTAGAAGCGTCCCTTGTGGTCGAAGACCTCGCCCGCGGTGAGCCGCTTCACGATCGACCAGTACTCGGCGCTCAGCGCGTACCGCTCGTCGTGGCCGACGTGCAGCCCGTACTCCTGCAGCGCCCTGGTCGAGCCGTTGACGACGTTGAAGCGCAGCCGGCCGCCGAAGAGGTGGTCGAAGGTCAGCGCCATCTTGGCGAGCAGGGTCGGCGAGATCAGCCCGGGGTGGACCGCCAGCAGCGGCCGGAAGCCGGGGCCGGTCGCCGTGGCGAGCGCGCTGCCGAGCGGCCACACGTCGTGCAGGTCGGTGGCGAGCAGCGCGCCGCTGAAGCCGAGCCGCTCGACCGAGGCGGCCAGGTGCTGGAGGTAGCCGAGGTCGACCGGGCGCCGCCCCTCGGGTTCCCAGGGGTAGGCGCCCTCGCGCGGGATGACGTACCAGAGGACTTCGGGTGCGGTGTGCGGACTCATGCGCGGTGGGCCTCTCGGGGCAGGGCGTCGGCGACGGTGACGGGGCGACCGGTGAAGCCGGTGCGGTGGAAGATGTCGGCGGCCCGCTGCTGCTCGGCCAGGAACTCCTCCGACACCTCCTCGATCGTCCAGGGCAGGGCCCGCAGCGCGGTCTCCCAGTCGTCGGCGGAACCCCCGAGCGCGGCCGCGGTGACCTCGGCGGCCTCGCGCGGACGGTCCGCGACCCACGCGTCGGCGCGCCGCAGCGCCCGGGTCAGCGCCGCCACGAGCTCGGGGCGCCGCTCGGCCAGGTCGCGGCGGGTGAAGAAGACCGAGCGGTCGGAGATGACCTCGCCGGTGGGGATCAGGACGCGCAGGCCTCCGGTGCGGCGGGCCGCGGCGAGCCGGTCGCCCTGGGCGACCCAGGCGGTGATCGCGCCGGAGCGGAGCAGGTCCTCGCTGCCGTCGCCGGAGCGCACGGCGGTGATGTCGGTGGCGTACGAGAGGCCGGCGTCGTCCAGCGCCTTGGCCACCAGGTGGGTCTGCCAGGAGCCGACGGCGAGGTGGACGGTGCCGCCCGCCAGGTCCGCGACGGTGCGGACGGGCCCGTCCTCGGTGACCAGGAGGGCGCCGTGGCCGGGCCGGGGCGCGGAGACGGCGGTGTAGACGATGTCGTGGCCCTCGGCCTGAGCGGTGACCGGCGGGGTGGAGCCGGTGCCGCCGAAGTCGATGGTGCCGTCGGCGAGATGGGCGCCGGTACGGACACCGTCGGTGTACGCGTGCCAGGCCACGGTCTCGCCGAGGGCCGCCAGCTCCTCCTCGGCGTAGCCGAGCCGGGAAAGGTGGAAGAGGGTGGGGTTGCTGCTGTGGACGCCGATGGTGACGGTCATGCCGGGAGCTCCGTTCCGGGGGCTGGGGGTCAGGGGACGAGGGGGGCGAGCGGGGTGCGGACCGGTGCCGGGCCGGCCGGTGCCGGTTCCGGTTCCGGGCTGTGTACGCCGAGGTCCGCGAGGAGGCGGCGGCGCAGGGCGGTGAAGGCGGGGTCGCCGGGGTCGCGGGGCCGGTCGACGGCGACGGGTTCGTCGGTGATCAGCCGGCCGTCGCGCAGCACCGCCACCCGGTCGGCGAGCCGGATGGCCTCGTCGACGTCGTGGGTGACGAGCAGCACGGCCGGGCGGTGGATCCGGCACAGCTCGCCGACGAGGTCCTGCATCCGCAGCCGGGTCAGCGCGTCCAGCGCGGCGAACGGTTCGTCGAGCAGCAGGAGTTCGGGCTCGCGGACGAGGGCGCGGGCGAGCGCGGCGCGCTGGGCCTCGCCGCCGGAGAGAGTGGCGGGCCAGGCGTCCGCGTGGCGCTCGAGACCGACCTCGGCGAGCGCCCGCAGCCCGGTGGCCCGGGTGTGCGCGCCGCGCGGGAGGCCGATGGTGACGTTGGCGAGGACCTTCTTGGAGGGGATGAGCCGGGGCTCCTGGAAGACGAGGGTGCGGACCGCGGGGACCAGGGCCTCTCCCCCGTCGGCGCCGTCGAGGGCGCCGAGGATCCGCAGCAGGGTGGTCTTCCCGCTGCCGCTCGCCCCGAGGAGTGCGACGAACTCGCCGCGCCGGATACTCAGGGCGAGTCCGTCGAGGACGGCCCGGTCGCCGAAGACCCGGCGCAGGCCCCGTACGCGTACGGCGTCGGTCATCGGGCACCTCCGCCGCCCGGACCGGCCGTGCGCCAGGGCATGAGGACCCGCTCCAGACCGCGCACGAGCACGTCGGCGGTGAGGCCGAGCAGCCCGTAGACGAGGATGCAGACGGCGAGGACGTCGGTGCGGGCGTAGCTCTGCGCCTGGGCCATCAGATAGCCGATCCCTTCGGTGGCGTTGATCTCCTCGGCGGCGATGAGCGCGATGACGCTGAGGGTCATCGAGAGCCGCAGCCCGGCGAGGAGCGAGGGCAGCGCGCCGGGCAGGACGACCTGCCGCACGATCGCGAGCCGGCCGAGCCCGAAGGCGCGCATCGCCTCGACGAGCCGGCGGTCGGTGTCCCGGACGCCGCCGGCCGTGGAGACGTACATGGGGAAGGTGGTGGCGACCGCGATGAGCAGGATCTTCGCGGTCTCGTTGATCCCGAACCAGACCATGAAGAGCGGGACGAGGGAGAGGAAGGGGATGGTCCGCAGGGTCTGGAGGGAGGAGTCGAGCAGTTCGTCGCCGAGCCGGGTGAAGCCCGTGACGACCCCCAGGGTCAGTCCGGTCACGAGCCCGATCACCAGGCCGATCCCGGACCGGGTGAGCGAGGTGGCGAGCGCGTCGGGCAGCTGCCCGTTGCCCCACAGCTCCCCGACGGCGTCCAGGACCTGGGCGGGCGAGGCGAGTACGTCGGGGGTCAGCGCTCCGGTCGTGGAGGCCGCCCACCACAGGACGAGCAGTCCGACCGGGCCGAGGGCGCGCACGACGAGGGTGTACGTACGGGAACGGGCGCGGCGCGCGGGAGGGCGCGGCAGGACGAGCGGGGACGGCTCCGGGGCACGGGCATCGGAGGCGGGTGCGGGCGTACCTGCTTCGGGGGCCGGGGTCACGAGAGCTTCTCGACGTCGAGGAGGTGGGCCGCGATGTCGACCCTGCCGGGGGTCACCTTCCGCTCGGCGTAGAACCGGGCGACCTCCTCGAAGCGCTTCACGTCCTCGGGGCCGATGGGGTCGACGGTGCCGCCCTTGGCGGTGAAGCCGAGCTGGACCTCACGGGCCCGGCCGGTGACGGCGGTCGGCCCCGCGTCGGTGAAGACGTTGAGGTAGGCGGCCGGGTCCCGACGCTCCTTGGCGCTCTCCTCGTGGAGGTAGCCGTACAGCGCCCGGACGATCTCCGGGTGGGCGTCGGCGAAGCCCTTGCGGACCGCGTTGAGGCTGTAGTTGTCAGAACCGATCGCGGCGCCGTCGGCGACGAAACGGGCCTTGCCGCCGCCGATCTCGGCGACCGCGTAGGTGGACCAGACGGCCCAGGCGTCGACCTGCCCCGCGTTGAGGACGGCGGCGGTCTGGTCGGGCCGGAGATAGACGCGCTCGACCTTCTCGGCCGGGACGCCCGCCGTGGCGAGGGCCTTGAGCAGCAGGTACTCGCCGGTACCGCCCTTGTTGACGGCGACCTTCCGGCCGACGAGGTCGGCGACCGAGTCGATGCCGGAGCCCTCACGGACGAGGATGCCCTCGCCGACGGGGTCCGGGTCGGTGGCGGTGAAGAACACGAAGCCGGGGCTCTGGGCGAGCGAGGTGATACCGGAGGTGATGGAGCCGGTGGCGATGTCGAGCTGGTCCGCGTTCATGGCCTGCGCGGCCGGTGCGAAGGGCCCGGCGCTGCCGGTCCAGGCGACCTTGGCGTTCACCTTGGCGAGCGCCTTGTCGAGGCTGCCGTCCTTCTTCCCCCGGGCCAGCACTCCGGAGTTGCCGGGGTCGGGGATGCGGACGGTGACGGTGCCCTTCCCGGCGGCGTCCGCGGTGGAGCCGCCGCAGGCGGCGAGCGCGGGGAGGGCGGCGAGGGCCGCGAGAGCGGCGAGGACGCGGAGCGGGCGCATGGCGGAGGTCCTTCGGTACACGGGCGGGCGGGCGGTGGTCGGGGCGTTCACGGGAGCCTGCGCGGAGCCGGGGTTCACGGGCGCCCCGCCCTCGGTGCGGGCACGGGCTCGGGTGCCGGTGCGCCGGCCAGGAGCCGGGCGCGGCGCAGCGGCTCGGGGTCGGCCCATTCCCGTACGTCCACGGCCCCGGCCAGGAAGCCGTGGGCGCGCAGGGCCGCCGACTGCCGGGCGAGCAGGTCGAGCCGGGTCGTGGAGAGGTCGGGGTGCAGGGTGCGGTGGGTGCCACCGCGGTAGGCCCCGGCGACGCCCTCGGGTCCGGCCCCGGTCTCGGCACCGAGGATGCGGGCCACCTCATCGGGCTCGTCCGCCGCCCAGTCGGCCGCGCGGAGCAGGACGGCGAGGAAGCGGTCGACCAGCTCCGGGCTGCGGTCGAGGAGGTCCTGGTGGACGGTGAGGGGACGCGGGGTGCCGTTGTTGACGCGGTGCGCCGGGTCGGGGAGCTCGTCGAGCTCGACGGCCACCTCGGCCCCGGCCCGGCGGGCGGCCTCGACGGCCAGTGCGCCCTTCACGTACACCGCGTCCACCTCGCCCCGGCGCAGGGCGGCCAGCTCGGCGGCCCACTGGCCGCGGTGGCCCTCGGCGTCCACGTCGACGAGGACGGCGTCCGGCAGGCCGTGCCCGGCGGAGGCGAGTGCCCCCTCGAACCCGCGCAGGGCCATCGCCCGCCAGAAGTCGATGGCGATGGGGTGCCGTGGCAGGGCGAGCCGGCGGCCGCGCAGGTCGGCGGCCGAGCGCACCGGCGAGCCGGGGGCGACCAGGACGGCCTGGCGTTCCTCGATCCAGGTGAGCCCGATCAGCCGGGTGCGTTCGCCGCGCGAACGGGCCCACAGGGCGGGGACGTTACCGCCCTCGCGGAAGAGACCGGGCAGGGCGTGGGTGTAGTGGGCGGCGCGGTCGGCGCCGGGTTCGGCGTCCTGGAGCGAGCGTACGGCGATGCCGTCGGGCGCGAAGGCCTCGGCGAGCCAGCCGCGGTCGGCGGCGATGCCGGTGGCGGTGGGCACGGGGCAGCGGGTGAACCAGAGCGTGTCGGGCACGCGGGCAGTCGTCATGGGGACTTCCGGGAGAGGAGGAGGCGTGGCGGAGGAGGCGGACGCCGGACGGGGACGCCGGACGGGGTCTCGGCCGACGGGGCCGTGAGGAGAGCGACGCGGACCGGGCGGGCACCGTGGGAGGCGAGCGTGCGGAACCGGCCCGTGCGGAGCGGTCGCGATCCGCTCCGGGAGGCCCGGACCACCGCCGGGGCGGCGGTGGGGTCAGCGACAGGCGGCGG
Organism: Streptomyces sp. NPDC093111; assembly: GCF_040683955.1. Classification (NCBI taxonomy): domain Bacteria; kingdom Bacillati; phylum Actinomycetota; class Actinomycetes; order Kitasatosporales; family Streptomycetaceae; genus Streptomyces; species Streptomyces sp. NPDC093111. The sequence goes on along the minus strand of NZ_JBFBNW010000005.1, from coordinate 330,464 downwards.
CGGTGGCGCGGGCCAGGTCGATGTGACGGCGGCGGGTGAGGGCCGCGGGAGCGGGCGCTACGGCGCGTCGGCGTGCGGTCATGGCGGCCTGCTCCCTTCCGTGCTCGTTCCGCTGCTGGTCCGGGTCGGCGCCGCGGTGCGTCGCGGCGGCGTTGGCCGGAACCTTGCCATGGACGTTCCGCCGCGTTCAACTCGCCTCCCACGATGTGGGATTGCACATGAACGGCATGTTTCCGACCTGGTCTCGATGCTGCTTCGGCTCCCGCCATGTGGGAGCGTGGGAGCGCGTTCAGAGCATTCGGCGAGGGGGAGCGAACCACATATGACCACCGAGGCCGGCCCGGTCCGCGCACCGGCCGGGGCCCAGGCGGTGCGCCGGGCCCTGGACGTCCTGCACTGCTTCCACGACAACGGGCCCGACCTCAGCGCCTCGGACCTGGCGCGCCGGCTCGGCCTGTCGACGTCGACCGCGCACCGGCTGGCCAGGACACTGCTGGGGGCCGGTTTCCTGGAGCAGGACGCGCGCACGGCCCGCTACCGGCTCGGCCCGGCCGTCACCGAGCTGGGCCGGCTCTCCTACCACCAGCGCGGGCTGCACCTGGCCGCGCCGGAGCTGGGCGACCTGGCCGCGCGCACCGGCGCCACGGCCGACCTGGCGCTGCGCAGCGGCGCGTACGCGGTGATCGTGGCGGGCGGTTCGGTCACGCCGAAGGTGGGGCTGCGCCGGCCGCTCCACTCGACGGCGCTCGGCAAAGTGCTGCTCGCCTGGCCGCGGGTGGGCGAGGGCGTGCCGCGGGCGCTGCCTCCGCTGTACGCGTTCACCGAGCGGACCATCGTCGAACCCGTGGCCCTCGCGGGCGAGTTGACACGCGTCCGGGAGCAGGGCTACGCCCTCAACGACGGCGAGTCGGCGCTCGGGGTGCGGACGGTCGCGGTACCGGTCCTGGAGCGGGCCGGTCACGCGCGCTTCGCGCTCGCGGTGCGGGCGACGCCTTCGCTGATCACCGACGAGCGGCTCGACTGGTTCCTGGCGCAGGCGCGGGCCTGTGCCCGCGCCCTGGAGGTGCTGCTGCTCGCACCGGGCGAGCGGCGCGCGCCGGAGGCGTAGCCCCCGCACGAGGGCACGCACAGAGTGTCCGCACGATCGTGCGTTCAGTACGATGGGGGCATGAGCGGCAGCACCAGCACCGACGGGCGCGTCGAGCGCGGCAACCAGACCCGGCGGCTCGTGCTGGGCCGCACGATGGACATCGCCTCGGTCGAGGGCCTGGAGGGCCTGTCGCTCGGGCGGCTCGCGACCGAGCTGAAGCTGAGCAAGAGCGGCGTCTTCGCCCTGTTCGGCTCCAAGGAGGAGCTCCAGCTGGCGACGGTACGGGCGGCCGCCGCCGTCTTCGCCCGCCGGGTCGTGACCCCGCTGGCCGAGCTCCCGCCCGGCCCCGGCAGGGTCTGGGCGCTGTGCCGCAACTGGCTCGCCTACTCCGCGGAGCGGGTCTTCGCCGGTGGCTGCTTCTTCTACGCGGTCTCCGCCGAGTTCGACGCCCGTACGGGCCCGGTGCACGACGCGATCGCGCGGGCCCGGCAGGACTGGATCACCTATGTGGAGGGGACGGTCGAGGAGGCCCAGCAGGCCGGCGGTCTCGTCGAGGACGTCGACGCCCCGCAGCTCGCCTTCGAGATCATCGCCCTGATGGAGTCGGCCAACGCCCAGTCCGTCCTGCTCTCCGACCCCTCCGCGTACGAGCGGGCCGCACGCGGCATCGTCCGCCGCCTGCGGGCCGAGGCGACGGACGGGGCACGGGACGAGATCGACGCCGCCGGGGTCTGACCCCCGGCGGGAGGTCAGCGGGAGCCGGCCTCCGCCGTCACGGCGGGCGGGACCGCACGATCGCGCGCACCGGACACGCCGGGCGCCTGGGTCGCACCGGGCCCGACGGGTGCGCCGGACTCACCGGGCTCACCGGTGTCTCCGGCGACGAACTCCACCACCTGTGCGACGACCTGAGGGTCGATCAGGACGCGGCGGTGGCCGAGGCCCTGGGTGACCACGAGCCGGGCGCGGTCGCCGTGCGCGTCCCGGAGGGCGTGGGCGTGGGCGAGCGGCACCATGTCGTCCGTCTCGTCATGGATCAGCAGGAGCGGGGCGCCGAGGTCCTCGGGCCGCCACGAGGCGTCGAAGTGGCCCCAGACGCCGGGCTCTTCGGGGGCCAGCCGCCGCTCGACGTGCCGGCGCATCGTGGCGAGCGCGCGCTCGCCGAAGCCGGTCATGGCCTGGAAGGACGCGGTGAGCAGGCCGAAGGACCCGACCCCCGCGATGCCGACGAACCGCTTCGTCCGGACGCCGTCGCGGAGCGCGAAGAGCGAGGCGAGGGCGCCGAAGGAGTGTGCCACGACGGCGTCGAAGTCGCCGTGCCGGGAGTGCAGTTCGCGGATGATCGCGCGGTAGTCGAGGATGTTGCTCGCCCGGCCGGCGGCTTCCCCGCTGCCGGGGGCGTCGAAGGCGATCGGGCTGTAGCCGCGGGCGAGCAGCGCCTCGGCGAAGGCGGCGAGCCGCGAGGCGCGCGAGGTCCAGCCGTGCACGAGCAGGACCGGGCGCTCGCCGTCGCCCCAGACGTACGTGACGGCCTCCTTGCGCCCGACCCGGATCCGGTCGACCCGGGCGGAGCCCATCAGTGGCTCCTCGGCCGGCTTGACGCGGGGCCGCCCGAGGGGGCGGACGAAGAGGTGGAAGACGGCCCGTCCGGTCGGTCCCGGGGCGACGTACGCGGTGGCGTTCAGTGTGGTGCGGGCCAGCAGGGCCATGGCATGCATGCCGGTTCTCCTCGATCGGTTCTCGCGCGCCCTCGACAGCAAAAATGCTAGCACGATCGTTCGTTTAGTTTCTGGGTGCGAAAGAGGGGGAGGCGGGGCCGCCGCACCGGGCGCGGCTCCCGCCTCCCCTCACGCCCCTACTCGGGCTCCTTCTTCGCCCGGCTCGGCTGGACCCGTTTCGGCTCGCCCGGCATCTTCGGGTACTCCGGCGGATACGGCAGGTCGCCCAGGCCGTGGTCCGCCTCGTCCCGGCGGGCGAGCTCCAGGAGCGGTTCCAGGCTGAAGCGCTCGGCGTCCATGTCCGCGTGCACGTCGCCGAGTTCGGCGTACCGCTCGGGCATGGTGCGGATGTCGAAGTCGCGCGGCACCGCGTCGTCGATCTCCTCCCAGCGCAGGGGCGCGGAGACGGGGGCGTGCGGGCGGGGGCGGACGGAGTACGCGGAGGCGATGGTGCGGTCGCGGGCGGTCTGGTTGTAGTCCACGAAGATGCGCTCGCCGCGCTCCTCCTTCCACCACTTGATCGTGACCTGGTCCGGCATCCGCCGCTCCAGCTGCCGGCCGCAGGCGATTGCGGCCCGCCTGACCTGTGTGAACGTCCATTCCGGCCGGATCGGCACGAAGACGTGCAGCCCGCGCCCGCCGGAGGTCTTCGGCCAGCCGCGCAGCCCGTGCTCGTCGAGGACGGCGCGCAGCTCGTGGGCCGCGCGGACGGCGTCCGCGTAGTCGGTGCCGGGCTGGGGGTCGAGGTCGATGCGCAGTTCGTCCGGGTGGTCGGTGTCCTCCCTGCGCACCGGCCAGGGGTGGAAGGTGACGGCCCCCTGGTTGGCCGCCCACAGCACGGCGGCGGGCTCGGTCGGGCACATCTCGTCGGCCGAGCGCCCGCTGGGGAAGGTGATGTGGGCCGTCGGGATCCACTCCGGGAGGTACTTGGGCGCCCGCTTCTGGAAGAAGGACTCCCCCGTCACGCCGTCCGGGTAGCGCTCCAGCGTGGTGGGCCGGTCCCGCAGGGCGCGGGTGATGCCGTCGCCGACCGCGAGGTAGTAGCGGACCATGTCCAGCTTCGTGTAGCCGGGCTCGGGAAAGTACACCTTGTCCGGATGGGACACCCGCACGGTCCGGTCGCCGACCTCGAGCTCCACCGCGTCCGCCTTGCCTGCCATGGCGGCCAGCCTAGGCGGGACACCCGTAAGCCGCATATCGGCACTTAATGACACGGATCGCCCCGGATCGTCTCTAGAATCGCCGCATGGACCTGCCGGTGATGCCGCCCCTGAAGCCGATGCTGGCGAAGGCGGTGAAGAAGATCCCGCCGGGGATGCAGTACGAGGCCAAGTGGGACGGCTTCCGCGCCCTGGTGCACCGGGACGGGCCGGAGCTGTTCCTCGGCAGCCGTACGGGCAAGCCGCTGACCCGCTACTTCCCGGAGCTCGTCGAGGCCCTGCTCGCCCGGCTCCCCGAGCGTTGCGTGGTGGACGGGGAGATCGTCGTCGAGCACGGCGGGCGGCTCGACTTCGACCGGCTCAGCGAACGGATCCACCCGGCGGCCTCGCGGGTGCGGATGCTCGCGGAGACCACCCCGGCCCGCTTCATCGCCTTCGACCTGCTCGCCCTGGGCGACGACTCCTTCCTCGACACCCCGCTCGCCGAGCGCCGGGCCGCCCTCGAACGCGCCCTGGCCGGCGTCGACGCCCCGGTCCATCTCGCGCCCGCCACCCGGGACCCGGAGCTCGCGGCGCGCTGGTTCGAGCAGTACGAGGGCGCCGGTCTGGACGGTGTGATCGCCAAACCCCTCGATCTGCTGTACCGGCCGGACGCCCGGCTGATGTACAAGATCAAGCACGAGCGCACGGCCGACGTGGTCGTGGCCGGGTACCGCCTCCACAAGAGCGGCCCGGTGGTCGGCTCGCTGCTGCTGGGCCTCCACGACGCCGGGGGCGCCCTCCAGCACGTGGGCGTCTGCGCGGCGTTCACCGCGAAGCGGCGCGCGGAGCTGGTCGAGGAGCTGGAGCCGCTGCGGATGGACCCGCCCGACGGGCATCCGTGGGCGGCATGGACGGACGAGTCGGCGCACGAGGGGGCCCGGCTGCCGGGTGCGCCGAGCCGCTGGTCCGGCAAGAAGGACCTGTCCTGGGTGGCGCTGCGCCCGGAGCGGGTCTGCGAGGTGGGGTACGACCACATGGAGGGCGACCGGTTCCGGCACACCGCGCAGTTCAAGCGCTGGCGCCCGGACCGTACCCCGGAGTCCTGCGGGTACGGGCAGCTGGAGGAGCCGGTCTCGTACGATCTGAACGCGATCCTGGGGTGAGATGCCCCACACTCCGGGGGTGCCGCAACTCCCTTCCGCCAGATCGGCGTTCGGCGCGCTGACGGACGCTCCGGCGCGCGGACCCGCGCGCACCTGCGGGAACGCGGGCCGGGCCGGCCGTCCGCTCCGTACGGCACGCCGCATCCGGCGCGGGCGCGTTGCCGTGCGGTGACGGGCCCGTCGTCGAACCGCCACCGCGATCCGGTACGTATGGAGGGGAGAACCTCTCCCGCCCGACAGACCCACAAGGACTGCCCGTGATCGCGTCGCCCTCGCCGCTCGTACCCGTCCCGATCCCCGACAGCGTCGCCGCGCTGATCGGGTCCTGCCTGCCGCTGGACGTGCTCCAGGCCGAGGTCGACGCCGACTGCGCCGCGCGCGAGGTGTACCGCTTCCGGGGCCCGCTCTGCGCGGAGGACCGCGCCGACCGCGAGCACGCGCTGGCCGCGCTCGCCCGGGCCAACAAGGTGCTGGCCAAGCACCACCCGCAGCTGCCGGTGCGGCCCGGACACTGACGGCCGGGTCACTGACCGCAGGGACACTGACGGCTGGGACACTGACCGCAGGGACACTGACGGCTGGGACACTGACCGCTGAGGCACCCAAGGCCGCTCCGGCACCGACCACGGGGACGCCGATCGCCGCCGGGCTCTGACCCCGGGGGCGCCCGCGCCGGACACCGCCCCGCGCCGCTCGGCCGTTCGGGGTGCGGCCCCGGTGCCGCACCGGTTCGGGTGTACTCCCCATGCGGGACACCGCAGCCGGTGTGAGGCTGCGAGAGTGACCACCACCAGCGAAGCCGCTCCCGCGCCCCGGACCAGCGAGCCGCCCGTGCTCGACCGCCGTCGCCGCAACATCGTCTTCGGCACGATCATGCTCGGCGTGCTCCTGGCCGCCCTGGACCAGACGATCGTGGGCACCGCCCTGCCGACGATCGTCTCGGATCTCGGCGGTGCCGCCCACATGTCCTGGGTGGTCACCGCGTACCTGCTGGCCGAGACGGTCGCGACCGTGCTGGTCGGCAAGTTCGGCGATCTCTTCGGCCGCAAGGTGATCTTCCAGATCTCCGCGATCATCTTCATCACGGGCTCGTTCCTGTGCGGTCTCGCCACCAACATGACCCTGCTGATCGTCTGGCGCGGTCTCCAGGGTATCGGCGCCGGCGGGCTCATGGTCACCTCGATGGCGCTGATCGCCGACGTCATCCCGCTGCGCGAGCGCGGCAAGTACCAGGGCGCCATCGGCGCGGTGTTCGGCGTGTCGACCGTCATCGGGCCGCTCCTCGGCGGCCTGTTCACCGACCACCTCACCTGGCGCTGGGCGTTCTACGTCAACGTGCCGATCGCGATCCTGGTCGTCATCGCCGCCGCCCGCACCATCCCCTCCGTCCGCTCCGTGAGCCGTCCGGTCATCGACTACGCGGGCATCGCGCTCGTCGCCGCCGGGTCCAGCGCCCTGATCCTGGCCACCAGTTGGGGCGGCAACGAGTACGCGTGGAGCTCGGGCGTCATCATCGGGCTGTTCGCCGGCGGTCTGCTCGCCCTCGGCCTGTTCTGCTGGGTGGAGACCCGCGCGGCCGAACCGATGCTGCCCATGCGGCTCTTCCGCAATCCGGTCTTCACCGTCTGCTCGGTGCTCAGCTTCGTCGTCGGCTTCGCGATGCTCGGCGCGATGACCTTCCTGCCGACCTATCTGCAGTACGTCGACGGGGACTCGGCGACGATCTCCGGCATCCGCACCCTGCCCATGGTCGTCGGTCTGCTCATCGCGTCCGTCTTCAGCGGCAACGTCGTCAGCAAGACCGGCCACTACCGGACCTTCCCCATCGTGGGCTGCCTCGTGATGGGCCTGGGCCTGTACCTGCTCTCCCTCATGGAGCCCGGCACCAGCACCTGGCTGGCGTCCCTGTACATGTTCGTCCTCGGCGTCGGCATCGGCCTGTGCATGCAGGTGCTCACCATCGCCGTGCAGAACACCGTCGACTACGCGGACCTGGGCACCGCCACCTCGGGCGTCACCTTCTTCCGTACCCTGGGCAGCTCCTTCGGCACGGCCGTCTTCGGCACCATCTACGCCAACTCCCTCAAGCCCAACCTCACCGAGGGCACCGCCGAGGCCGCGGCGATCGCCTCGGGTCTCGGGCTGGACCCGGCGTCCGTCGCCAAGGCCGCGCAGAGCCCGGCGGGCGTGCACGGACTGCCGGACGCGGTGGCGGAGCCGATCGTGCAGGCCTACGCGGACACCCTGCACACGGTCTTCCTGTGGACGGTGCCGGTGGCGGCCGTCGGCTTCGTCGTGGCGCTCTTCCTCAAGCAGGTGACGCTGCGCGACACGGCCCGCGCCTCGGCCCCCGACATGGGCGAGGGCTTCGCCTCCCCCACCGGCGGCGGCGACTCGGCCACGTACCTGGAGCTGTCCGTCGGGCGGATCATCCGCAAGACCGACCTGGACACCGCGCGGCGGATCATCGACGGCTCCGACACCCGGCTCGACATGGCCGGCGCGTGGGCGGTCATGCAGGTGGAGCTCTACACCCGGGTGGTCGGGCACGCGAGCCTCGGTCTGGTCTCGGCCGGCCGCCGCGTGCCGCCGGAGGTGCTGCTCCCGGTCTTCGACCGCATGGTCGACGAGGGCTTCCTCACCCGGGACGGCAACCTGCTCTCCCACACCTCCGCCGGGAAGCGGGAGGCGGAGGTCATCACCCGGGCGTGGGGCGACTGGCTGAGCGACCGGGTGGAGCAGGAGCGCGGCCGCCCCAGCGGCCCGGAGCTGCGGGCCGCGACGGACGCCATCGCGAAGAAGCTGATCGCGGAGGACCTGGCGCAGGGACTGCCGCAGCGGGAGCCGGCGGCGGTGGGCGCCCCGGCGCGATGAGGTGCGGTGAGCCGAGGCGGGTGAGCCTAGCTGGGGCGGGATGAGCCCAGGCGACGCGGCGTGAGCCGGCGGGCGCTCCGGTCCGACCGCTCCGATCAGTCCAGGAACTCCCCGTCCACGTACACCCACGCCCCCTCGTGCCGCTCGAACCGGCTCCGCTCGTGGAGTTCGCCCGCCGCGCCGCCCTGGCGGTAGTGGGCCCGGAAGGTGACGGTGCCGTGCTGGTGGAAGGCGGTGCCGTCGCCGGTCTCCTCGATGTCGAGGCCGGTCCAGCGCAGCGCCGGGTCGAAGTCGACGTCCGCGGGCCGGGTGCGCGGCGCCCAGGTGCGCAGCAGGTACGCCTCGTCGCGGGCGACGAAGGCGCTGTAGCGGGAGCGCATGAGCAGTGCGGCGGTGGGCGCGCCGGCCGGTCCGGCGTGGAAGCGCCCGCAGCACGCGCCGTACGCGGCGTCGAGGCCGCAGGGGCAGGGCGCGTCCGGCGTGAGGGCGGGGGCGGCGGGACGGGCGGGCTTGGTGCGGGCGTTGCGTCGGGACATGCGGTCATTGTCTCGTGCGGATGCGGGGTCGGGATCGCGCCATGTGCGGGGCGGGACGGGGCGCGGTGCTTCCGGTGTCCGGCGGGCGCCCCTATGCTCCTGCGCCGGACCGGACTGTTACCGGCGGTAAAGGGGTGGGGCATGGAGCGTACGGGCACCTCACGGCGCGGATTCGTGGCGGGAGCGGCCGCCGTCACCGGAGCGGTCGCGGCCGGAGGCGTCGCCTTCGACGCCCGGCCGGCGGTCGCGGCCGGGACGGCGGAGGCACCCTCCGTCGCCGTCCTCGGCGGCGGGGTCGCGGGGCTGACCGCGGCCCACGAACTCGCCGAACGCGGCTACCGCGTCACCGTCTACGAGCGCCGGGCGCTGGGCGGCAAGGCGCGCTCCATGGACGTGCCGGAGAGCGCCCGCGGCGGGCGGCGAGCGCTACCGGCCGAGCACGGCTTCCGCTTCATCCCGGGCATCTACCACAACCTGCCCGACACGATGCGGCGCATCCCGTTCCCCGGCAACGCCAACGGCGTGTGGGACAACCTCGTGGCCCCGGCCGAGATGTCCTTCGCCCGGACCGGCCGCGAGGACCTGCGCATCCCGCTGCCCTGGCCCGGCCACCGGCCGGCCGAGCTCACCCTCGACGAGATCCACCGGGCGCTGACCGCCCTCCTGGACACCGCCCGCTCGATCCCGCTGCACGAGGCCGCGTACTTCGTCGACCGCTTCCTCGTCTTCCTCACCAGCTGCGACGAGCGCCGCGACGACACCTGGGAGCGCACGCCCTGGTGGGAGTTCCTGCGGGCCGGCCGGATGAGCTACGACTACCAGCGCGTCCTCGCCGTCGGGCTGACCCGCAACATCGTGGCCACCAAGGCCGAGGAGGCCAGCACCCGCACGGTCGCCACGCTCCTGGAGGCCTTCGCCTTCAACGCCCTGGGGCGCGGCGCCGACGGCCCCCTCGACCGGATCCTCGACCTGCCCACCAACGAGGCGTGGATCGACCCGTGGGTCACCCACCTGACCGGTCTGGGCGTGGAGTTCCGGGTCGGCTGGACCGTGCGGGAGCTCGACTACGACGCCACGGCCGGGCGGATCGCGGCGGCGGTGACCGAGGACCCGCAGGGCGTCCGCCGGCGGGTGACCGCGGACCACTACGTCAGCGCGATGCCGGTCGAGCACGCCCGGCGCACCTGGAGCGCCGCCCTGCGCGCGGCCGACCCGCAGCTGGCCCGCTGCGACGCGCTGGAGACGGACTGGATGACCGGCATCCAGTTCTATCTGACCGAGAGCGCCCCGCTGCTCGCCGGCCACGCCAACTGCATCGACTCGCCCTGGTCGCTGACCGCCATCCAGCAGGCCCGGCACTGGCCGTCGCGGTCCTTCGCCGCCGACTACGGCGACGGGACGGTCGTCGACTGCCTGTCGGTGGACATCTCCGAGTGGGACCGGCCCGGCATCCTCTACGGGAAGACCGCGAAGCAGTGCACCCGCACGGAGGTCGCCCGGGAGGTGTGGGCCCAGCTGAAGGCCTCGTTCAACGACACGGGGCGCACGGTGCTGAAGGACAGCACCCTGCACTCCTGGTTCCTGGACCCGGGCGTGGACGGTCTCGGCACCCCGAACCCGACCAACGAGGACCAGCTGCTGGTGCACCCGGTCGGCACCTTCCACAACCGGCCGAAGGCGGCCACCCGGGTCCCGAACCTGTACCTGGCGGGCGACTACGTGGCCGTGGACATCGACCTGGCCACCATGGAGGGCGCCAACGCCTCCGCGCGCCAGGCCGTCAACGCGCTGCTCGACCGCACGGGCTCGACCGCCGCCCGCTGCACGGTCCAGCCGCTGTTCCGCCCGCCGGAGCTGGAGGGCCTCAAGCGGCACGACCGGCTGCGCTACCGGCTGGGGCTGCGCAACGCGCTCGACCTGGGGTGAGGCGCCCGGCGCTCCCGGGGCGACCGGCCGGGGCGTCCAAGGGCTGGTCACGGAAACGGACGGGCGGCGGCGAATCCCGTGGCCGCCGCATCCGGCCGAGTAGCGTACGCGCATGAAACTGACGATTCTCGGAGGCGGCGGATTCCGGGTGCCGCTCGTGTACGGCGCCCTCCTCGGCGACCACGCCGAGGGCCGGGTCACCCACGTGACCCTGTACGACCTGGACCCGGGGCGCCTGGCGGCGATCGCCCGGGTCCTCGCCGAGCAGGGCGAGGGGGTGCCGGACGCGCCGGTGGTGACCGCGACGACGGAGCTCGACGAGGCCCTGCGCGGAGCGGACTTCGTCTTCTCCGCGATCCGCGTGGGCGGGCTCGCCGGCCGGGCCGCCGACGAGCGGATCGCGCTGGCCGAGGGCGTGCTCGGCCAGGAGACGGTGGGCGCCGGCGGCATCGCGTACGGCCTGCGGACGCTGCCGGTGGTGACGCACATCGCGCGCCGGGTCGCCGAACTCGCCCCGGACGCCTGGGTCATCAACTTCACCAACCCGGCGGGCATGGTCACCGAGGCGATGTCGCGGATCCTCGGCGACCGGGTGATCGGCATCTGCGACTCCCCCGTGGGCCTCGGCCGCCGGGTGGCGCGGGTGCTCGGCGCGCGCCCGGGCGAGGCGTGGATCGACTACGTGGGGCTCAACCACCTGGGCTGGCTGCGGGGGTTGCGGGTCGGCGGGGAGGACCTGCTGCCGCGCCTCTTCGAGGACGACCAGCTGCTCGGCTCGTTCGAGGAGGGCAAGCTCTTCGGCACCGAGTGGCTGCGCTCGCTGGGCGCGGTGCCCAACGAGTACCTGCACTACTACTACTTCAACCGGGAGGCGGTGCGCGCCTACCGGGAGGCCGAGCGGACCCGGGGCGCCTATCTGCTGGACCAGCAGTCCGGTTTCTACGACGAGGCGGGCCGGCCGGACGCGCCCGCCCTGACCGCCTGGCACCGCACCCTCGCCGAGCGCGAGGCGACGTACATGGCGCACAACCGGGAGGCGGCCGGGGTCGGCGAGCGGGACGAGGAGGACCTGGAGTCGGGCGGCTACGAGAAGGTGGCGCTCGCGCTGATGCGGGCCATCGCCCGTAACGAGCGGGCCACGCTGATCCTCAACGTGCGCAACCGGCACACCCTGTCCGTCCTGGACGCCGACGCGGTGATCGAGGTGCCCTGCTTCGTCGACGCGGCCGGCGCCCACCCGGTGTCGGTGGAACCGCTGCCCTACCACGCGGTGGGTCTGGTGACGGCGGTGAAGGCGGTCGAGCGGGAGGTGCTCGCGGCGGCGGAGAGCGGTTCGCGGGCGACGGCGGTGAAGGCGTTCGCGCTGCATCCGCTGGTCGACTCGGTGACGGTGGCCCGGCGGCTGGTCGAGGGCTACACGGCCGAGCACGCGGGCCTTGCGTATTTGCGTCACTGAGCTGGACGGCCGACGAACATCTTTACGAGGTCAGGGGTGCGGCCTAGGCTCGCGCCCCATGACTTCACAGCGACGCAGAGGTGTTCGAAGAGGGGTGGCCCGGTTCGCCGCGGGCTGTCTGCTGGCCGCGGGCCTGGTGGGCACCGGGTCCGTGGCCGGCGGCGGCAGCCCGGCCGCAGCGGAGACCGCGACCGCGGCGGGCGGGGCGACGGTCGTGCCGGTCCAGTCGACCGGGCCCGCCGACCGGCGCTTCAACCTGGTGGTCATGGGCGACGGGTACACCGCCGCCGAGCTGCCGAAGTTCCGGGCGGACGTCGAACGGCACCTGAGCACGCTGTGGAGCTTCGAGCCGTTCGCCTCGTACCGCTCCTACATCAACGTGTGGGCGGTGGAGGTGCCGTCGCGGGAATCGGGCGTGGACTGCGACCCGGGGCTCGACGCGCCCGCCCGTGACACGGCGCTCGACATGGGCTTCTGGGGCGGCTGCAATCCCGGCAGCGTGCAGCGGCTGCTCACCGTCGACAGCGCGAAGGCGGCGGCGTTCGCCGACCTCGTCCCGGGGACGAGCCGCGCCAACCGGCAGATCGTGGCGCTGGCGAACAGCTCCACCTACGGCGGCGCGGGCGGGAGCTACGCCACCGCGTCCGGCGGGAACGCGCTGTCCGCGCTCATCACCCCGCACGAGATCGGGCATTCGCTGGGCGGGCTCCAGGACGAGTACGACTACTACGGGCGCGGGGTGCCCGGCGGCGCGTACACCGACGGCGAGCCGTCCTCCGCGCACCACACCCTCCTGACGGAGCGGCAGATGCGGGACCAGCGGGCCAAGTGGTGGCGCTGGCTCGGCGAGGAGAGCGAGTCGGGCGGGGTCATCGGCCGCCACGAGGGCGGTCTGTACAGCACCGCGGGCGTGTGGCGGCCCAGCCGGCACTCGATGATGAAGACCCTCGGCTACGCCTTCGACCAGGTCGAACGCGAGGTGATGGTGCGGGCGATCTCCGCGAAGGTGGACCTGGTCCAGGAGCACGCGCCGAACGCGGCACCGGTCGGCGCCGACCGCGTCCTGTGGGTGGACACGCTGCACCCGGTGGGCGGCGAACTGGCCGTCGACTGGCGGCTCGACGGGCGCCCGCTGCGCACCGGCGGCGCCCGCTCCCTGGACCTACGCGGCCTGGACCTGGCCCCGGGGCGTACGTACGCGCTGACGGCGACGGTCACCGACCCGACCCCGTTCGTCCGGGACCCGGCGGTACGCGCCTCGGCGGCGCTGACCCGTACCGTCACCTGGACCGTGGACCCGGCGCTGAGCACCCCGAAGGACACCGTGCGGCCGGCCTTCACCGGGCACACGGCGACCGGCGTCCCGGTGGGCGCGCGGTCCGTCGTGCACGCGGACACCACCCACCCGGCGCGCCGGATCCCGGCCGTGCGCTGGACCGTCGACGGGCGGACGGTGCCGAACCCGGGCAACGACCGCGATCTGGACCTGGGCGCGCTGCGCCTCTCCCCCGGCACCCACACCGTGGCCGCCCGGATCCCTGGCACGGACGAGAGGCTGAGCTGGACGGTGGACGCGGTGGCCGCCTCCGCCGGGTACGAGCTGTCGCCGCCGCTGCGTACGGTGAAGCGGCCGGGGCGGCCCGTCGAGTACGTCTACGACGCCGAGTTCACGATGCGGCTGAACGCGCGGGACGACCGGGACGGGGCCGTGGTGAGCCAGTTCCGGGTGGACGGCGACGGCTGGTACACGTACTACGGCTGGCCGACGGACGCCTCGGCGCCGTTCCGCTTCTCGCCCTCGGGCACGGTGATCGACGACCTGGTCTACGGCAAGCTGGGCCGCAGCCGGGCGGTGCCGTGGGACGACGCGACGCCGGACTACGGCACGCACACGGTGGAGTACCGCACGGTCGACGCGGCGGGGAACGTCGGCCCGGCGCGGAGCTTCCTGGTGACGCTGGTGCGGAAGTAGGACCCCTGACAGGCCGAAGGCCCGCCGGATTCCGGCGGGCCTTCGTGCGTCGTGCGTGTGCGTCGTGCGCCGTGCGTGTGCGTCGTGCGTGTGCGTCGTGCGTGTGCCGGGCGCTCCGTACGGGCCGGTCAGCGCTTGCGGCCGACGGCGGCCCAGCCGGGGATGGGGTCGTCGCCCTGGACCTGGACCGGCTCGCCCAGCTCCGGGTGCCACTCGGCGGTGAGCGAGACGCCCGGCTCGACCAGGTCGAGGCCGTCGAAGAAGGCGGCCAGCTCGTTCCGGGAGCGCGGCCGCAGGGTCAGCCCGCGCGCCTTGTACATGGCGGCGGCCTTCGCCGCGCCCTCGGGGTCGAAGTCCCCGGTGACGTGCGAGAGGACGAGGTAGCTGCCCGGGGCCAGCTTCTCGACCAGCTTGCCGACCAGGTCGTAGGCGCCGTCCTCGTCGCCCACGAAGTGCAGCAGCGCGAGCATGGACAGGGCGATGGGCTGATCGAAGTCAAGGACCTTTCCGGCCCTTTCGAGGATCAGTTCGGGGTCGCGGGCGTCCGCCTGGATGTACTCGGTGGCCCCGGCGGGGGTCGAGCGCAGCAGCGCGGCCGCGTGCGCGAGCACGATCGGGTCGTTGTCGCAGTAGACGATCCGGGAGTCCGGCGCGACCCCCTGCGCGATCTGGTGCAGGTTGGGCTCGGTCGGGATCCCGGTGCCGACGTCCAGGTACTGGCGTACGCCCTCGGCGCTGAGCCAGCGGATGGCGCGGTGCATGAAGGCCCGGTTGACGCGGGCCATGTCCCGGCCCCGGGCGTCGACGGTGAGGAGCTGGCGGGCCATCTCCTCGTCGACGGGATAGTTGTCCTTGCCGCCCAGGAACCAGTCGTACATCCGCGCGGGATGCGGCTTGCTGGTGTCGATGATCGCTGCGCCGTGCGGGGCTGCGGGGTCCTGGGTCATCGGCTCTCTCCTCGGCGGGTCCAACGGTGGTGCTCACTGCAAGAGTTACGCGATATGCGGGGTGGGGCGGAAGGGGTCAGGTGAGCAGAAAGTCAGCCTGACCTGATTTGGCCCCCTGGATGAAGGCGGCGATCTCCCCGTGGGTGTAGATGAGCGCGGGTCCTTCAGGGTCTGCGGACTGTCGCACGGCGACCCTGCCGTCGGCCAGCTTCATGGCCTCGACGCAGTTGCCCCCGTTCCCGCCGCTCCACGGCTTGTGCCATCCCTCGGCACCGAGCTCAGCGGCGGGCATGCCGTTGTATATGCGATCCATTCACAGCTCCTTGCGGAGGTTCCGCAGAACCTCCTTCGTGCGTTGTGCAGTCGCGGCCTGAGCCGCCATGCGGTCCATGACCTCGAGGTGGGAGGCCACCTCGGGACGCGCGTCGAGATAGACCGCGCCGGTCAGGTACTCGCTGTAGACCATGTCCGGGAGTTCGGGCATGGCGAAGCGGAAGAGGACGAACGGCCCGTAGGTACCGGGGTGGTGGCCGGAGCCGAACTCCGCGATCTGCAGGGTGACGTTCGGCAGCTCGGACGCTTCGAGCAGCCGGTCGAGCTGGTCGCGCATCACCTGTGGCCCGTCACCGACCGGTCGGCGGAAGACCGTCTCGTCCATGATCACCCAGAACTTGGGCGCGTCCTCCCTGGTGAGCAGGGACTGGCGCTCCATGCGGAGGGCTACATGGCGGTCGATCTCCTCGGCGTTGCTGCCGCCGACCGCCCCGCTGCGCAGGATGGCGCGGGCGTAGTCCTCGGTCTGCAGCAGACCGGGGACGAACTGGGGCTCGTACGCGCGGATGAGGCTCGCGGCCCCTTCCAGGCTGACGTACATCGAGAACCAGCCGGGCAGCACGTCGTGGAACCGCTGCCACCAGCCGGGGAGGTTGGCCTCCTCCGCGAGGGCGATGAAGCCCTCGGCCTCGGAGTCCGTGATGCCGTACGCCTTCAGCAGGAGCTGGACGTACGGGATCTTCAGCGCGACTTCGGCGGTCTCCATGCGGCGGATCGTGGCCGGAGCCACCCGAAGGATCTTCGCGGCCTCTTCCCGCTTGAGGCCGGCCCGCTCCCGCAGATCCTGCAGACGCCTGCCGAGTACGACCTGTCCCACCGTGGGGGCGGACCGCGGCTCGCTCACTCTCAAGACCTCCCCGACGCGCTGTTTCGTCGAGTGTGCCACGAACACCGCCAGAGAGAACACAGCACTCTGCATTTTTCAGAGTGCCTCTTGCCAAGTGTCGGAGTCAGGAGCACAGTATTCCGGTGAACCAGTACGCACTGCCGCCGTGCGCCGCCGCGGAGGAGTGTGTACGGCACCCTGCCCACAGTTGTGAGGACCCGGTCGTGGCTTCTGGTAACGCGCACTCCTCAGGTCTCATGAGCCCTCGCGTCATGGACCAGCGCCCACGGCCCCACTCCGACGTCCGCAGGTTCGCCTTCGAACTGCCCGCACGCACCGCGTCCGTCGCCCGCGCCCGGCGCCTCGCCGAGGAGCGGCTCGTCCTGTGGGGCTGCGACCCGGAGATCCGCGACACCGTCGCCCTCGTCGTCTCCGAGCTCTTCACCAACGCCATCGTGCACACCGCGAGCGACCGCGTCGTCTGCGAACTGCGCGAGGGCGAGGAGCGCCTGCGGATAGCCGTGCGCGACGAGGGAGGCCCCGCCGGGCCCTGCATACGCGAGTGCGGCGAGGACGAACGGGGCCGCGGCCTCATCCTCGTCGACGCCCTCTGCGCGGCCTGGGGCGCCGACCGCACCGGGCACGGCACCGCGCAGGTGGTCTGGGCGGAGCTCGCGCACGGCATGGCGGAGCCGTGCTGAGGTCCATGGCGACGCTGCTCGTCCCGCGCGCCCGCCGGAGCCCCGAGAACTCCGCCACCCGCACCGCGGTCGGCGTGACCCGCCTCCCGGTCCCCGTTGACCTCCCCGCCACCCTGGGCTGCGACGCCGTCGGCGTGCCCGCCCGCTACGGTTTCCGCATCCTGTCCCGGCTGCCCGCCAAGGGCTGTGTGTACGCGGACGGCGACTGGTGGTGGTGGCTGGTCCCGGCCGGCTCCGACCTCGACCTGACCTGGCCCCTCCCGGCCTGCTACGCCCCCGGCGCCGTGGTCCCCGACCGCCGCCCGCGCCTGATCCACCACCCGGACGGCGGCTCCCCGTACACCCCGCCCATCCCGCTCTACCTGCTGATCTGCCAGCTGACCGGCATCGCCCCCGCCTGGAGCGTCCCGCCGCAGGTGCGCAGCGCCCTGTGATGCCCGCGCCCCGGGGGCGGCGGACCGTAGGGTCGGGGCATGTTCTCCCCCGAGGGCCCCACCCTCCGTGAGCTGACCGCGCAGGCACTCTCGTCGGTCGAGCACGGCTACGACCTGCTCGCCACGAAGTTCGACCTGACCCCGTTCCGCACCTCGGACCGGCTCCTCGGCGCGGTCGCCGACGCCCTGGAACCGCTCGGCCCCTTCGACACGGGCCTCGACGTCTGCTGCGGCACCGGCGCGGGGCTCTCCGTACTGCGGTCGGTGTGCGCCGGGCCGGTCACCGGCGTCGACTTCAGCGCCGGCATGCTCGCCGAGGCCCGCGCGGCCCACCCGGACGCGACCCTGGTCCGCGCCGACGCGCTCGCCCTCCCCTTCGCCCCGGTCTTCGACCTGGCGGTCAGCTTCGGCGCCTTCGGCCACTTCCTCCCGTCCGAACAGGAGACCCTCTTCCGCCAGATCCACACGGCCCTGCGCCCCGGCGGCACCCTCGCCTTCCCCCTCCCGGCCCCGCCCCGCGTCGGCTCCGCCCCCTACTGGACGCTGTGGGGCTTCGACGCGGCGATGCGCGTCCGCAACGCGCTGTGGCACCCCCCGTTCGTCATGTACTACCGCACCTTCCGCCTCCAGGACGTCCACCACCGCCTGACCACGGCCGGCTTCCACGTGGAACTCCTCCCCCTGCACTCCCTGGGCACACGCGAGGACGGCAGCCCTCGGTGCCGGCTGGTGGTGGCGCGGAAGGCGTGACGGGTCGGCTCAGCGGGAAGCGCAGGAGGCCGGGCGTTTCTCCCGCGGAGCGATCCTCAACCGGTCGAGCGGCGCCTTCAGGGCCGAACCGGACCGCGGGTCCCACAGCACGACCGTCCCAACGGCGTCTCCCAGCTTGAGATAGGCCGTGGTCACGGAGAGCGCACCGCCGTCGACGGGGACGCCGTCCAGCCTGCCGACGGGCAGAACACAGACCCACTCCGGTTCGATGCCGTAGTAGGCGGCCGGCGTACGTCCCTTCGCCGCATCCGCCACCGCGTCGGCCCCTGCCTGGCCGGCCGGTACCAGCCCGAGTCCGAGCACACCCTGCGTCAGCAAGGCCACGCTCACGGTCAGCAGGACCGCGTTGCCGAACCAGCGGTCCTTCACGTACAGGTGAAAGTGCTTCATGTAGCCGAGGAGGCTCGGTGCGAACAACCAGAGACTCACGCACGCGGTCAGTTTGAGCATCGCGATCAGTTGGTACGCCCGGGGAATCTCGACATCCTCGAGGTTGAGGCCGAAGGCATCCAGATACATCGTGTGGATGCCCAGCCCCAGCCCCGGGAGGAAGCCGAAGCAGAGCGGCACGAGAGCGGGGATCAACCACGGTGCCGTGCGCTGCCAGCTCCACTGACGCACGAGGAGCCTGACGCCGTTGACGAGCACTGCGCCGACGAGGCCCACCAAGAGGACGGACGAGCCGTAGCCGACATTCGGCGCCGCACGGGCGGAGGAAACTCCCATCGTGACCGCGATCAGCGTGAACAGACAGCCGAACACAAAGGATCCGGTACGCGTCGCCCCCGGCGCCATTGCCCTCCAGACTGTCGCGGCACCCCCCGCCACTCCGCAGAGAACGGCGAGGACCGACCACCAGCCGACTCCGCCGGCATGGCCGTCCGCGAGACTCGCCCCGGCCCAGGCGCCGACGACGAAGAGCACGACGAGGCGGACCAGCCGGGAGGAGCCCTCCCTGCGCCCGACGCGTGGCGCGACCGGGCGGGTGCTCCCCCCTGAGGGTCGACGAGCCGCGACTCGGCCGCCATATCGCGGAACACCGGGCAGGGATCGGGTGGCGAGGTGTCGCGCTTCTCCCGGAGTCCGGGCAAGGACCAGCCGACCCGTGTCCCGCGTACCGGCGTGCTCGGCCAGCCACGAGTCCAATCGTTCCCGCCATCTGAGGCTCTGCGGAAGGCTGACGGTCCGGGGGTGGGTGGCGGGGGGCTCATAGGCGAACCAGTGCGGCAGGTCCGCGGGGTCGCGTACGAGGAGCTCGACCGCCTGGACCTGGAGATCGACCTGCAGCTCGTCGGCCAGCAGTTCGATGCGTTCTCTGGCTCCACGCGCCGCATTGCGGCTGCTGCCGGGAAACCGCGTCTCGACGACGTACCAGATGAGCCGGTCCACCACCTCGGACATCTGACCCCGGCGCTCGAAGACCGGCCATCCCTGCTCGTCGAGTGCTCGCTCCAACAGCTCACAGTCCGCGGCTGTGCCCTTCAGCTCGACCAACGCCACAGCCCGCTGGTCGAACCTCCGCCCGCCACTCATGGCAGCCTCCCCCAGAATGCGCAAAAGGCCCCAGCTTAGCTGGAGCCTTTTGTCTGGTGTCCGAGGGGGGACTTGAACCCCCACGCCCGATAAAGGGCACTAGCACCTCAAGCTAGCGCGTCTGCCATTCCGCCACCCGGACTAGGTGGTTGTCGCTCCGGGGCGTTCCCCGCGGCGACATGGATAACTCTACCAGGGGTTCGAGGTGCCTTTCACCAGTGTTTTCCGTGGTCAGTGGGGTGAACCCGCCTTGTTGTCCTTGATCCAGTCCTGGTTGTCCTGCCAGGCGTACAGGGTGTGTCCGTCCATGTACGCGTAGGTGAGGCCGCAGCGGGCGGTGGCCTTGGCGGGGGCGTCCTTCGGGAACCAGTCGGGGGTGAGGGCGGGGGCGGGGCGGGGGGTGTCGGCCGGGAGGGGGGTGCAGATGGTGGGGAGGGTGGTCGTCGGGAGGGTGGCCTTCAGGGCGCGGTCGCCGCCGGTGGTCTTCATGGCGTACTCGACGGAGGTCGCGTCGTCGGGGAGCCAGCGGGGGACCGAGGCCCGGTCGGTCTTGGCGGCGGCGCCGGTCGCGTACGAGGCGTATTCGTCGTGGCGGCCGTCGAACCAGTCGGCGACGGCCGGGGCGGCCACGGCGCCGGTGAAGGCGACGGCGGCGAGGGTGCCGCCGAGGGCGAGGGCGAGGGTGGTGCGCTTCATGTGTTCCATCGTCGGGGCGGTCCGGGTCGGCTCCCGTACGCCGGGAGGACCGTTCCGGGTACGACCGGGGGCTCACGGGGCGTCGCCGCTCCCTAGGGGACACCTGCGCCTAATCTGCCCCGGATGAACCAATTCACGCCTTCCGTACCGTATCGGCGGCCCCGGATGCTCTCCCCGCTGCGCGAGCACCTGCGGGACACCTTCTGGTTCGCGCCCGTGGCGTCGATGGTCCTGGTCACCCTGTTGTGGTGGGGGTGCTCCGCGATCGACACGGCGATCGTCGAGACCTTGCAGGACGCCGGTGAGTACGAGGTGGTCGCGGATCTCGCCGGGGTCGCCGAGGACGCGAAGACGATCGTGACGACGATCAGCTCGGCGATGATGACCTTCATCGGTGTGGTCTTCTCGATCTCCCTGGTCGCGGTGCAGATGGCGAGCGGGCAGTTCAGCCCCCGGATCGTGCGGATCTTCATCCGGAGCCGCATCACCAAGGCGACCTTCTCCGTCTTCCTCGCCACCTTCCTGCTGTCGCTGCTCGTGCTGACCTCGTACGAGAGCGAGACGGACCCGCGGCTGATGTCGACCGTGCCCCTGGTGCAGTCGATCCTGACGCTCGTCATGGTGGGCCTGAGCCTGTTGCTCTTCGTGGCCTACGTGAACCAGACGCTGCGGCTGATGCGGGTGGGGCACGTGGTCGACCGGATCACGGGTGAGGCGTTCCGGGTGATCGAGAAGACCCCGGCGTACGCCGCGCAGGCCCGGGACCTCGGACGGCCGACCGGCGAGCTGCTGCACCGGGGGCGCGCGGGGGTGCTCCGGGACGTGAACGTGGTGCTCCTGGTGGCGGCGGCCCGGCGGCACGGGGTGGTGCTGCGGCTGCTGCCGCGCATCGGCGACTTCGTGGTGCCGGGGACCCCGATCCTGGCCGTGTACGGCGGGACGGTGCCGCGCCGGGTGTCGGGCGCCGTGTCGGTGGGCATCGAGCGGACCTTCCACCAGGACCTGGGCTTCGGGCTGCGGCAGCTCTCGGACATCGCGCTGCGGGCCCTGTCCCCCGCCGTCAACGACCCGACGACGGCCGTGCAGGCGCTGGACCGGATCGTCCAGTTCCTGACGGCGCTCGCCACCCGGCCGCTGGGCCCGGTGGAGTACCGGGACGGGCGGCACGGCAGCGGGGAGGTCCGGCTCGTGCAGGACGGGCCCGAGTGGACGGACCTGGTGGATCTGGGGTTCGCCGAGATCCGGGGGTGCGCGGCGGACAGCCCGCAGGTGTCGCGGCGGATGCTCGCCGGCCTCGACGACCTGCTCGCCCGGGTGCCTCCGGAGCGGGCGGAGCCCCTGCTGCGGCACCGCACGCTGCTGGTCCGGCTGGTGGAGCGCACCGTGCCGGAGGCGGCGGACCGGGCGTTCGCCCTGGAGCCGGACCGTCAGGGCATCGGCTGAGCCGCCCCTCGGTCGAGGGGTCGAGGGGGCTAGGGGGCCAGGGGGCAAGAGTGGGGAGGTGGGAGCTCGACGCCCCCCGACGCCGGCTCCGTACGGCCAACATCGACGACCCCCGGCCTCAGGTCCAGTCCTCTCCGGAAGTCCGTCAGGTCGGAGGGGCGGTCCGCTCGGGCGGGAGCGGGATCGGGAGCGGCGGCGGGAGCGGGCCCGGTGGCTGCGCCCGCGCCCGCGCCCCCGGGTCAGCGGGGGCTCGTGCGGATCTCCGTCAGGCGGGCCGAGACGACCACGTTGCCCTCGTAGCCCCCGTCCCGCGCGTACGGCCCGCCGCAGGTGATCAGGCGGAGTTCCGGGCGTCCCGTCGAGCCGTAGACGCGGTCGGCGGGGAAGCCGTCCTTGGGGACGACCTCGATGCCGTACACGGTGAAGACGGCGGTCCGCCCGTCCGCGCGGGCGATCTCGACGCGCCGGTCCTTGGTGAGCGCGCCGAGGTCGTAGAAGACCCCGCGGCCCTCCGGGGTGTCGACGTGTCCGACGACGACGGCCGTGCCGCGTTCACCGGGGGTGACGGCGCCGGTGAACCAGCCGGCCGACGCGCGCGCGTCCGGGGGCGGGGCCTCGATCCAGCCGTCGGCGTCCAGGCCCACCTCGGCGACGGGCGCGTCGATGCGGACGGACGGCACCCTGACCCGTACGGGGAGCGAGGCGGGCAGCGGGCCGGGGGCGGCGGCCCCGGGGAGGAGACCGGCGGTGTCCGGGGCGGCGGCGGCCAGGGGCTGCGGGGGCCCGTCGGCCCGCAGCTCGTCCGCGCCGCCGCGCAGGAGGTGCACCCCGATCAGGAGGACGACGGCGACGACGCCCCAGGCACCGCGCCGTCCCGGCCCGCTCGACCCGTGCACCGTCCGTCCTCGCCTTCTCCTCGTACCCCCGCACGGGGGTGGTTGGCGCCCCTTCGCCCCGGTCCTCGTCACACCGGGGCGAAGGGGCCGTCTCGGGTTCCCCTGGGTCGTGTCCGGAAAGTAGCGCCGTCTGCCCGCGAGCCAGGCGGGACTCTCCGGACACGACCTAGGGCCCGGCTCAGGTGCCGAAGGTGTCGCGGCGGCGGATCAGCACCACGGCCGCGCCGAGCGCGCCCACGATGAGCACCGCGCCGGTGACGGCCTCGGTGGCGCCGATGCCGTCCGAGCCGTCGGCTCCCGCGGCGGTGCCGAAGCCGGCCTTGACGCCCTTGTGGGCTCCGGTGGTGCCGGTGGTGCCGCCGTTCTCGTGGCCGCCGTTCTCGTGGCCGCCACCGCCGGAGACGGTGAGCTTGGCGGCGCCGCGTTCGCCCTTGCAGTCGAAGGTGACCTCGTACTGGGCTCCCGCCTTGGCGTCGAAGTCGACGATGGCGGTGGACTGGCGGCCCTCGGTGAGGGTGACGGTGTCGAAGACGCCGGACTCGACGGTCACGGAGGGCACCTCGCAGCCGTCGGCCTTGAGGGTGACGGTGCCGCCGGGCGCGACGGTCTGCGGCGTCACGGAGTAGCCGAACGACGTGATGCCGTGGCCCGTGCCGTCGTTCGGACCGCCGCCGTCCTCCGCCAGGGCCGCCGGGGCGGCGAGGACGAGCGCGGTGGCGGCGAGGGGGGCGGCGAGCAGGGCTGCGGAAGCGACGCGTATCGCACGCATGGCGGATCCTCCAGATCACGCGAGGGGCGGACGCGGAGGGTTCCGCGGACGGGCCGTCGAAAGACCCTCGCCGCGATCGAAGCTAGGCGCGCCCCCGGTGCCCCGCCACCGGGCTCCGCCGAACGGGCCAGCGGGGCGGGGAGCCCGTCGGCCGGGGCGTCCGCCGCCCCGGCGCGGGCGTCACGGGACGCGGACGACCTGCCCCGCGTACGAGAGGTTGCCGCCGAAGCCGAAGAGCAGGACCGGCGCGCCGGAGGGCAGCTCGCCGCGCTCGACCAGCTTGGACAGGGCGAGCGGTACGGAGGCGGCGGAGGTGTTGCCGGAGTCGACCACGTCGCGGGCGACGACGGCGTTGACGGCGCCGATCTTCGCCGCGAGCGGCTCGACGATCCGCAGGTTGGCCTGGTGGAGCACGACGCCGGCGAGCTCCTCGGGGGTGACGCCGGAGCGCTCGCAGGCCTGGCGGGCCAGGGCGGGGAGCCGCTGGGTGGCCCAGCGGTAGACGGCCTGGCCCTCCTGGGCGAAGCGCGGCGGGGTGCCCTCGATGCGGACGGCGTGGCCCATCTCGGGGACCGAGCCCCACAGGACCGGGCCGATGGCGCCGGTGTCGGTCTCGGTGGCCTCGACGACCGCGGCGCCCGCGCCGTCCCCGACCAGCACGCAGGTGGTGCGGTCGGTCCAGTCGGTGACGTCGGTCATCTTGTCGGCGCCGATGACCAGGGCACGGCGGGCGGCGCCCGCCCGTACCGCGTGGTCGGCGGTGGCCAGCGCGTGGGTGAACCCGGCGCAGACCACGTTGAGGTCCATGGTCGCGGGCGACGCCATGCCGAGCCGGGCGGCCACCCGGGCGGCGGTGTTCGGCGAGCGGTCGATCGCCGTGGAGGTGGCGACCAGGACCAGGTCGATGTCGGCCGCGGTGAGGCCGGCGGCGGCGAGCGCCTTGCCGCCGGCGTGCGCGGCGAGCTCGTCGACCGGCTCCTCCGGGCCGGCGATGTGCCGGGTGCGGATGCCGACCCGGCTGGTGATCCAGTCGTCGCTCGTGTCGACCAGCGCGGCCAGATCGTCGTTGGTGAGCACCTTGGCGGGCTGGTAGTGCCCGAGCGCGGCGATTCGAGTGCCCGTCATACCCGGGACCCCCTCGGTGGTTCGTTCGTCGGCAGGACCCCCCAGTCTTGTGAGCGACTGATGGGTAACCGGTGACGTAAACCACCAAGATTCACCCGAAGTGCCTGTCCGACCGTGACAAGAGGACAATGGGGCGGTCAGGCCTCTGGGGCTTACGCACGGACGGAATCGAGTGCAGAGCATGGGACGGGTCACCGAGCGACGGCGGGTCGTGCGCATACGGGGCGGGGCGGTGAACGAGCGGCCGGACACCCTGGTGGCGGAGGAACCGCTGGAGATCCGCCTCAACGGGCGGCCGATCGCCATCACCATGCGCACGCCGGGCGACGACTTCGCGCTCGCCGCGGGCTTCCTGGTCAGCGAGGGGGTCCTCGGCGCCGCCTCCGACGTGCGGAACATCGTGTACTGCGCCGGCGCGAAGGACGACGGCTCCAACACGTACAACGTGGTGGACGTGCAGCTCGCGCCGGGCGTGCCGGTCCCGGACATCACGCTGGAGCGGAACGTCTACACCACCTCCTCGTGCGGCCTGTGCGGCAAGGCCAGCCTGGACGCGGTGCGCACCACGGCGCGCTTCCCCATCGCCGACGCTCCCCCGCTGCGGCTCGCCCCGGCCCTGCTGTCCGCGCTGCCCGACCGGCTGCGCGCGGCGCAGCGCGTCTTCGACCGGACCGGCGGCCTGCACGCGGCGGCGCTGTTCTCGGAGGACGGCGAGCTGCTGGACGTACGGGAGGACGTGGGCCGGCACAACGCGGTGGACAAACTGGTCGGCCGGGCGCTGCGGGAGGGCCTGCTGCCGCTGACGCGCGCGGTGCTCCTGGTCTCGGGGCGGGCCTCGTTCGAGCTGGCGCAGAAGGCGGTGATGGCCGGCCTCCCGGTGCTCGCGGCGGTGTCGGCGCCGTCCTCGCTGGCGGTGGACCTGGCGGCGGAGACGGGCCTGACGCTGGTGGGCTTCCTGCGCGGGGAGGACATGAACGTGTACGCGGGCGAGCACCGGATCGTGCTGGAGCGGGGGGTGTGACGGCGGGAGGGTGCGACGGCGGGCTGTGGCAGCGGGGCCGTGACGGCGGGGCGCTGACAGCGGGGCCGCAACGGCGGGCTGTGACGGCCGAGCTCTGACGGCGGGCTGTGACGGCGAGGCTTTGACGGCGGGCTGTGACGGCGAGGCTTTGACGGCGGGCTGTGACGGCGAGGCTTAACGGCCGGGCTGTGACGGCGAGGCTTAACGGCCGGGCTCCGACGGCGGCGTGGTCCGCTGGGGACGAGCGGGGCCGGGTGCCGCCGCGGCGGGGCGCGGCGGGCGAAGTGGCGGCGGGCCGGGCCCTGTTGCGCCGAGAGTGAAGCGCGGTCCGGGCGGCGACCCCGGCCGCTAGCGTCCGGGCGTATGACCACGATCACGACGCACACGGTCGCGTACCCGGCCGACGGCCTGACGATGACCGGGCACCTCGCGCTGCCCGCCGGCACCGGCCCCCGGCCCGCGGTCCTGGTCGGGCCCGAGGGGCCGGGGCTGAGCGACGTCGAGCGCGGCCGGGCCGAGGCCCTGGCCCGGCTGGGGTACGTGGCGCTGGCCTTCGACCTCCACGGCGGGCGCCTGCTCGACGACCCCGAGGAGATGCTGGCCCGCTGCATGCCACTGCTCGCGGACCCCGTCCGGATGCGGGACATCGGCCACGCGGCCCTCGACGTGCTGCGCGCGGAGCCGCGGACCGATCCCGGCCGGATCGCGGCCGTCGGCTACGGCACCGGGGGCGCGATCGCGCTGGAGCTCGGGCGGGACGGGGTCGGGCTGCGGGCCATCGCGACGGTGAACGCGCTGACCACGGGCCGACCGGGCGAGGCGGCGCGCATCCGCTGCCCGGTGTGGGCGGGGGTCGGCTCGCGGGACCCGATCATGCCACCCGCCCAACGGGAGGCGTTCGCCGCCGAGATGGAGGAGGCGGGCGTCGACTGGCGGCTGGTGGTCTACGGCGGGGCTCTGCACGCCTTCCACCACCCGCCGGTGCCCGGTCCGGTCGTCCCGGGGGTCGGCCACCACCCGCTGCACGCTCAGCGGGCCTGGCGGGACGTCGTCGCCGTTCTCGACGAGTGCGTGCCCGTGAGGACGCCGGTCGCCGCCTCCCACTGAGCGCGGGTCGGGCCGTCGTCCTGGGGCGTGAAGTCCGGGTGGGCGTCCAGCCAGGCGGTGAGGTGGCGTTCGACCTCCTCGGTGCCGTACGCGTCGGCCGCCGGGAGCAGGAGGTGGCGCACCTGGGCGCGGGCCCGCATGACGACGGGGTCGTCGAAGGCGCAGGCGCCCCGGGCGGCGGACCGGCGGTCTGCGGGCGGCTCGTCGCCGGTGAGGCGGCGTTCGTGGCCGCGGTCGGCGGTGACCTGGGCGTCGAACCACGGGCGGAGGGTCCGGGTGGTCCAGGCGTGGTAGCCGGCGGGGTCCGCGGCGACGGCGTCGGCGTGGGCGGCGAGGTACTGGGCGGCCTGGAGGCCGAGGGCCACTCCGTGCCCGAGGGTGGGGTTGGTGTGCAGGAGGCTGTCGCCGGCGTTGACGAGGCCGGTGACGACGGGGCCTTCGGCGTCGGCGAGGGAGGCCCAGCGGTTGTCCAGGCCGGCCATCGCCAGGACGCCGGAGCGGGGTTCCGGGTCCAGGTCGAGCCAGGCGGCGGTGGCGGGGAAGCGGCGGGCGGCGGCCTCGAAGACGGCGGGGTCGGTGAGCGCGCCGCGGGTGGGATCAGCGGTGGAGACCACCAGGTGCAGCGCGAAGGTGTCGTTGTCGGAGGGGAAGACGCCGGCGAGGGCGAACGGCGCGGACGAGCCGGTCTTCACCCGCCCGGGGTCGCGCGGGCCGTCGTCGCGCAGGCGGTACCAGCGGCAGAGGTAGGCGATGCCGGTGCGGTGGGCCTCGACGACGGGCGGCCGGCAGCCAGCCTCGACGAGCCAGCCGGGGACCGGCGAGCGGCGTCCGGAGGCGTCGACGACGAGGTCCGCGGCGTGGGTCTCGTCGGGGGGTCCGCCGAGGGGCCCGCTGGGGGGCGTGTCGGGGCGCGTGTCGGGGGTCGCGTCGGGGGTGGCCCGGCTCGTCCGTACGCCGGTGACGCGGGCGGGGCGGCCCGCCTCGATGGTGAGGCCGCGCACCCGGTGCCCGGTCCGGACGTCGACGCCGCCTTCCCGCCGTACGGCCGCCGCGAGGGCGGCCTCCAGGACGATACGGCGGGTCCGCACGGTCACCAGGTCCTCGTCGCCCGGCCGGTGCGGCGGACGCGTGTCGAACCAGTCGAAGTCGTGGTACTCCCGGGCGCCGCGGGCCAGCAGGTCCGCGTAGACGTCGGGGGCCTCGGCGCGCAGCACGGTGCGCACCGGCGCGAGGAACGAGTGGGGTTGGACGGCCTGGGGGACGCGGGGTCTGGTCCAGTGGTGGAAGTCGTGGTCCGGTTCGTCCCCGGCCTGTCGCGCGTCCTGCTCGAACAGCGTGACCTGGTGGCCCCGTCTGCCGAGCATCAGGGCCGTGCCCAGTCCGCTGATTCCCCCGCCGATCACCGCAACCCGCGCCACCCGGTTCCCCTTCGCGTCGTGTTGCGAACGGATCCTATCGAACGGCCTGTTCTAGTTCTTGGGCGGGTCGATCATCTGGAGTTGGAGGGTGGCCGGGGGCGGGACGACGCCGGGGCCGCCTGCCGCGGTCCAGGCGAGGACCTCGTCGAGGCAGTCCTGGTCGGCGCTCCAGCCGATCCACGCGGCCCGGCCGCCGCGGCGGCGGCCCTCGGTGGAGGGCTGGACCACGAGCACGTTGGCCTGGGCGCAGGGGCCGAGGCAGTCGCTGGTGCGGACGACGAGCCGGCCGCCGGAGGCCGCGGCGGCCTCGCGGAGGCGGGCGAGCTGCCCGGCGTGGTCCATGCCGGGGTTCTTGCGGGCGTCGCCGCAGCAGCAGCCGCGGCAGACGACGAGCGAGCAGGGGCGGGCCCCGTAACGTATCGGCACCGGGGTCACGCGGGGCCGTCCAGGGTGATGGCGGCGGTGGGGGCGACGGTGCCCAGGCGCGGGAAGTCGAGCTGGACGGAGGCGCGGTGTTCGTCGGCGGTGAGAGCGGTCATGGCGTCCTCGGCGAAGACGAGGTCGTAGCCCAGGTCGGCGGCGGCGCGGGCGGTGGACTCGACGCCGAGGTTGGTGGCGATGCCGCCGAACACGACGGTGGAGACGCCGTGTCCGGCGAGCAGCTCGTGCAGACCGGTGTCGTGGAAGCCGCCGATGGTGCGCTTGACGACCACGGCGTCGTCCGGGTGGACGAGCGCGGCGACGAGCTCGCTGCCGGGCGGCTGGGTGTCGACGCCCGGCCGTTCGACCCGGATGTGGACGACGGGCGCGCCGGCGGTCCGGAAGGCGTGGGCGAGGCGGTCGGCCGCGGCCAGGACGTCGGTGCCGGAGTGGGGGGCGAGGGGCAGCGCGACGATGCGTTCCATCAGGTCGACGAGGACGAGCGCGGTGCGGCCGGGTGCGAGTGCGGGCATGGGAGCACCGTAGCGGCCCCGATGATCACCGCGGGGTGGCCGGGGATGTGATCCCGCCAACGGGCTCGGCGTCCGGGCCGCGCGCAGCCCCCGCCGACCGCCCGGTCGCCGGGGGCGGCGGGCTGGTCGGCGGGGGCGGCGAACTGGTGGGTGGGCGCGGCCTGATGGGCAGGCGCGGGCCGGTCGGCGGCGCGAGCTGGTGGGCAGGCGCGGCCTGGTCGGCGGGGCAGGCTGGTGGGCAGGCGCGGCCTGGTCGGCGGGGCAGGCTGGTGGGCAGGCGCGGCCTGATGGGCACGCGCGGCCTGGTCGGCAGGCGCAAGACCGGCTGCCGCGGCCTAGCGGGCACGCACGGCCTAGCGGGCACGCACGGCCTAGCAGGCAGGCGCGAGGCGGTCGGCAGCCGCGGCCTAGCGGGCAGGCGCGGCCTGATCGGCGAGCGCGGCCTGATCGGCGGTGTCCTGGCTCGTGTCCGTGTCCTCCGGGTCGCGCGAGCGGCGCTTCGCGATCACCGCGCAGACCATCAGCTGCATCTGGTGGAAGAGCATCAGCGGCAGCACCGCGAGCGCGGCCTGGGCGCCGAACAGCACGCTCGCCATCGGGAGTCCGGCCGCCAGGCTCTTCTTGGAGCCGGCGAACTGGATCGCGATCCGGTCCGCCCGGCCGAAGCCGAGCCGCTTCGCCCCGTACCAGGTCAGCGAGAGCATCACGGCGAGCAGCACCGCCTCCACCGCCACCAGCATCCCGAGCCTGGCGGGGGTGACCAGGTGCCAGACGCCCTGGGTCATGCCCGCGCTGAAGGCGGTGTAGACGACGAGCAGGATCGAGCCCCGGTCGACGTAGCCGAGCACCTTCTTGTTCCGGACCAGGAAGCCGCCGACCCAGCGGCGCAGCAGCTGTCCCGCCACGAAGGGCACGAGCAGCTGGAGCACGATCTTCACCAGCCCGTCCCCGGAGAGGCCGCCCGCGCTGTTGCCGAGCAGGGCCGCGGCGAGGAGCGGGGTGAGGACGATGCCGGCGAGCGAGGAGAAGGAGCCGGCGCAGATCGCGGCGGGCACGTTGCCGCGCGCGATCGAGGTGAAGGCGATCGAGGACTGGATGGTGGACGGCACCAGGCACAGGAAGAGGAGGCCGCTGTGGAGGGAGGGCGTGAGCACCGTCGGCACCAGAGCGCGCGCCGCCAGCCCGAGCACCGGGAAGAGGACGAACGTGCAGACCAGGACGGTGATGTGGAGCCGCCAGTGCTTCAGTCCTTCCAGCGCCTCGCGGGTCGACAGGCGTGCCCCGTAGAGGAAGAACAGCAGCGCGACGGCCGCCTTCGAGGCGCCCTCCGCCACCGTCGCGGCGGTCCCGGAGGCGGGCAGCAGCGCGGCCAGGCCGACCGTGCCGAGCAGCGCCAGTATGTACGGGTCGACCGGCAGCCAGGACGGCAGCAGGGGCCTGCGGGACGGGCGGGGCGGGCGGGAACTCATGCGTCCATCCTGGTGGACCGGCCGCCGATCGGGAATCCCGCACAGCACACTGACTGTCATCACGAACCGTGATAGCCGCCGCCGCGCGCGGTACGGTCGGCGGGTGACCGTGACCGTGTACGAGCCGACGCAGCTGCGCACCTTCCTCGCGGTCGCGCAGACCCTGAGCTTCACCCAGGCGGCCCGGAGGCTCGGGCTGCGCCAGTCGACCGTGAGCCAGCACGTGCGCCGCCTGGAGGAGGCGACCGGCCGCCCCCTCTTCGTCCGGGACACGCACGGGGTGGAGCTGACCGAGGACGGCGAGGCGATGCTCGGCTTCGCCCGCGCGATCCTGGAGGCGCACGAGCGGGCGGCGGCCTTCTTCACCGGGACCCGGCTGCGCGGGCGGCTGCGCTTCGGGGCCTCGGAGGACTTCGTGACGACCCGCCTCCCGGAGATCCTGGAGGCCTTCCGGCGCGAGCACCCCGAGGTCGACCTGGAGCTCACGGTGGAGCTCTCCGGCACGCTCCAGTCGCGGCTGGAGGCCGGGCGGCTCGACCTGATCCTCGCCAAGCGGCGGGGTGACGAGACCGGCGGCGAGCTGGTCTGGCAGGACGTGCTGGTGTGGATCGGCTCGCCGCGGCTGCGGATCGACCCGGAGCGCCCGGTGCCGCTGATCGTCTTCCCGCCGCCCGGGATCACCCGGGCCCGCGCCCTGGAGGCCCTGCGGGAGCAGGGGCGGCCCTGGCGGATCGCGTGCACCAGTACGAGCCTGAGCGCGAACGTGGCGGCGGCCCGCGCCGGCCTCGGGGTCATGGCGCACACCCGCGGCCTGGTCCCGCAGGGCCTGGCCGAGGTCCCGGCGCGGGCGGGGCTGCCGGAACTCGGCGCGGTCGACTTCGTGCTCCGCAAGGGGCGGCGGGGCGGGGCGACCCAGGACGCGGCGGACGCCCTCGCCGCGGCGATCCTGGCGGGCGGCGACCGGCTGCACCGGCCACGGTGAGGCGGGGCCCGACCCGCTCCCGATCCGCTCCCGCTCTGCCCCTGCCCCACTCCCGATTCGCCCCCGATCCGCCCCGACCCGCCCCCGACCCATCCCCCGTCGAGAACGGCCGACATCCCTCTTGCGCTCCCCGCGCCCCCTCCGGACCCGGTCTCCCGGTGAGCGCTCGGTACAGATTCCGTGGAGATTCCCCGCCGCGGGACTTACCGGCGGTCACGCAACGAGGCCCCGACTCCTTCCACTTGCCCGGTTTCCCGGGCCTGACCTGTGGATACGGTCAATGTCGCGGCTTGGTGAAGGCCCTCCCGCCCGTGAGCGCCGTGGGGTACCGTCACCGGCGCCGTACGGATGGCGACATCGAGTGGGCGAGGAGCAGGTCAGTGCGCGAGTTCACCGTGCCGCCCGTCGAGGCGGCGCCTCAGGTCGGCGGTCTGGCGGACGCCGTGTTCGATCATGCCGAGCGGGATCCGGACAGGGTCGCCCTCGGCCGCAAGGACGCCGAGGGCGAGTGGCGTGATGTGACCGCTGCCGCGTTCCGCGACGAGGTGCTGTCCCTCGCGAAGGGGCTCATCGCGCACGGGGTGCGGTTCGGCGACCGGGTCGCGATCATGTCGCGGACCCGGTACGAGTGGACCCTCTTCGACTTCGCGCTGTGGACGCTGGGCGCGCAGCCGGTGCCGGTCTATCCGACCTCCTCGGCCGAGCAGGTCTTCTGGATGCTGCACGACGCCGAGGTCACCGCGTGCGTGGTGGAGCACGAGGACCACGCGATGACGATCGGCTCGGTGATCGACCGGCTGCCCCGGCTGCAACGCCTGTGGCAGCTGGACGCGGGCCGCGGCGCGGTCGCGGAGCTGGTCGAGGCGGGCGTCGAGATCGACGAGGACGTGGTGCACCGGCACCGGCGGGCGGTGACGCCCGATTCGGTGGCGACGGTCATCTACACCTCGGGGACGACGGGCCGCCCCAAGGGCTGTGTGATCACCCACGCCAACTTCATGTTCGAGACGGACATGCTGATCGGGCGCTGGGAGCCGGTGTTCCGCTCCCGTCCGGGGGACGCCGCGTCCACGCTGCTCTTCCTGCCGCTCGCGCACGTCTTCGGGCGGATGGTGGAGGTGGCGGCGATCCGGGGCGCGGTGAAGGTGGGCCACCAGCCGGTGATGGCCGCCGCCGAGCTGCTGCCGGACCTGGCCGCGTTCCGGCCCACGTTCGTGCTGGCCGTGCCGTACGTCTTCGAGAAGGTGTTCAACGCGGCCCGGCGCCGCGCCGAGTCGGAGGGCAGGAGGGGCCCGTTCGACAAGGCCGTGGACGTGGCGGTCCGCTACGCGGAGGCGCTGGAGCACAAGGCCTTCGGCATCGGTCCGGGTCCGTCGGCGGCGCTGCGGATGCAGCACCAGTTCTTCGAGAAGACGGTGTACGGGAAGGTCCGCGACGCGCTCGGCGGCCGGGTGCGGCACGCGATGTCGGGCGGCTCGGGCATGGACCGGCGGCTGGGCCTGTTCTTCGAGGGCGCCGGGGTGACGGTCTTCGAGGGGTACGGCCTGACGGAGTCGTCGGCGGCGGCGACGGCGAACCCGCCGGAGCGCACGAAGTACGGGACCGTGGGGCAGCCGGTGCCGGGGACGACGGTGCACATCGCGGAGGACGGCGAGGTGTGGCTGCACGGTGGGCAGGTGTTCTCCGGCTACCTCAACGACCCCCGGTCGACGGCGGCCGTGCTGAACGACGGCTGGCTGGCCACCGGGGACCTGGGCGTCCTCGACGAGGACGGCTATCTGACGATCACCGGGCGGAAGAAGGAGATCCTGGTGACCTCGGGCGGCAAGAGCGTCGCCCCGGCCGGCCTGGAGGAGCGGGTGCGCAACCATCCGCTGGTGGCCCAGTGCATCGTCGTGGGCAACGACCGGCCGTACGTCGCCGCGCTGGTCACGCTGGACCAGGAGGCCGTGGACCACTGGCTCTCGATGCAGAACCGGGCCCCGCTGCCGGCCGCCGAGCTGGTGCGGGACCCGGTACTGGAGGCGGAGATACGGCGGGCGGTGGTGACGGCGAACACCGCCGTGTCGCAGGCCGAGTCGATCCGCACCTTCCGCATCCTGGCGCACCCGTTCAGCGAGGAGCACGGGCTGCTCACCCCGTCCCTGAAGCTGAAGCGGAAGGCGATCGAGAAGGCGTACGCGGTGGAGGTCGACGCGCTGTACGGCTGACCCGGGCGGGTCCGGAGCGAGGCCGGAGCGGGGCCGGAGCGAGGCCGGAGCGGGCCCGGAGCGGGCCCGGAGCAGGGCCGGAGGACCGGACATGGCCTCGCCAAACACTACTGACGCATCATCAATTGACGTCGCATCAGTTATTGACGGTTCATCAGGTCACTCACAGAATGCGGTCACCCGACGGAGGGATGACCGACCGTGTCCAGAACGATCCGCACCCTGGCCACCGCGGCGGCGGCCCTGCTCCTCGCCACCGCCTGCAACTCCGCCTCCACCAACGGCGGTCCGACGAAGCCCACGGACGCGAAGGGGACGGTACGCGGAGTGACCGCCGACTCGGTCAAGGTCGGCGGCATCGTCTCCATGACCAGCGCCAGCGGCTACTCCAAGAAGGACACCGACCTCGGCGCCCGGGCCCGCTACGACCGGGCCAACGCGGAGGGCGGCGTCAACGGGCGCCGCATCGAGTACCTGGGCGCCGAGGACGACGGCCAGGACCCCGCCCGCAACCTCGCCGCCGCCCGCAAACTGGTCCAGCAGGAGCAGGTCTTCGCGGTCGCGCCGATGAGCTCGGTGACCTTCGCGGGCGCCGACTTCCTCGACTCCCGGGCCGTCCCCACCGTCGGCTGGGGCACCCTGCCCTCCTTCTGCGGCCCGAAGCACCTCTACGGCTTCAACGGCTGCCTCGTCCCCACCCCCGGCGGCACCCTCAACCAGACCTGGCCCGAGGGGCTCGCCACCGTCCTCGGCGGCGCGAAGGGCCGCTCGGTCGCGCTGATCGCCGGCGACAGCGACGCCGGGCGCTTCGGCATCCGCA
Organism: Streptomyces sp. NPDC093111; assembly: GCF_040683955.1. Classification (NCBI taxonomy): domain Bacteria; kingdom Bacillati; phylum Actinomycetota; class Actinomycetes; order Kitasatosporales; family Streptomycetaceae; genus Streptomyces; species Streptomyces sp. NPDC093111. The sequence goes on along the minus strand of NZ_JBFBNW010000005.1, from coordinate 296,133 downwards.
CCTTCACCCAGGGCTTCCGGGCCGCCGGCTTCGGACTCGCCTACGCCAAGGCGTCCGTGCCCGCCACCTCCCTGCCGAGCGACTGGTCCGCGTACACCAAGGAGATCCTGCGCTCCGGGCCCGGCGGCCGGGCCCCGGACGCCGTGGTGTCGGTCATGCAGACCCCGTACAACATCGGTCTGTTCACCGCGCTCAAGCGGGCCGGGTACAAGGGCGTGCTCTCCGACCCGACCGACTACGACCCGGGGCTGCTCGCCAAGGACGCCACCCGGCAGGCCCTCGACGGGGTCGTGGTGCTGCTCCAGTTCCAGCCCTTCGAGTCCGACAGCCCGGCGATGCGCCGGTTCAAGGCGGACATCAGGAAGGCGGCGGGCGGCAAGGACGTACCGCTGAACATGCACATGCTCACCGGGTACATGAGTGCCGACCTCTTCCTCTCCATCGCCGCCAAGGCCGGCAAGGAGCTCAGCGTCGAGTCCTTCCAGAAGGCGGCGGCCGGCTTCTCCGACACCGGCACCCTCGTCGGCGACCGGGCCGAGCCCAAGGGCCAGAAGGAGAGCTTCGGCTGCGGCGCGCTCGTCCGGCTGACGAACGGGCGGTACGAGGTGGCCGTGCCCTTCCGCTGCTACCCGCCGATCCCCTTCGCGTAGGGGCGCGGTCACGTGGGCGACCTCCTGGGCTTCGTGCTGAGCGGTCTGGTCTCCGGGGCGCTGTACGCGCTGCTGGCGACCGGTCTTGTGCTCTCCTCCGCCGCCTCCGGGCTCTTCAACTTCGCGCACGGCGCGACGGCGTACCTGTGCGCGCTCGCCTTCTACGAGCTCCACTCCGGCTTCGGCTGGCCCGCCGTGCCGACCGCCCTGCTGCTCGTCCTCGGCGTGGCGCCCTGCCTCGGCTGGGCGCTGGACCGGCTGATGTTCCGGAAGCTGGCCCGGGTCGGCGAGACCGCGCAGATCACGGCGACGATCGGCCTGCTGGTCGCGCTCCCGGCGGCCGGGCTGTGGGCGGTGGAGCTGCTGGAACGGGCCGGGGCCCCCGTCAGGCCCGCCGAGAACCAGTTCGGGCTGCCGGGGGTCGGGCCGAGCCCGGCGGTCTCCTGGCAGCCGTTCGAGGGGCTCGGCGTCGACGGGGTCGGCGTCGACTCCGACCAGCTGATCACCTGGCTGGTGACGGCGGCCGTGGCGGCCGGCCTGTGGGTGCTGCTGCGGCACACCCGGCTCGGGCTGCGGCTGCGGGCCGCCGTCGACAACCGCTCCCTCGCCGAACTGCGCGGCGTGGACGCCGACCGGCTCTCCTCCGTCGCCTGGATGCTGTCGTCCGCGCTCGCCGGTCTCGCCGGAGTGCTCGCGACGCCGCTGCTCGGGCTCTCCGCGCACGACTACACCCTCTTCCTCTTCGTCTCGGCGACCGCCGCCGTCCTCGGCCGCTTCGCCTCCGTGCCGCTCGCGTTCGCGGGCGGGCTGGCACTGGGCGTGGTGCAGAACCTGGTCGCCGGGTACGCGAGTTTCGCCGAGGGCCTGACCGGCTTCCGCACGGCGGTGCCGTTCCTGATCCTGTTCGCCGGCCTGGTGCTGCTGGCCCGGCGGGAGCGGGCCGCGGGCACCGCCGCCGCCGACCCGCCGCCCGACGACCGGCTCGCGGGCCTCGGGCCGCTGCGCCGCTGGGGCCCGTGGGCGCTGGCCGGGGCGCTGCTGTGCGCGGCCTTCTACACCGTCACCACCCCGTTCTGGAGCGGCATCCTCGCCCAGGGCCTCGCCATCGGGCTCGTCTTCCTCTCCTTCGCGGTGGTGACCGGGCTCGGCGCGATGGTGTCGCTGGCCCAGTCCACGTTCGTGACGAGCGCGGCGCTGGTGGCCGGGCTGCTGATGAGCCGCGGCTGGCCGTTCGCGGCGGCGGCGCTCGCGGGCACGGCGGTGGCCGGGCTGCTCGGCGCGGTCGTGGCGCTGCCCGCGCTGCGCCTCGGCGGGCGCTCCCTGGCCCTGGCGACGCTCGCCCTGGCCTTCCTCGCCGACCAGGTCCTCTTCCAGTTCGGGTGGCTGCGCAACGGCGACACCGGCTGGGAGATCCCGCGCCCGGTCCTCGGGCCGCTCGACCTGTCCGACGACCGGGCGATGGGCGTCGTCCTCGTCCTGCTCAGCGCGGCGGGCGTCGCCGGGCTGACCCGGCTGCGGAACTCCCGGCGGGGCCGGGCGATGCTCGCGGTCCGCTCGGCGCCCGCCGCCGCGGCGGCCTCGGGGGTGTCGGTGGTGCGCACCAAGCTGCTGGTGTTCACGGTGTCGGCGGCCCTCGCCGGTTTCGGCGGGGTGCTCTACGCCTCGTACAACACGCGGGTCACGGCGACCGACTTCCCGGCGATGACGGGCCTGGTGTGGCTCGCGGTGGTGGTCGCGGCGGGCGTGCGGCGCCCGCAGTACGCGGTGCTCGCGGGGCTGGTCTTCGCGGTGGCCCCGCAGCTGCTCGCCCAGTACGTGACGGACTCCGCCCATCTGCCCGTCGTGCTGTTCGGCCTCGCGGGCCTGGCCCTCGCCAACGACCCGGACGGGTACGCGGCGGCCGTCCCCGCCCGCTGGGCGGCCCGCCGGGCGAGGGCCGCCGCCGCGAAGGCCGAGGCCGGAGCCCGGCCCGCGCCGGTCGCGCCGCCACGCCCGGCGGCCCTGGAGCTCACCTCCGTACGGGCCGGGTACGGCGGCGGAGCGGATGTGCTGCACGGCGTCGACCTGCTCGTACGGCCCGGGGAGATCGTCGCCGTCCTCGGGGCCAACGGCGCCGGGAAGTCCACCCTGTGCCGGGTCGCCGGCGGGCTCCTCGCGGCCAGGGAGGGCGCGGTCCGGGTCGACGGGACCGAGGCGCGCGGCGACTCGGCGGTCGCGCGGGCCCGGCGCGGGGTGCGGCTCGCACCCGAGGGGCGGGGCATCTTCGCGGGGCTCTCCATCGAGGAGAACCTGGCGCTCCAGCTCCCCGGCGCCGAGGACCGGGAAGCCGTCTACGCCCGCTTCCCCGCGCTCGCCGCCCGCCGCGCCGTGCCCGCCGGCTCGCTCTCCGGCGGCGAACAGCAACTGCTCGCCCTCGCCCCGCTGCTCCAGCGCCCGCCCGCCGTCCTCGTCGCCGACGAGCCGTCCCTCGGGCTGGCGCCCCGCGTCGTCGACGAGGTGTTCCGGCTGCTCGCCGAGCTGAGGGCGCGGGGCACCGCGCTGCTCCTGGTCGAGGAGAAGGCCGCCGAGGCGCTGGGGCTCGCGGACACCGTCGCCTACCTGGCCGAGGGGCGGATCGTGTGGTGCGGGCCGCGCGCCGAGGCCGACGCCGACCGGCTGGCCGACGCCTACCTGGGAACGGGGGTCCGGACATGAGCGAGGGCACGCTGCTCGACGCCCGGGGCATCGGGGTCCGCTTCGGCGGGGTCCGAGCCCTCGACGACGTCGACATCTCCGTACGGTCCGGTGAGGTCTGCGGCCTCATCGGGCCCAACGGGGCGGGGAAGACGACCCTCTTCGACGTGCTGTCCGGGATCCGGCGCCCGGACCGGGGCCGGGTCCTCCTGGACGGTACGGACGTCTCGCGCCGCTCCCCCGTGTGGCGGGCCCGGCACGGGGTGCGGCGCACCTTCCAGCGCCAGCAGCTCTTCGGCCAGCTGACGGTGACGGACAACCTGGTCGTCGCCCAGGAGTGGCGCCGGGGCCCGGTCGCGGCCCGCCGGGCCCGGGCCGCCCGGGTGCTGCGCTCCTGCGGGCTCGACGCGCTCGCCGGCGCGTACGCGGGCGCGCTGCCGGTCGGGCAGGCCCGGATGGTGGAGCTGGCCCGGGCGCTGGCCGACCCGCCGCGGCTGCTCCTGCTCGACGAGCCCGCCTCCGGCATGTCGGCCGAGGAACGCGGGCAACTCGCGGCCGTGGTGCGCTACATGGCGGACGAGGAGGGGTGCGCGGTGCTGCTCGTCGAGCACCACGTCTCCTTCGTGATGGAGCTGTGCGCCCGGGTCGTGGTGCTCGACCTGGGCCGGGTGCTGGCCGAGGGACCGGCGGAACGGGTGCGGGCCGACCCAAGGGTGCGGGCGGCGTATCTGGGGACGGCGGAGGGGGCCGAGGAGACCAGGGGGTCGGCGCCGGCGGGCGGGCCGCGCGCGGCGGCCGGCCCGGCCGATTCCTCCCGCACGGCGGAGTCGTCCGGCACGGCGGAATGAGATCGGCGCGCCGATCGTTGAAGCTGACACCTGCAATGGACGACGAACGTAAGGATCGACCGCTCGTGAGCACGGACAGCAAGGTCCCCTTCCTCACCCTCAACAACGGCGTGCGGATGCCGCAGCTCGGCTTCGGCGTCTGGCAGGTGCCGGACGCGGAGGCCGAGCAGGCCGTCGGCACGGCCCTTGAGGCGGGCTACCGCTCCATCGACACCGCCGCCATCTACGGCAACGAGACCGGCACCGGCAAGGCCGTCGCCGCCTCGGGTCTGCCCCGCGAGGAGCTCTTCGTCACCACGAAGCTGTGGAACAGCGACCAGGGCTACGACTCGACCCTGCGCGCCTTCGACGACTCGCTCGGCAAGCTGGGCCTGGAGTACGTCGACCTGTACCTGATCCACTGGCCGGTGCCGAACAAGGGGGCGTACGTCGACACGTACCGCGCCTTCGAGAAGATCCTGGCCGACGGGCGCGCCCGGGCCATCGGCGTGTCGAACTTCCTGCCCGAGCACCTGGAGCACCTGATCGGCGAGACCTCGGTGGTGCCCGCGGTCAACCAGATCGAGCTGCACCCGCAGCTCCCGCAGGCCGCCTCCCGCGCCGCGCACGAGCGGCACGGCATCGCGACCGAGGCGTGGTCGCCGCTGGGCCAGGGCCGGGGTCTGCTCGACGTCCCCGCGATCGTCGCCATCGCCCGCAAGCACGCCCGCACTCCGGCCCAGGTGGTGCTGCGCTGGCACATCCAGCTGGGCAACCTGGTCATCCCCAAGTCGGTGACCCCGTCCCGCATCCGCGAGAACATCGCCGTCTTCGACTTCACGCTGGACGCGGAGGACCTCGCGGGCCTCGCCGCCCTCGACGAGGGCCGCCGCCTCGGCCCGGACCCGGCCGAGTTCCACGTCGGAGCCTGATCCATGCAGGTCACGGAGGGGGTCTACCGGGTACGGAACGTGGCCAGCGGGCTCCTTCTGGAGGTGTACGAGGGGTCCACGCGCAGCGGGGCCCCGGTGCGGCAGGCCGTGGACCGGGGCACCCCGGGCCAGCACTGGCACATAGCGCCGGTCCCGAACGGCGGCGGCCTCTACCACCTGGTGAACGTCGCCGGGGGCAAGCGCCTCGACGTGAAGGGCGCCTCAACGGAGAACGGCGCGGCGGTCCAGCAGTGGAAGCCGAACAACTTCGGCGCCCAGGAGTGGACCATCGAGGAGGACCTCCAGTCGCCGGGCACGGTGGCGCTGGTCAGCTTCGTCAGCGGGCTGCTCCTGGAGGTCGCTGACGGCTCGCCGGAGGACGGCGCCGACGTGCGGCAGTGGGAGGACACCGACTCCCCGGCGCAGTGGTGGCGCCTGGAGCCGGTGTCCTGAGCCCGGGCCTCAGCCGTCCTTGCGCCCCGTGTGGACGGTCCGGGCACTGAGCAGGAACAGGTCCGGGCGGCGGTGCAGGGAGAGCGGGTCGGCCGGGTCGAGCAGCCGGTCGAGGGCCGCGCGGTCGTCGGCCGCGAGGCTCTCGACCAGGCCGTCGCGCTGCCGCTCGTAGTGGGCGACGATCTGTCCCCGTACCTCCGCCGGCAGCGGCGCCGGGACGTCGGACAGGAAGCTGCGGGTGCCGCTCGGGGTGAGCCCGGCGCCGCTGAGCAGCGCGTTCCAGTCGTCGATCTCGTCCTTGGCGTCGGGCAGCGAGGCCCGCATCTCGCCGAACCAGTCGGCGGCGGCCGCGTCGATCCGGGCCTCCAGGCCCGGGCGTCCGACGCCGGCGTTCCACGGCAGGTGCCGGGCCGGCAGCCCGCCTTCGGCGAGGGCGATGATCCCGCCGGGGTTCAGCACCTTGGCGAACGAGGTGAGCGCGGCCTGCTGGTCGCCGATGTGGTGCAGGGAGTGGCTGGCCCAGATCAGGTCGGCGGTGCCCAGCGCGTCGAAGTCGGCGGGGAGTTCGGCGCGCAGGGTGGTGACCCGGTCGCCGAGCCCGCGGGCCTCGGCGCGCTCCTTGGCGAGGGCGAGGAGTTCGGGGGTCGCGTCGACGGCGACGACCTCCGCCTCCGGGAAGGCCTCGGCGAGCAGGGCGGTGACGACCCCGGGCCCGCTGCCGAAGTCCAAAACCCTGCGGACCCGCGCGGCGGGGGCGAGGGCGGCCAGCCAGGCGGCGGCCTCCGTGTAGAGGGGGCTCGCGGTCTCGGCCTGCGCGGTGAGGAGCGGTGCGAGCTCGGCCCAGTCGAGGTGGGTGTGGTCGTGGTGGTGGCCGGAGCCCTTGCCGTGACCGTGGCCTTCGCCCGTGCCGTGGGCGTCTCCGTGGCCGTGCCCGTGCCCGTGGCCGTGGCCCTTGCCCTGCCGGTGTCCGTCGTGGAGGTCGTTTTCGCTCATGCGGACAGCGTGCGCCGCTTCTGCCGGAAGTGCGAGGAAACTTGCCGTTCCGGCAAGCATCCGGGCGTCCCGTCCCGGCGCCCGGGTCAGCCCCGCGCGCCGCGGTGCTCCTGCGGGCTCACCCCGCGGACCCGCTTGAAGGCGGCGCTCAGCGCGAACGCGCTGCTGTAGCCGACCTGGCGGGCGACGGACTCCACGGTGACGTCGCTCTCCCGCAGCAGGTCGGCGGCGCGCGCGATCCGCCAGCCGGTGAGGTACGCCATCGGGGGCTCCCCCACCAGCTCGGCGAAGCGCCGGGCGAGCGCGGCCCGGGAGACGCCCGCCTTCTCGGCGAGCGAGGCGACGGTCCACGGGTGGGCCGGGTCGTTCTGCAGCAGCCGCAGCGCGCGCCCCACCACCGGGTCGCCCATCGCCCGGTACCAGGCGGGCGCCTCGGCGCCGGGGCGGGAGAACCAGGCGCGGACGGCGGCGATCAGCAGCAGGTCCAGCACCCGGTCGAGGACGACGCTCTGGCCGGGCTCGTCGCGGGAGATCTCGTCCTCCAGGAACGGCATGAGCGGGCAGTCCCACACCTCGGCCGGCAGGTGGAGCAGCCCGGGCAGCGCGTCCATGAGCCGACGGCTGACCTCGCCGGCCAGCAGGTAGGTGCCGACGAGGACGCTGGTGCCGCCGTCGGGGGCGTTGCCCCAGGTCCGTACGCCCAGGTCCATCGCCTCGGCGAGCGGCTCGCCGCGCAGGGTGGTGCAGCGTCCGCCGGGCCCGATGACGGCGGAGGGCGGCGCGTCGGGGGCGTGGGCGACGGTGTACGGCGCGGGGCCGCGGGCGATGGCGATGTCACCGGGGCGCAGCAGGACGGGCGCTCCGCGCTCGGGCACGACCCAGGCCTCGCCGTGGGTGACGCACATCAGACAGAGCGGGGCCCGGTCCTCGATCCGTACGGACCAGGGCGGGTCCATGACCATGCGGAGGATGAAGGCGCCCTGGGCCCTCGGCCCGTCGAGCAGGCCGGCGAGTGCGTCCATGGCGGCAAGCGTAGACGGACGCGTATGCGGGTGAGTCTGTGGAGCATGGGAACGCGGCGGCCGGGCCGCGAAGGTGGAGCCATGACGAACACGACGCACCACACGACGAACACGACGAACACGACCGACACCACCGACACCACCGACACCACCGACACGAAGAGCACGACGGACACCGCGAGCGGCGCGGGCCGCGCCGACGGAACGGACGGCGTCACGGTGTCGACGGTCCTCGTGACCGCGGCGACCGGGAAGACCGGCCGCCGGGTGGCGGAGGGGCTGGCCGCGTACGGCGCGCGGGTGCGGGCGGGATCGCGGGCCGGCACCACCCGCTTCGACTGGGAGGACGCCGCCACCTGGGGCCCGGCCCTGGACGGCGCGGACGCCGCGTACGTCAACTACTACCCCGATCTCGCCGCGCCCGGCGCGGTGGAGGCGGTGCGGGCCTTCGGCGAACTGGCACTCGCGCACGGGGTGCGGCGGGTGACGCTGCTGTCCGGGCGGGGCGAGCCGGAGGCGTTGGCGGCGGAGGAGGCGCTGCGCGCGACCGGGGTCGAACTCACCGTGGTCCGGGCCTCGTTCTTCGCGCAGAACTTCGACGAGGGGCTGCTCGCGGAGGGCGTCGCAGCCGGCACGATCCCGTTCCCCGCGGGCGACACGGCCGAGCCTTTCATCGACGCGGACGACCTCGCGGACGTGATCGTGGCGACGCTGGTCCAGGACGGGCACGCGGGCCTGGTGCACGAGGTGACGGGCCCGCGTCTGCTGACCTTCGCCGAGGTGGCCGCGGAGGTGTCCCGGGCGGCCGGCCACGAGGTCGCGTACCTGCCGATGAGCGAGCCCGAGTTCGCGGGCATGCTGGGCGGGTTCGGGCTTCCGGAGCCGGAGGCGGTCTGGCTGGCGGGCCTGTTCGCGACGCTGCTCGACGGGCACAACGCGTCGGTGACGGACGGGGTGCAGCGGGTCCTCGGCCGGGAGCCCCGTGACTTCTCGGCGTACGCGGAGCGGGCGTTCGGCGCGGGGGCGAAGACGGCGCGGGCGGACGTACGGGCGTGACGCCGGGCCGGGGCCCCGGCGCGTCGATGGGCGTCGCCGCCTCACCCGTACCGCGCGGCCAGGGTCCGTGCCGTCGCGGCGACGCGGGCGCGGAGGTCCTCGGGGGCGAGGACCTCCACCTCCTCGCCGAGGGCGAGCAGGAAGCCGTGCGCGTGCTCGGGGGACTCCACGGGCAGAGTGGCCCGGGTCCAGCCGTCGGGCTCCGGGGTGCCGTTCTCGGCGAGGGCCCGGGCGGCGGCGCCGGTGAGCCGGGCGGCGCCGCGTGGGGAGAGCCGGACGAGGGCGTCGCCCTGGTGCAGCCGGGCGTGGAAGTCGGCCTGGCTCGCCCGCCAGTGGGCCGGCAGGTCGAAGTCGTCGGGGATCCGGGCCTCCTCGTCGGTGACGGTGAGGTCGAGGATCTGGTCGACCCGGTAGGTGCGGGGTCCGGGCCCGGCGACCAGGTACCAGCGGCCGGCCTTCAGGACGAGCCCGTACGGTGCGAGTCTGCGGTCGACCTCGGTCGGCTCCTTCCAGCGGCTGTAGCGGACCGCGAGCACCCGCCCGGTGCGCACGGCCTCGGCGACCTGGGCGAGGAAGGGGACCTCGGTCTCCTCCGCGTACCAGCCGGGGGCGTCGATGTGGAAGCGGGCCCGCAGCCGGTCGACGTGCTCCCGCAGCGGGGCGGGGAGGGCCGCGCGCAGCTTCAGCTGGGCGTCCGCGAAGTGCCCGCCCAGGCCGAGCTCGTCGGCGGCGACGGGCAGTCCGGCGAGGACGAGGGCCTCGGCCTCGCGCGCGTACAGGTCGGTGAGGCGGGAGCGGTGGCCGGCGAGCAGCCGGTAGCCGCCGCGATGGCCGGCGTCCCCGTACAGCGGCACGCCGGCGGCGTGCAGCGCCTCCACGTCGCGGTAGACGGTCCGGACCGAGACCTCCAGCTCCTCGGCGAGCCGGGCCGCGGTCATGGTGCCCCGGGTCTGGAGGAGCAGCAGGATGGACAGGAGTCGGCTGGACTTCACTGACACAAGGTGTCAGTGAAGGGTTCCTACAGTCCAGCCATGGCTTTCGCAGAGAAGAACCTCTTCGTCCTGGAGCCGGTCGAGATCGCCGGCCGGCACGTCAAGCGCTACCACGTCACCGCCGACCCGGGCGGCATCGAGCCGGAGGTGGAGCAGGCGGCGTACGCGCTGCTCCCCGAGCTCCTTCCGGAGCCGGACGGCACCCCGGCGGCGGCCTTCGCGGTGCTGCACCGGGGCGGCGACACCGGCGCGTACCTGAACGTCTACAGCTGGGTGTGGGACAACGTGCTCCACTTCGGCGGCGCGGCGGCGGGCCAGCCGGCCCTGGACTGCCCCGACACCGATCCGGCGCACTTCGTCCGCGTCGCCCCGGGCGCGCGGAACTGGATCGGCTGTGTGTGGGAGCTGGCACCGCTCGGCCACGAACGGGACGCCTGGGTACGGCACATGCTGGCCCCGGACCGCCCGGACCTGGCGGGCTACCTCGCGGACGCGCTGACGTCCGGGACGACGGGGGCGACGGGGACGACGGAGGCGGCAGCGGCGACGGAGGTAACGAGGACGACGGGGACGACGGGGACGACGGGGACGACGGAGGCGGGCGCGGGGCCGGTCGCCGGGCGCCCCTAGCGCTTCACGAACAGGGCCAGCCGGTAGTCGGGGGCGTCGCGGGGGCGGTCCTGGTCCGGCAGGGCCGCGAGGGCGGTCGTCAGCCGGTCCACGGTCGCGGGGGTGCCGTGGAACCAGGAGGCGTAGTAGCCGCGCCGCAGCTTCTCGGCGGTGCCGCGCGGGGTGGCGCCCTGGCCGTGGCCGGTGAAGCTCGTGCCGGGTGCGGGCGTGAGGCCGTGGGCGACGGCGTGGGCGGTGACGAGGCCGGCCCGGTCGGAGCCGCTGTCGGGGGCGCGGTGCGGGCGCAGCACGGCGTCGATGTCGCTGCCGACGTCGTGGGCGGTGTCCTTGTCGACGGTGGCGACGAGGACACCGCCGGGGCGCAGCACCCGGGCCGCTTCGGCGACGATCCGCCCGGTGAAGGGGACGAGGTGGAGGAGCCAGATCGCGCTGACCGCGTCGACGGAGGCGTCGGGCAGCGGGAGGTGGCGGGCGTCGGCGCGCACGGCACGGCCCGGGAGGCGTCCGGCGGCGGTCCGCAGCATGGCGTGCGCGGCGTCGGCGCCGTAGACGGTGAGGCCGGGCCGCGCGAGGCGTTCGGTGACGAGGCCGGTGCCGCAGGCGACGTCGACGAGGGTGCGGGTGCCGGGCGGAAGGAGCCGCAGCACGGCCGCGGCGGCGGCTTCCGCCCTGGGCACCCCGCCGCGGGTCTCGTCGTAGCGCGCGGCCTCGGTCTCGTAGTCGAGCATGGTCTCCCCCATGCGGTGATCGTACGGGGGGGGGTTGCGCGGGGTCAGTTCGCGCCGTGTCCGGGGGCCACCGCCTCGACGCGGTCGGCGAGCGCGAAGTCCTTGTCGGTGACGCCGCCGGCCGTGTGGGTGTTCACGGACAGGACGACGCTGTTGTAACCGAGCGTCAGATCGCTGTGGTGGTCCAGCTCCTGCTGGATCGAGGCGACGTGGACGACGAGGGCGGTCGCGGCGAAGTGGTCGGCGAGCCGGTAGGTGCGGGTGATGCGGTCACCGTCGAGGGACCAGCCGGGGAGCTCCCGCAGGCGGTCCTCGATCTCCTTCTGCGACAGCGGCTGTGTGGGCACGTGTTGCTCCCTCCGGTCGGGTCCTGCGGTGACCTGGTGGCCACGGGGGAGAAGGTACCCGAGTACCCCTCTGGGATACCGTCTGCCCATGACGACTGTCGCGAGCGACACGGGTGTGGGGCCGCTGCTGCGCGGCTGGCGCGAGCGGCGGCGGCTGAGCCAGCTGGAGCTGGCGCTGCGGGCGGACTCGTCCGCGCGGCACATCTCCTTCGTCGAGACGGGCCGTTCGCGCCCGAGCGAGGAGATGGTCCTGCGGCTGGCCGAGCACCTGGAGGTGCCGGTGCGGGAGCGCAACGCCCTGCTGCTGGCGGCCGGTTACGCCCCTCGGTTCACCGAGTCGACGATGGACGCGCCGCTCCTGGAGGCGCTCCGCGACGGCATCGACCGGCTGCTCCAGGGCTACGAGCCGTATCCGGCGCTGGTCGTGGACGGCTCGTACACGGTGGTGGCGGCCAACCAGGGCATCGGGATGCTGCTGGCGGGGCTGCCGGAACATCTGCTGACCCCGCCGCTGAACGCCATGCGGATCACCCTGCACCCGGAGGGCCTCGCGCCGCGCATCCGCAATCTGCGGGCGTGGCGGGGACACCTGCTCGCCCAGATGGAGCGTCAGATCGGGCTGGTCCGCTCGGAGTCGCTGCGGGCGCTGTACGAGGAGGTGGCGGCCTATCCGCTGCCGGAGGGTGCCGGCGATCCGGCGGACCGGGAGGACCCGGAGCCGTACCCCTACTTCGCGCTGCCGCTGCGGATCGAGCACGACGGGCGGGTGCTGTCGTTCGTGTCGTCGATCTCGACGTTCAACACGCCGCTGGACGTGACCGTCGCCGAGCTGGCCATCGAGACCTTCCTGCCGGCCGACCCGGAGACGGTCGCGTACCTCCAGTCGCTCAAGGGGTAGCGTTCGCCCGCAGCGCGCCCCACTGGAGGGCGGCGAAGCCGGCGACGGTGCCCGCCTGGAGCAGGGTCCAGACGGCGCCCGCGGTGCTGGGCTCCAGCCAGGCGACGAGCGCGACGACGCTGAGCGCCGCCCACAGCAGGTTGGCGTCGACGACGGCCTTCACGCCGAGGACCGGGGGCTGCGGCCGGCTCGCCAGCCAGGCCACCCCCGCGGCGAACACGGTGAGGAAGACGCCGAGTTCGAGCAGCAGGCCCCGGCTCACCCCGAGGAGCTCGGCCAGGGGCCCGGAGGCGGCGAGGTACGCGAGTCCGTTGCCGCCGGTGACGACGGCGTCGAGGGCGAGGAACCGGCGCACCATGGACCGCGGCCGGGTGGTGCGGGAGAGACCGGCGAGCAGAGCCTGGGACATGGTGGATCACCCTCCTGGAAGGCTGTTTCTACGGCTTGGGGGCCGGCGCCCGGGCGGAGTGCGCCGCCCGGGACCCGGTGCTCACGAGCATGCCGGGGCGGGCCGCGGGGGTCGATTACGCGGGAGGTAATGAGGCACCCGCCGGGGCCGCGCCGCGAGCCCGCCGGCCCGCCGGGCCGCTACGCCGTGGTCGGTGCGGCCGTCCTGGCGGCCCGCTCGATCGTGGCGCGGTGGGCCGCGCGGGCTTCCTCGTCGATCCGCCGCTCGTGTTCGGCGCGCACGCCGGTGCGGCCGTCGAGGCCCTCGCGCAGGATGTCGGCGTGCCCGGCGTGCCGGTTGGACTCGCCGAGGACGTGGACCATGACGGCGAACAGGTTCGTGCGGGAGTGCGGCTCCGGCCACCACGGCACGTGGCCGGGGGCGTCGAGGGGAAGCGCCTCGATCGTCGCGTCCGCGTGCTCCCAGGTACGCCGGTAGAACGCGGCGATCCGGTCGAGGGTCTCGTCCTCGGTGGCCCACAGGTCGCTGCCGTCGGCGTCCTGCCACCGGGGCAGCGGTTCCGGGGAGGGGCGGTCGAAGACCTCGCCGAAGTACCGGGCCTCGACGGTGGCCACGTGCTTGACCAGTCCGAGGAGGTTGGTGCCGGTCGCCGTCAGAGGCCGACGGGCGTCGTACGCGGACAAGCCGTCGAGTTTCCAGAGCAGCGCCTCGCGGTCCCGCCGCAGTCTCCTGTGCAGGTTGTCCTTCGCGAATTCATCGATCATGCGGCACGAGCCTGCCACGCGCCGCTCACGACCTCAAGATCACCTACGTGGCCCGCGACGACGGGGCGTTGTAGGGTGCGCGCCTGGATGGCCGAAAGTGTGTGCTGCGCAAGGGGGATGCGGTGGCTGGCAGGGAACGGGCGCGGATGGTCGCGGCCGGGGGCGATCACAAGGTGACGCCCGCGGAGCTCTTCTTCGATCTGGTCTTCGTCTACGCGATCACCCAGGTGACCGCCCTGATGGCGGCCCACCCGACCCCGGTGCGGGTGGTCGGCGCGATGACGGTGCTGGCGCTGCTGTGGTGGTGCTGGTGCGCGTTCGCCTGGCTGGGCAATGTCGTACGAGCCGACTCCGGCGCCCTGTTCGCGGTGCTGGTCACCGTGATGACCGTGGTGTTCGTGGTGTCGCTCGCGGTCCCGGAGGTGTTCGCGGACGCACCGGGCGGGCTGCCCGCGCCGGTGGTGTTCGTGGTCTGCTACGGCCTGGTGCGGACGCTGCACCTCGTCTCCTACTGGGTGTCCAGCCCCGGCGACACGGCCCTGCGGGCCACCCTGCGGCGCACGGCCCTGCTGTCGGTGGCGCCGCCGTTCGTGCTGCTGCTCATGGGCTGCGCGTACGACGGGCCGCCGCGGCTGCTGCTGTGGCTGGGCGCGGTCGTCGTGGACTACGGCGGCGTCTACGTCACCGGCGCCTCCGGCTGGCGGATCGTCTCCCCCGGGCACTTCTCCGAGCGGCACGGCCTCATCGTGATCATCGCGCTCGGCGAGTCCATCGTGGCGATGGGCGTCGGCATGGCCGGGTTCCCGCTGACGGTGGCGGTGATCGGGGCGTGCGCGGCGGGACTGCTGCTCGCGGCGGCGCTGTGGGCGCTGTACTTCCGGCGCTTCGGGGAGCCCGCGGAGCACCGGCTCGCGGCGCTCGACGGCGACGAGCGCACCCGCTTCGCCCGGGACACGTACACGTTCCTGCACCTGCCGCTGGTCGCGGGCGTGGTGCTGACCGCGCTCGGCATGAAGAAGGTGCTCACCCAGGTCGCCGACACCGGCCACTACGGCCTCGCCGAGCCCCTGCACGGCACGGTGGCCTGGTCCCTGACGGGCGGCGTCGGCGTCTTCCTGCTCGGCGCGGCGGCGATCGTGCTGCGCTGCTCGGGCCCGCGCCCGACCGCCCTCCTCGTGGGCGGCGTCTGCTGCCTGGCGGCGGGCCCGCTGGTGGCCCTGGTCCCGGCCCTGCTCGCGCTGGCCCTGCTGGCGGCGGTGGTGACGGCCCTGGTGCTCACGCACGACCACCGGGCACGGGCGGCGACGACGACGGCGACGGCCGGGTAGCGGGGGTCGGGCGACCGGCGAGTAGCGGGCGACTGGCAGCGGCCGGGCGGCGGGAGTCGGGCAGCGGCCGGGAGTCGGGCAGCGGCCGGGGGTCGGGCAGCAGTCATCGGCAGGGGCTGTTTTCGGACGGGTTCGGTGTGTGCTCGGGCTCGGAGGATCGTGGCGGGGGCCGGGTCGTGGGACGGGCGATCGGCCAAGGACCCGCGAGCCCTCGGGTGGGAGGGGGTCGACATCGGCACACTGACCCCATGTCACCCACAGTCCCCAGTGGTCCCGCCGCCCCCACGCTCATAGGCTCGGTCCGTCGCGCGCTCGGCCTGCTCCAGGCGGTCGCCGAGCACGGCGAGCTCACCGCCAAACGCCTGTCCCGGATGACGGACCTGCCGCTCCCGACCACGTACCACCTGCTGCGGACCCTGGTCCACGACGGCTATCTGCACCACGAGCACGGCGCGTTCCGGCTGGGTCCGGCGGCGCCCCGGCTCTCGGGGCAACGGGACCGTCCGGGGGTGCGGCTGCCCGAGTGGCTGCGGCTGCTGCGCGACGAGCTGGACGCGCCGGTGTACTGCGGCGTCCTGGACGAGGGCGAGGTCGCGGTGGTGGGCGTCGCCGACTCGCCGGAACGGCCGGCCGCCGAGCAGTGGACCGAGTTCCGCGCGAGCGCCCACGCGCACGCCCTCGGACAGTGCCTCCTCGCCCAGCTCGACGTGGCGGCCCGGCGGGAGTACCTGGCCCGGCGGCCGGTGAGCCGGCTGACCCCGCGCACGGTGCGCGACGAGGACGCGCTGATGTGGCGGCTGGCGCGGGTGCGGCGCGGCGCCCCGGTCCACGAGGTGGAGGAGTACGCGCTGGGCACGGTGTGCGCGGCGGTGCCGGTCACGGTCGGCGGGGTGGTGGCGTCGGTGGGGTTCTCGCTGCCGCTGGCCGAGATCGACCGGCTGCGGCCCACCGCGGTCCGGCTCCGGGACCGGCTGGAGCGGGCGCTGGTCACGCAGTCGTTCACGATCGTGCCGTGAGCGGGCCGGCGTGGGCCGGCCCGACGGGGCGGTCCCGGGCCTGACCGGGGGTCAGTCCTTCGTGGGTTCCGGTTCGGCGGCCGGCCCGGGGGTCGCGCGGAGGGGGCGCCGTTCGGGTTCGCGTTCCGGTGCGGCGGGGTGGCCGGAGCGTTCCTGACGGGCCGCCTCGGCGCGCAGCAGCGCGTTGAGCACGGCGAAGGGGTCCACGGGCATGACGAAGCTCCTTGCGGTGGGGTGACGGGGTGCTGGGGAGGCCGGGCCTCTCAGCACCGCATCACCGCCGACCGGTGCGCGTCGCCGCGCGAGGGCGGGACGGGCACCGGCGCGGGAGCCGGAGCGGTGGCGGGCGCCGCCGTGCGCACGCCGCGGGGCGGAGCGGGGCGGCGCGCTCCTCGTACGGGGGTGGTCGCCTCGGTCCCGGCGAGGTCGTGGACCTCGGGCACGGGGTCGGCCGCCGCGCCGACGGCGCGCGGTTCCACGCCGGACGTCCCGGCGAGGGCTCCCCCGGTGCCGAGCAGCGCGGCGAGCACGAGCAGCACCGCGACGGCGAACCGCCGGGCCCGCACGGCGGTGACGCCGGGGTGCGCGGGGAGGGACCTCATGGAGATGCGTCCTGCCCCGTAGGGGCGGCCCCGAGCCGCCCCTATCGCCGCATTCGCCCGTGTGGCCTACGTCCGGGGCCGGGAATTCACCGCACCGGCGGGCGCGCGCGCCGGTGCGCGGGGGCGCGCGTTCCGCCGGACGGCGGCGCCCCGGCGCGGCCGGTCCCCGGCGGTCAGTCCTCGGTGCGCCCGGCGGCCGTCGCGCGCGTCCGGCGCGCCGCCATCGCCGCGTAGACGAGGACGCCCGCGAAGAGGAAGAGGACGCCCTGGTAGACCGCCGCGTAGCCGGAACCCGCGACGAGCCAGAGGGAGAAGCCGAAGGCGGCGACGGCGAGGACGGCGTCGCGGGCGAGGCGGCCGGGCGAGACCTTCTCGCCCTGGCCGGAGAGCAGGAAGTAGACCTGGGCGGCGGTGGAGAGCAGGTAGGGGACGGTGGCGGTGAACGTGGTGACGAGCACCAGCGTCTCGAAGACGCCCTGGGTGCCGGCCGTGTAGTTGTAGACGGTCAGGAGCGAGGCGAGGACGACGGTCACCAGGACGCCGACCGTCGGGACGCCGCGCCGCTTGACGGCGAAGACCTTCGGGAAGAGGCCGTCGCGGGCGGCGGCGTACGGCGCCTGGGCGCTCAGCAGGGTCCAGCCGTTGAGCGCGCCGACCATCGAGACCAGGGCCATGCAGGCGACGGCGGCGCCGCCCCAGGATCCGCCGAACATGACGTCGACGGCGTCGGAGAAGGGCGCGGTGGAGGTGATCAGCTTGTCGTGGGCGACGGTGCCGAAGACGGCGAGGGTGCCGAGGAGGTAGAGCGTGGCGGCGCCGAGGGTGCCGAGGACGGTGGCGCGGCCGACGTTGCGGCGCGGGTCGCGGACCTCGCCGGCGCTGACGGCGGCGGACTCGACGCCGAGGTAGCTGAAGAGCAGGATCGCCGCGGACGCGGAGACCGCGCCGAGCGCGCCGGTGTCGCCGGTCCTGAAGGGGCCGAGGTTGGCGCTGTCGAAGAAGAACAGGCCGCCGACGGCGACGAGGAGCAGCGGGACGAACTTGAGCACGGTCGCGACGAGCTGGACGGCGCCGACGTACCGGGTGCCGGCCAGGTTGGCGAGCGCCGGCAGCCACTGCACCAGCAGGGCGGCGCCGATGGTGGCCGCCGTGGAGTCGTGGATCGGGACGAGCACGTCGAGGTAGCCGACGGCGGCGACGGCGAGGGCGGCGTTGGAGACCCAGGTGGTGATCCAGTACGACCAGGCGGCGAGGAATCCGGCGAAGTCGCCGAAGGCGGCGCGGGCGTAGACGTACGGGCCGCCGGTCTGCGGGTGGCGCCGGGCGAGCCGGCCGAAGACCAGGGCGAGGGAGAGCGCGCCGAGGGTGAGGATGCCGAAGGCGACCAGGCTGATGGTGCCGTAGGGGGCGACGGAGGCGGGGAGGAGGAAGATGCCGCCGCCGATGATGTTGCCGACGACGAGGGCGGTGGCGACGGGGAGGCCGAAGCCCCGGGTGTGCCGGCCGGCCGCTTCCCCGTCCGGCCGGTGTTCGGGCTGCGGCTCCTGGTCGGGGGTGCCGCGGTGGGTCTCGGGGGTGGCCGTGCTCATGGGGGGTGGTGCGCCTCTCGTCGTACAAACGCACCTATCGTCCGCTTGCTGAGACGGCGCTCCAAATCACCCGCTTTTGTCCTGTACGGCCGGACCCTCGACCGGAAGAAATGCTTCCGCATCGCCCTCGGACGGTGGAATCTCCAGCGGGACCCGCGGCCCCGCGCTCTCCCGCAGCCAGCCCCGCAGCACCCGGTGCACCTGCTCCGCCCCCACGATCCCGGCGGGCGGCTCCGTGAGCTCGCGCGGCCAGAGCAGGAAGGGGCGCCCCTGCTCGCCGCCGAGGCCGCCGTGCGAGCCGATCTGCTCCTCGAAGGCGTGCACGGTGCCCGTCGCCGGGTCGTACATCGAGTTGACCATGATGTCGGCGACGTGCGGGAAACCGTCGGTGCGCCGCACGGCGTCCGCCGCGCCCGGGCCGAAGACGGCCAGCGGCCCGCCGTCGGTCAGCTCCGCGACCGGCACCTCGACCCCGTCGCAGGCCAGCACGACCGAGCCGTGCTCCTCGCTCGCCACCAGCAGGAACCCGATGCCCGGGTGGTGGGCGAGGGTCCGCAGGAGCGCCGGGTGGAGCCGGTCGATCTCCTCGCGGGTCATCCGGTGCGGCACGCCCGGGAAGGAGATCAGGCCGAGGTTGCCGGAGGCCAGCACCAGCGGCTCGGGCGCCCTGGCCGCCGCCACCGCGGCCGCCTCCGCCCCCTCCCTGCCCTGCTCGGCCGTCTCGTCGACGGTCCGGTGCAGCGCGCCGCGCAGCGCGTCGCGGGCGGCGTCCCGCGCCTCCGAGCCTCCTCCGGACTCCGTCTGCGGGTGCCCCCAGCGGGTCCGCCGCACCCGGCGCGGCACCGGCAGCCCGCAGCCGGCCCGCACGAGCTCGCGCAGGGTCAGCCCGTACGCGCCCCCGAAGGTCTCCCCCGGGCTCTGGCCGTGATCGGACAGCAGCACGATCCGGTACGGGCGGGGCGCGTGCTCGGCGACCTGGGCGATCAGGGCCAGCGAGCGGTCCAGCCGCCGGAGCACCTGGTCGGTGTCGTGGCCGTGCGGTCCCGAGTGGTGGGCGACCTCGTCGTAGGCGACCAGGTCGGCGTAGACGGCGGTCCGGCCGGCCAGCATGTCGCCCATCACCGCCGCGACCACCACGTCCCGCTCGACGACCGTGGCGAAGGCCCGGACCAGGGGGTAGAGGCCGCCGCGGGAGACCCGGGGCGTCGTGCGGCGCAGCCGCGCCCGGGTCGACTGGGCCAACTCGCGCAGCGTCTCGGTGACGAAGGAGCCGGCGGTGCGGACCGCGTTGGCGGGGTCGGAGAAGTACGCGAAGTAGCCGGACCGCGAACGGTTGCGGCGGCCCCGGCGGGCGGCCATCGACAGGACCAGGGCGAGCTGGTCGGCGCCGCCGCTGAAGAGGTTGCCGCGGGAGGCGCCGTCGAAGCCGAGCAGTCCGGCGTCGCCGGTGCGCTCGACCGCGCGGCGCTGGAGCTCGACCGCGCTGGCGGGCCGGTTGGAGACCATCAGCCGGCCGGTGTCCTTCTCGTACCACCGGAAGGCCGGCACGTCCTCGTTGGAGCCGTGCAGGATGCCGAGCTGGCTGGCGCCGGTCTGGCTGGACCAGTCGGTGCGCCATTCCGTCAGCCGGTGGGTGGTGGCGAGCCACTCGCCGACGGTGGGCATCAGGCCGTCGTCGACGGCGTCGCGGAGCACCCGGTGGCCGACGCCGTCGAGCTGCAGGAAGACGGTGCCGGGGACGGGTTCGGGGCCCTCGGCGAGGCGGGGACGCCGGCGGTCGGCGAGCCGGTAGAGGCGCCGCCGGTACGCCCCGTCGTCGCGCACGGCGAGGGAGGTGGAGGTGGCGGAGGCGACCGCGGACATCACGGCGGCCACCAGGACGGCGGTCTGCGGGGCCGCGGTGCCGCGCCCGTCGGGGGTCAGCCAGAGCGCGACGAGCAGCAGCGAGCCGTTGAGGAAGAACACCAGCAGGCCCAGCACGAGGGCCGGGACGAGCAGCAGCGCGCGCACGATCACCGGCCACACGAGGGCGCTGAGCAGGCCGAAGACCCCCGCGCCCAGGGCCGCGGTGAACGCGATCGTGGTGAGGCTGTCGCCGTCGCGGGACTGGAGCTGGAAGTCGGGCAGGATGCCGGCGAGCATCAGCATGGTGAGGGTGGAGACCGCCCACACCGTGATCACCCGCATCGCGGCCCTGCCCATGCTCAGCCAGCGGCCGGAGGGACGCCCTCGCCGTTCACCCACGCCTGGTTCACCTTTCACCCGATTCCTGCCCCAAGCGTGGCACAACGGCCACCGCACGCAGGCCGGCCGGGAGAAGGCGCGTGGGTACGGACGCTCTCAGCAGCCGTCGTACCCGGCGGTGGGCATGGACATGCGCCGGTGCACCCCGGCCTTCATCGGCGCGTCGTAGGCGGGTTCGTCGAGACCGGCGGTCTCCAGGCGCACGCCGCGCCGCTCGCACTCCGCGAGGAACGCCGGCACGTCCGTCAGCGCGCGGGCCAGGACGCGCTCGTTCGGGGCGACGAACAGGTCCACGACCCCCGCGTCCACGTCCGCCCACAGGGCCTCGTGGTCCGGCCGGATGCCGTAGAACAGCAGCCGCCTCGCCACCACGTACCCCTTGTCGAGGGCCCAGCGGACGCACATGGCGTGCTGGCTGCGGGTGTCGACCAGGAAGGGATCTTCGTCGAGCTCTTCGAGCGGGGTGAGGCTGGCGATCGCCGCCACCCGAACGTCGTCCATGGGGGGACCCTACTGTGTCGCCGGACACCCGAGGTGCCTTCCGGGCACCGGCTCCGGGCGGTCCGTCGAAGACCGGCCACGCCGACGGCACCGGACATTTACCCTCGTTACGGAAGGGCTCGCGGACAGGCACGGGCGACGGGCGGAACGGACGAGGAAGGACGGCGTGCCGGTGGAGGTCACCTGGTGGGGTCATGCCACATGCACGGTCGAGGACTCCGGGGTCCGCATTCTGACGGACCCGCTGTTCACCCGGCGGCTCGCGCACCTGCGCCGGCGCCGCGGCGAGCTGCCCCCGCCCGAGGCGGCCCGCGCCGAGGCCGTGCTCGTCTCGCACCTGCACGCCGACCACCTCCACCTCCCCTCGCTGGCCCGGCTCGCCCCCGGCACCCGGGTGATCGTCCCGGCCGGCGCGCCGCGGGCCGTCCCCGCGCTGCGGCGGCTCGACGGGCTGGGGCTGCGGCTGACCGAGGTGCTGCCCGGTGACGAGGTGGATGTCGAGGGCGTGACCGTACGGGCCGTCCCCGCGCTGCACGACGGGCGGCGGCTGCCGGTCGGACCGCACCGCTCCCCCGCGCTCGGCTACGTGGTGGAGGGCGAGGCACGGACCTACTTCGCCGGGGACACCGGACTGTTCGACGAGATGGCGGAGGCCGTCGGCGCGGTGGACGTGGTGCTCCTCCCGGTCGGCGGCTGGGGTCCGTACCTCGGCCACGGGCACCTCGACGCGGGCCGGGCGGCGCAGGCGCTCGCCGCGCTGTCGCCCGCCGCCGCGGTGCCGGTGCACTACGGCACGTACTGGCCGATCGGCATGGACGCGATCCGCCCCCACGAGTTCCACGCGCCGGGCGACGAGTTCGTCCGGCACGCGGCCCTCCTGGCGCCCAAGGTGGCGGTGCATCTGCTCGGCCACGGCGAGCGGGTGCGGCCGGAGGTCGCCCGGTGATCGACCGGATCGTGGCGGCGGTGCGCGAGCTGCCGCCGGAGTCGACCCAGCAGGCCGTCGGCTATCCCTCCCTGTTCCTTCTCGTGGCGCTCGGCGCGCTGGTGCCGGTGGTGCCGACCGGGGCGATCGTGAGCTCGGCCGCGGTGGTGGCCTTCCATCAGACGGCGCCGCTGTCCCTGCTCTACGTCTTCCTGGTGTCGGCCTCCGCCGCGTTCCTCGGCGACCTGTGCCTGTACTGGCTGGGGCAGCGCGGGGTGCGCTCCCGCAACGGCTCGCGCTGGCTGGAGGCGCTGCGTGGCCGGGTCACCCCGGAGCGGCTCGCCCAGGCGCGGGAGCGTCTGGACACGCACCAGGTGCCGGTGCTCGTCCTCTCCCGGCTGGTGCCGGCGGGCCGGATCCCGGTGATGCTGGCCTGCCTGCTCGCCGGGATGCCGCTGCGCCGCTTCGCCCGCGGCGACCTTCCGGCGTGCCTGGCGTGGGCGGCGACGTACCAGCTGATCGGCATCCTCGGCGGCTCGCTCTTCCCCGAGCCGTGGCAGGGCGTGGTGGCGGCGGTCGGCCTGACGGTGCTGCTCAGCGCGGCGCCCGCGCTGTGGCGACGGCTGCGGGGGCGGGACGGCGACGCGAGCGGGGGGAAGCCCTCGGCCTCCTGAGGCGCCTCCGCCGCACCGGCTCGGGCCAGGCCTGAGACCCGACTCAGGGCCGGCCTGAGGCCCGGCTCAGGCCCGGGGGCCTAAGGCCCGAGCGTCCGTGAGGCCCCGACCGGGAGGTCCCACAGGTCCTCTCGGGGCAGTCCGGTCCGCTCCCAGGCGGCCCGGACCCGGGTGAGCGGTTCGAGGACGGGCTCGGACGAGAGCACGAAGGTCGCCCAGTGCATGGGCGCCATCCGGCGCGCGCCGAGGTCCTGGAAGGCCCGCACCGCCTCCTCCGGGTCGGTGTGGACGTCGCTGAGCCACCAGCGCGGGTCGTACGCGCCGATCGGGAGCAGCGCGAGGTCGATGCCGGGGTGGCGCCGGCCGATCTCGGCGAACCAGTGGCCGTAGCCGGTGTCCCCGGCGAAGTAGACCCGCCGGCCGTCCCGGTCGCCGATCACCCAGCCGCCCCACAGGGAGCGGCAGGTGTCCAGGAGGGTGCGCTTGGACCAGTGGTGGGCCGGGACGAACTCGAAGCGCACGCCGTCGAGTTCGGCGGCCTCCCACCAGTCGAGCTCGGTGACGCGGCTGAACCGGCGGCGGCCGAACCAGCGGCCGAGCCCGGCGGGCACGAAGACCGGGGTGTGGCGCGGGAGGCGCCGGAGGGTGGGGGCGTCGAGGTGGTCGAAGTGGTTGTGGCTGATGACGACGGCGTCGACGCGCGGCAGGTCCTCCCAGCGGACGCCGACGGGCGTGAGCCGCGCCGAGGTGCCGAGGATGCGGCGCGACCAGACGGGGTCGGTGAGCACGGTCAGCCCGCCGATCCGCACCACCCAGCTGGCGTGTCCCGCCCAGGTGACGGCGAGGGTGCCGGGTCCTGCGTCGGGCAGCGGCCCGGGGGCGAAGGGCAGCAGCGGGATGTCCCGCAGCCCCTCGGGCCCGGGGCGGACGGCGCCCTCGCGGGCGAGCCGGGCCATGGCGCGGACGCCGGGCAGCGGCGCGGTGAGCCGGTCGGCGAAGGAGCGCGGCCAGTCGTGGCGCAGCCGGCCGAGGGGCTGGAGGGCGGGCGCGGGACGCGGGGCTTGGGGGGTGCCCGCGGTGTGCGGGGCCCGGGGTGGCCGGGCGGTCCGTTCCGTCATCGCTTCGACCTCCTTCTCTAGCGGGCCAGTTCGTCGAGCGCGGCCCCGAAGGTGCTCAACGCGCGGGCCACGTGCGGTGATTCCTCGGGGCGGGCGGACGCGAGGGCTTCGGTCCGCTCCTCCTCGGTGGCGCCCAGGAAGGCGGCGGTGCCGAACCGGACGCGGAGCGCGCCGAGTTCGTCGCCGAAGCGGTGGCCGCCGGGGACCGGGGTGCCGAGCCGCCCGGTGAGGTGGTTCTCCAGCTCCAGGGAGTCCGTGACCCCGCGAGCGGCGAGCCCGGCGCGCAGCGGGCCCAGGTCGGCGTAGAGGTGGCGGCCGGCCTGCGGGGGTCGGGCGAGGGCCCCGGCGGCCAGGACGGCGCGGTGGGCGGCCGTGGCGATCCGCCCGTGCAGGGCGGCCGTCGTCCGGACCCGTACGGTGACGTCCTCGGGTTCGTCGAGGGCGTGGGCGGCGGCCGGGGCGACCGGGCCGGCCACGAGGGCGCCGAGCACGGTGAGGATGTCGAGGGTGCGGGCCCTGCGGTCGGCGTACCGGTCCGCCCGGGTGGCGGCGGTGGGCGGGAAGCGGGCGACGGCGCACGGCCAGCCGGCGGGCGTGAGGGCCCCGGACAGGTCGCTGAGGACGGTGACGTCCTCGGGGCACATCTCGGCGGGGCTGAGCAGCACCGTCTCCTGCGGGCGGTGCACGGTGTCGCGCCAGGTCTCGTCGCTGATGATGTGCAGGCCCTCGGCGACGGCCGCCTCGCATGCCTCGCGGACGAGTTCGGGCGGGGCGACGGTGGCGGTGGGGTCGTCGGCGACGGAGAGGAGCAGCAGGCGGGGGTCGCCGCCTTCGGCGCGGACCCGCCGTACGGTCTCCAGCAGGGCGTACGGGTCGGGGACGCCGCCGCACTCGGCGGGCGTGGGCACGTGGTAGGCCGGCCGGCCGAGCAGCCGGGCCTGCGGGGTCCACCAGGCGGGGCAGGGCCGGGGCAGCAGGAGGTCGCCGCCGTGGGCGGCGATGAGGGCGAGCAGCAGGGGCTGGGCGCCGGGGGCGGCGACCACGTCCTCGGCGTGGGTGCGCAGGCCGCGGCGCCACCAGTAGCCGGCGGCGGCCCCGCGCAGGACCGGTCCGCCGCCGGGCGGTTCGGGCGCGGTGCGGCCGGCCGCGGCGGCGACGAGGGCGGCGAGGCCGGGCAGCACGGGGAGGCCGGGCTCCGGTGCGGGCGGTCCGTAGCGCACCGGTCCGCGGCCTTCCGGAGCTGTCTGCCGCATGTTCCGAACCTCCCGGGCCCGCTGGGGACGCTGCCGGGGCGCGCACGGCACCGACGGCACCCCAGTGCCCTTTATACGGAGGTTCGGGGCATCTCGCCGCCCGGCCCGAGCCGGGCGGGGTCCGCCAAGGGCTCAGTCGAGGGTGACGGGATGGCGGACGATCCCGTCGAAGAGGTACCCCTGGGTGTTGGGGACGGCCCGCTCCGGCTGGACGTTGCCGGCCGCGTCGGTGACCCGGGACAGCAGGGTGGCGGGCCCGGTCCCGTGCGGGTGCCAGGACGCCGTCCAGCGGACCCAGCCGGCCCGTCGGGGCGGGTCGAGGAGCCGCGCGGGCCGCCAGTGGGCGCCGCCGTCGGTGGAGACGTCGACGCGGCGCACGGGCGCGAGGGCGGACCAGGCGCGGCCGGTGAGCCGGTGCGTCCTGCGCGTCTCCAGGGTGGCGCCGAAAGGCAGTTCGTAGGCGCTCTTGAGGGTCTGGCGGGTGAGCGGGGCGCTGCCGCCGGGCGGGTGGGCCGCGCCGAACAGGCGGTAGTAGTCGGTGGACCAGGGCGAGGCGAGCGGGGTGCGGGAGACCTCGATGTCGCCGAGCCACTTGATGGAGGCGATGCCGATCCAGGAGGGGACGATGAGCCGCACCGGGTACCCGTGGTCGTACGGGAGGGGCTCGCCGTTCATCTCGTACGCGAGGATGACGTCGTCCAGGGCCTTGGCGACGGGCAGCGGGCGGCGGACCCGGCCGAGGTCGGCGCCGCCGGTGACGTACGGGTCGTCGAGGCCGCGGGGCTGGACGTCGACGGCGTCGGCGGCGATCCCGGCGAGCCGCAGCACGTCGGAGAGCCGGGCGCCGCGCCAGCGGGCGGCGCCGATCGCGCCGAGGGTCCAGGGGGTGCCGGCGACGGTCTCGCCCTGCTGGGTGGTGTAGAGGCTGCGGCCGTTCCCGGCGCACTCCACCAGGGCCGTCCGGGTGACGGCGGGCAGGTCGCGCAGCTGCCCGTACCCGAAGCGGACCGGGGTCCGGCCGTGCAGTCCGTCGCCCCAGACGGTGAGGCTCCAGGTGGCGGCGTCGAGGACGGGCGTGGAGGTGTGGTTGCGGACGAAGAAGCGGTCGACCGGGGTGAGCGGGCCGGTGCCCGCGAAGGTCTCGTACCGGGCCTCGGCGTTGGTGCCGCGGAGGGTGAAGTACGCGGACGGCGTCGGCTTCACGATGCCGGGGGCGAAGCCCGGCGCGGGGGCGGCCACGGGGGCCGCCGCGGCGGGCGTGCCGCCCAGGAGGGGCAGGGCGGGGGCGCCGGCGAGCGCCTTCAGGAGGGTGCGGCGGGCGGGCACGGGGCGGGTTCTCCTCGACACGTCGGGGCGGGGTCCGCCACACCCTAGGGGCGGGCCGGGGGGTGGGACGGGCCGTTCACGGAGCCGTCATGTGAACATTCGTCAGGTCGGCGTGGATCGGGGCGGCTCGGGGCGGACCAGGGAGGCCCCACTCGACTCACCCACCTCATCCACCGCACCGGGCTCCCCTGTCCCACACGCCTCGGGCGACACTGGTCTCATGATCCCCGCCTTCACCACCGTTCCCCTGCGCACCGCTCGTCTGGACCTGGAGCCGCTGCGGCTCGACCACGCGCCCGAGATGGCGGTGGTGCTGGCCGATCCGGCGCTGCACGCGTTCATCGGGGGCGCCCCGCTGTCCGAGCCTGAGCTGCGGGCCCGTTACGCCCGGATGCTGGCGGGCCCGGCGGATCCGGGGACGGCCTGGTGCAACTGGGTGCTGCGGCTGCGGGAGACGGGGGCCGCCGTCGGCACCGTCCAGGCCACGGTCACGGGTGGGGCGGCCGAGATCGCCTGGGTGACGGGCTCCGCCTGGCAGGGCCGGGGGTTCGCCAAGGAGGCGGCGGGCGCGCTGGCCGGCCGGCTGCGGTCGCTCGGCAGCCCGGTGATCCTGGCGCACGTCCACCCGGACCACCACGCCTCCGCGGCGGTGGCGTCGGCGGCGGGACTGGCGCCGACGGAGGAGTTCGAGGACGGGGAGCGGCGCTGGGAGTGGCGGGCGGCCTGAGCGGGCCCCGGAAACGCCAAGCGGGACCCCCGTCGGGGGTCCCGCTCCCGGCTGGGGGTCAGCAGCCGCTGGTCAGCCAACGGCAGGCGGTGATGAGCGCGGCGGCGTGCTCCTCACCGCGGGCGTCCTCGGTGCGGACCTCCTGGGGCAGCACCTGCAGGGCGTCGATGTCGTGCTCCATCATGGCGTTCTCCTTCGCGTGTTCCGGGCGGGTGCCGGCCCGTGCGGGACCGGCGTCCGTCGGCCGGCGACCGACGGAAGTCTCAGGGGATGCGGGCGGCTCAGCCCTCGGGGAGCCAGGCGCGGGGGCCGCCGGCGCTCAGGCGCAGCAACAGGGAGAGGCTGCCGGCGAGGCCGGTGGCGTACTCGGCGAGCACGGTCCTGCGGTTCTCGTCGGGCACCAGGAGGCGTCCGTCGCGCAGGACGGCCTGGGCCGCCAGGTGTTCGACGAGCAGTTCGGCGTCGGCGCGGTGGCGCGGGTCTCCGGTGAGCTCGGCGGCGTCGAGGAGGAACTCGGCGTTGCCCACGAGTCCGTGGCAGGTGGCGGGCGAGTCGGTGACCCGGCCCGCGCGGACGGCGCGGGCCGCCCCGTCCACGAGGGCGAGCAGGCCGTCGGCGGCGCGGTCGCCGGCCGCCCAGAGCCGGACCAGGAAGGTGCCGACGCCGGACGAGCCGCTGCACCAGTGGCGGGCGAGTTCCGGGGAGTCGGACAGGTGGCGGGCCCGGTCCACGGGCCACAGCACGCCGGCCGCCCCGCCGCGCGCGGCGCAGGCCAGGGTGGCGCCGGCTTCGACGGCCGCCGCGCGGAACCGTTCCTCCCCGGTCGCCTCGGCGGCGAGCAGGAGGAAGGCGCCCACTCCGGCGACGCCGTGCGCGAAGCCGTAGTGCCAGGCGCCGGCGAGCGCGGACCCGAAGTCCTCCGGTACCGGCCAGAACAGGCCCTCGGGGGTGCGCCGGCCCGCCTCCAGGAGCCCTTCGGCGGCCTGCGCGGCCCGGTCGAGGAAGCGGGGGTCGCCGGTGGTCCGCCAGAAGTGCAGCTGGGCCAGGCCGGAGCCGGCGGCGCCGTGGCAGACGTCGGGGTTGGGCCAGCGGACGGGCAGGGCGAGGGCCAGGGCGGTGGCGCGCCCGGCCAGCGCGGGGTCGTCCAGGGCCCGGGCGGCGTCGAGCAGCGCCCAGGCGGTGCCGGAGCGGCCGAAGTGGAGCCCGGGGAGGTGCCCCGGCAGGGCGTCGGCCCGGTCCGCGGTCCATCGGGCCGCGGTGCGCAGTCCTTCGCGGAGCGCGGCCCGGTCCAGGGGTGCTCCGGCGGTGTCGAGGGCGTCCGCGTGGCGCAGGGCCCGGGCGAGGACGGCGACCCCGCCGGTCGAGCCGTGCTGGACGGCGACCGGGTCGCAGTTCTCGCCGAACGAGTCGGAGGACCAGAGCCGTTCGGGGTGCTCGGGGCGGAGGGTGGCCAGCAGGTGGGCGAGGCCGTCGCGGAGCAGGCGGTCGCGGACCGCCCGCGGCTCGGGCGGCTCCGTCGCGCGGGTGTCCGCCGTCCGGGCTCGGGCGAGGGGCGCGGGGGCCGGGGGTCCGTCGCCGCGGAGCCGGGTGACGAAGGTCCGTGCCCGGTCCAGGGTCCAGCGGTCCTCGGCGGCGTCCCGCATCAGGCCCCGTACGAGCGGGGCGAAGCGGCGGACGAGCGGGTGGTCTCGGGCCAGCAGGGCCACGAGGCCGGCGAGGCGTTCCTCGTCGGGGCGGGCGTCGGCGGCGGGCCGGTCGGCGGCGAACAGCGGGTCGGCGCCGCTCAGCGCGTGCAGGACGGTCGCGCCCA
Organism: Streptomyces sp. NPDC093111; assembly: GCF_040683955.1. NCBI lineage: Bacteria > Bacillati > Actinomycetota > Actinomycetes > Kitasatosporales > Streptomycetaceae > Streptomyces > Streptomyces sp. NPDC093111. The sequence goes on along the minus strand of NZ_JBFBNW010000005.1, from coordinate 267,646 downwards.
GGGCGTACAGGTCGACGGCCGGCGGGAAGGCGGGGGCCACCTGGTCGGCGGCGCGGAGTTCGGGCGCGGTGTAGCCGGGGGTGGCGCCGAGCACCCAGCGTTCGCCGGGCGGGGCGGCCATCTCCAGGTCGATGAGGAGGAGCCGCCCGTCGGGGGTGACCATGACGTTGTTGGGGTTGAAGTCGTGGAGGGTGACGCCGAGTCCGTGGGCGGTGGCGACCAGTTCGATCAGCTGCCAGACGAGGGAGTCGGCGGTGCGTTCGTCGGGGCAGGCGGTGCCCTCGGCGGCGAGGCGCTCGGCGACCGTGCGGCGCAGGGTCGCCCCGGGCACGGACTCGGCGGCCAGGAACACGCTGCCCTGCTGCTCGAACACCTCGACGGGCTCCGGGACGCGGTCGCGGGCGGTGGCGGCGAAGCGCCCGAGGAGGGCGGCCTCGCGGCGCAACAGGTCCCGGACGTCGAGTCCTTCGAGTCCGGCGCCGACGTGCGGGCGGGCCTGCTTGACGACGACCTGGGCGCCGGTGCGGGTGTCCTCGGCGCGGAAGACGCCGCCCTTGTTGGAGTGCTGGATGGCGCCCGTGACGACGTAACGGTCGGCGAGGAGGACGGGTTTGGCGGCGGCCGTGCTGCGGGCGGGGGCGGCCGGGCGGTCCGGGAAGGGGTCTCCGGCCCAGGCGGGCGGACTGAACCAGGCGTTGCGCTCGTCCTCGACGGGGCGGCCCTCGGGGTCGGTGAGCCGGGCCGCGAAGCCGCCGTCTGCGGTCAGCTCCCGTACGCCCGTGAACACGCCGTACCGGTAGGAGACCTGGCTGTCGGGCCGGTAGCGGCGGTCGGAGAGGACCGCGGGGCCGGGCAGGCCGGCGGTGGCCCGGTGCAGCTCCTCGGCGAGCAGCCGGAAGCGGTCGTCGTCGGCCGGGTAGACGGTGAGGAACTTGCCGCCCCCGCCGCGGGCGGAGCGGCCGGAGACCAGGGCGGCGACCCGGGCGGGGCTGCCGGCGAACTTGAAGGTCGCGCCGTGGGCGACGAGCACCTCGGCGGCGCGGGCCAGGACCAGCGGGGCGGACAGCGGGGTGGCGGAGACGTGCAGTTTCCAGCCCTGCGCCCGGCGGACCGCTCCGGCCGGTACGACGTGGCACCAGAACGCGCCCGGTTCGACGGACCAGCCGGCGGCGCCGGAGCGGGCGACGGCGGCGCGCACCAGATCGGGCAGGAGCGCGAGGTCGGCGGCGTGTTCGGCGCGGGCCCGGCGGGGGCCGGGGCCGGTCGTGAACGGGGAGGAGGTCGACACGGTCTCGCCCCGCCCTACTTCAGCGGCCGGATGTAGTCGTCGCCCCAGCTGGTGTCCAGCGGGGAGGCGGCGACCGTGCGCACCGTGAGCGGGCCGTCCCCGTCTCCCTGATGCCCCGCGGTCGCGGCGGCGGCGCCGGTGAGCAGGACGGTGAGGACGAGCAGACAGCGGACGGCTGCGGACATGCGGGGGCTCCTGGTTCGGGAGGCACGGGACGGCGGAGGACCCGCGTGTGGCGGGTTCGCGCCGCATGTCGTCCTGGTGGGGTTCTCCCCTGCCGGACATCCACAGTCCATCCCGGCGGGCCCCCGTGGTCCAGGGCCGCGACCCGGCAATACCCTGCATGGCACGGAAGTAGCAGGGCCGCAAAGCGGGGGGAATCCATGCCGATGGGGGCACATCTCGATGCAATGCCACGACTGGACGCGCGGGCCGTCGCCGTCTTCGAGTACGTGCTCGCGCGCGGCAGCCTGACCCGCTGGCCGCCCGACGTCGTCCCCGCGCTCGGCCTGAGCCAGGAGGAGGTGGAGGCCGCCTCCCGCACGCTGCTGCGCCTGCGGCTGCTGCGCCCGGCGCCCGGCAGGCCCGAGGAGTTGATCCCGGTGAGCCCGGACGCGGCGGCGGCGGAGGTGGTCGGCCCCCTGGAGGCGGAGCTCGCCCAGGCCGCCGCGCACGCCCAGGCCCTGCGCGACGAACTGCACGCCCTGATGCCGCAGTACCGGGCCGCGCGGAGCGAGCAGGCGCGCCGGCAGGGCGTCGACGTGCTGCCCGACATGGCCTCCTCGTCCGCGATGCTGACGGAGGAGTCGGCCCGCTGCCGCGAGGAGGTCTTCAGCATCCAGCCGGGCGGCGGGCGCGCGCCCGGCCGGCTCGGCGACGCCATCGACCGGGACCTGGCGATGCTCGGCCGGGGCGTGCGGATGCGCACCCTGTACCAGCACTCGGCGCGCTCCAGCCTCTCCACACAGGGGTACGTGGAGAGGCTCACCGAAGCCGGGGCCGAGTACCGCACGGCCGCCGAACTCCCGGACCGGGCCGTGGTGTTCGACCGGGCGGTGGCGTTCCTGCCGCGCCGCGCCGACGGCGGTACGGGCGAGGGCGCGGTCCTCGTCCGCGACCCGGACGTCGTGGCGTACCTGTGCCGCGTCTTCGAGCAGCACTGGTCCGGCGCCGTCCCGTTCCGCGGCACCAGCGAGGCCGCGTACAAGGAGGTCGGCCCGAGTCTGCGCCGCGCGCTGGTGGGGCTGCTCGCCGAGGGCGCCAAGGACGAGGTCATCGCCCGCCGCATGGGGATGTCGCTGCGCACCTGCCGGCGCCACGTCGCCGAACTCCTGGAGGAGCTGGGCGCCGAGAGCCGCTTCCAGGGCGGCGCGCTCGCCGAGCGGGCGGGCCTCACGGGCCCGGAGGCCGGTCCCGAGTAGCCCGCGCCGTCCCGGGAAACCGGCTGGCCGGCGGCGGGGCCGGGTCTCCAGAATGCGCCCATGCCGATCCGTGAAGCAGGACCCTCCGACGCCGCGGCCGTGGCCGCCGTGCACGTCCACTCCTGGCGCGCCGCCTATCGCGGTCTGGTGCCCGACGCGTACCTCGACTCCCTCGATGTCGGGGAGCGGACGGAGGTGTGGCGGGAGAGGCTGTCGGCCCCCGGCGCGCCGACCGTCCTGGTGGCCGAGGAGGAGGGCGGCGGCACGGTGGCGTTCTCGTGCTTCCGCCCGTGGTCCGGCCAGGAGGCGGACCCCTCGGTGACGGCCGAACTGTCGGCGCTGTACGCGTTGCCGGAGGCGTGGGGCCGGGGTGTGGGCCGCACGCTGCTCGCCGCGACGGGCGCCGCGATGACGGCCGCCGGTTTCCGCGAGGCGGGGCTGTGGGTGCTGGAGGGCAACGCGCGGGCGCGGGCCTTCTACGAGGCGGCGGGATGGCGGCCGGACGGGACGTCCGTGGCGGAGGAGACGGGTGGCCGGGTGCTCGACGAACTCCTTTACCGGGTGGGCCTGTTGCGCTGACACACCCTCGGGCTGTCCATATGGCGAGAACAGGGTCTCACGATGCGGGTGATCGGCGTACCGTTGCCGTACCCACTCACACGAGCACGAGGCACGAGGGAGTCCGGCCATGACGCACGCCGAAGAGCGGACCGCGCCGCACGAGACCGCCGTCTACACCCACGGGCACCACGAGTCGGTGCTGCGGTCGCACACCTGGCGCACCGTGGAGAACTCCGCCGCCTACCTGATCCCCGAACTGCGGGCCGGGCTGGAGGTCCTGGACGTCGGGTGCGGGCCGGGCACCATCACCGCCGATCTGGCCGCGCGGGTCGCGCCGGGCCGGGTGACCGCGGTGGACGCGGCCGAGGACGTACTGGAGACGGCTCGCGCGACGGCGGCCGAACGGGGCGTGGAGAACGTCGCGTTCGCGGTCGCCGACGTCCACGCCCTGGACTTCCCCGACGACTCCTTCGACCTCGTCCACGCCCACCAGGTGCTGCAGCATGTCGGCGACCCGGTCCAGGCGCTGCGGGAGATGCGGCGGGTGTGCCGGCCGGGCGGCGTGGTCGCCGCCCGGGACAGCGACTACGGGGCGTTCACCTGGTTCCCCGAGCACCCGGGTCTGGACCGCTGGTCCGGCCTGTACCGGCAGGTGGCCCGCGCCAACGGCGGCGAACCCGACGCCGGGCGGCGGCTGTTCTCGTGGGCCCGCCGGGCGGGCTTCACCGAGGTGACCACCACCGCCGCCACCTGGTGTTTCGCCCAGCCCGACGAGCGGGCCTGGTGGAGCGGCCTGTGGGCGGACCGCACCACGCAGTCCTCGTACGCGCGGCTGGCCGTCGACGGCGGCCACGCGCGGCGGGAGGAGCTGGAGGAGATCGCCGGGGCGTGGCGGGCCTGGGGCGCCCAGGAGGACGCCTGGTTCATGGTGCCGCACGGCGAGATCCTGTGCCGCGTCTGACCGCGCCCCCCGCCCGGGCCGCCGCCCCGGCCACCGCCATGGCCCCGGCTCAGCTGGGGCGCATCCTGAACTCGTAGGCGTCCGGGAGCGGTTCGTCCGTGATCCGGGCCCACACCTCGCCGAGGACCTCCGCGCCCTCGCGCAGGTCGGCCACCTCGAAGCCCGCGTCGAACACGGCGCGGGCCTCGTCCTTCCGGCCCTCGGCCAGCAGCAGCCGCGCCTCCAGGAAGCGGAACGCGCCCCGGGCCCGGGTCTCGGCGGGCAGGCGCTCCAGGACGGCGCGGGCCCGCGCGGTGCCGCCGGTCTCCAGGAGCACGGTCACCGTCTCGCGCCCGAGGGCCGCCGTGACCAGCGGATCGCCCCCGTACTGCTGCTCGAACGCCTCCTCGTGGCGCTCGGCGGCCCGGCGCGGGTGGCCGCACTCCCGGTCGGCGACGGCCAGGCAGTACAGCAGCGGCCAGCGCACGGAGGCGTTCTTCAGGCCGCGTTCCCAGCTGCGTACCGCCTGGGCCAGGTCGCCCGCGGCCCACTGGGCGACGCCGAGGTGGTACTCGGTGGCCGGATCGGCCGGGGCGGTCTCCAGCATGTCCCGCCAGGCCCCCGACACCGGCGCGTGTCCGGCGGGCGCCGCCTCGGGCGCGGGCAGGGCACCCGTGCGGAGCAGGTGGACCCACGGCCGCTGCGCGTCGCCGAGCTGCTCCTCGGTGAACGGCGTGCCGGGCAACGTGTAGCCCCCGCGCAGGACTTCGAGCGCACCCCAGCCGGAGCCGGCGGCGAGCGGCGGGCCAGGCTCGGCGTCGGCGCCCCGCTCCCGCCACCGCGCGTACGCGGCCTCCACCTCGTCCCGGGGCAGCACCCGGCCGAGCTCCTCCTCGACACCGCCGGTGGCCTCGGTCCAGTCCGTGCCGTGGACGGCCGCCGGGTCGACGGAGAGCGGACCGTACACCTCCATCCAGGAGACCTCGGTCTCCGGTTCCAGGGTCGGGTGCTCCAGCTGGGTGCGGGCGAGTCCGGCCTGGATCTCGGCGTACCCGGGGGTGCCGGGTTCGGTCAGCCACTCCTGCCAGCGGCGCCCGCCGCGGCCCGAGCCCCACAGGAACAGCTTGCGGCCGCGCAGCCCGTCCGTGGAGGTCTGCACGAGTCCCGTGCCGCTCTCGTCGAGCGCGGCGATCCAGCGGCGCCGCCCGTCCGGCAGGTCGTAGAAGTAGTCGGCGGCGTGGGTGCTCCGCAGCGGGTACGTGTGGTCGGCGCCGTCCGGGGCGGCGGGCACCGGCACCCGGCGCAGGGCGCGCTCGTAGCCGTACTGCCAGGCCCGGTCGGCGGGGGCGAGGACGCGGCGGTCCTCGGGGACGGCGGTGTTGGACCACCAGTAGGTGGGGACGGCCCGCTCGTGCGGGTTGCGGATCCGGATCCCGACGCGCAGGTGCGCGGCCCCGGCCGGCAGCCACAGGTCGACCTGGAACGGCAGGTCGCGCAGCGGCTCCCACTCCCACAGCCGGAGCATCTCGCCGCCGTCGGGCGCGGGGACGGCCGCCGCGTGCAGCGGGGCGCAGGAGAGGGTGGTGTGGCCGCGGGCGCCGATGTTCCACTCGATGCCGCCGGAGTACCAGGCCCCGTTCAGGGCGAAGGCCGCGGGCTGGAACACCGGGTTGCGGTACAGCAGTTCGCGGCCGGCCGTCTTGTCGAACAGGGAGTGGACCCGGCCGCCGAGACCGGGCAGCACGGTGACCCGCAGCCGTTCGTTCTCGAGCACGAGCGCGTCGAGGTCCAGGGGCGTCCGCTCGCGCCCGTAGCCGTCCCGGACCGGGACGGGCAGCAGGGTGCGCAGCGGGGCGTGACCGAGTCGGCGGGCCATGTCGCGCGGGAGGGCGGCCCGGTCGTCGACCGCGGGGGCGGCGAAGCCGTCGAGGAGACGCAGGGCCGGGAGGGGGTTGTCCGGGCCCAACGGCGCCGCGGGCAGGGTGAGTACGGCACGTCGTACGGTCGTCATGACGCCCATGGAACACGCCGGAACCACCGCTGGCCAGAGGGTGGACAACACCCCGCCCGGGTGCCCGGAAATTCCGTTGCGGCGTACACCCGTCGCCGTAGGCTGGTCGCTTTGCGGTTGTTCCACCGAGGAGGCAGGGCATGGGCACGCAGCACACCTACCGGGTGATCGTGCGCGGTACGTTCGACGGGCTGACCGACGAGAGCCGCGAGCGGCTGCTCGCCGAGGTCGACGAGCACGGGATGTCGGCGATGCAGTTCACCGAGGAGGGCTCCCTCGCCTACGACCGGACCCTGAAGCCCTTCTCGTACCGCCTGGTCGTCGTCTCCGAGGCGGCGGACGGCGACGAGATGGCGGGGGCGATCGCCGAGGACCGGGTGGAGAGCGCGCTGAAGGAGCGGGGGCTCGGCTTCCGCGGTCTGAAGTCCAAGGTCACCGACATGGACACGATGAAGATCAACTACAAGCGCTGAGCGTGGGGGCGGGCGCCCGTCGGACACCGCCGGGCGCCCGGACACCGCCGGGGGTCGCCGCCGTCACCGCCCGGACCGTCGCCGTCACCGCCGGGCCGTCGCCGTCACCGCCGGGCCGCCGTCACCCGGGCCGGGCAGACCTCGCCCTTCTTCACCACGCCCACCACCACCCTCCCCCGGGCGCGCCGGCGGCACCCCGGCGCGGGGTGCTGTGTGCAGACGCGCCAGTTCGGCGGCCACAGCACCCGCCGGTCGCCGCCGCCCACGTCGTGGACGTCGAGCCGGGTGCGCGGGTCGAGCGAGGTGAACACCCGCCACAGCCCCTTGCCCAGGAAGTCCGGCATCGGCGACCCGCCGGTGCCGCCCGCACCCGCCGCCTCCTCCGCCTCGGCCTCGGCCTCGGCCGCTGCCGCCGCCTCCGCCGAGCTGACGGCCATCGCGGCGAGCGCGAGCACGGCCCCCGCGCCCACGAGCGCCGCGCGCCTCACTTGCGCCTCCGGGCCGCCGCGTAATAGCCGCAGACCGCGCCGAGCAGCGTGGTGGCCAGCAGGGCCAGGTAGAGCGGCATGGAGACCTCGGGGATCAGCAGCCGGATCCGCACCTGCCGGGTGTTCTCGAAGATGAAGACGAGCAGCAGGACCAGGACCACCCCGATGGCGATCCGGCCGGGGGTGAGGACCCCGCCGGAGCGGGCCGCCCTTTCCGTGCTCGACGTACCCCTGGAACTCATCGCCGGCCCTCTCCTCCGTCGTCCGTCCCACCAGGATGGGCCGATTCACACCTCGGGGAGGCGGTGAACACGCCCGTCCGAGTGACTTGTCAGACAAGGTGGGGCGGCTACGGTAAGAGCGCAGGCGCAGGCAGACAGGCGGGCACGAGCACGAGGAGGATCCGTGGCAGCCGGCGGACAGCAGCGGCGACCGGTCGTCGCGCTCTACGAGCGGATCGCGGACGCCATCCACGAGGGCACCTACCCCCCGGGATCGACGCTCCCCTCCGAGCCCAAGCTGGCGGGCGAGCTCGGCGTGAGCCGGCCCGCCCTGCGCGAGGCGCTGCTGCTGCTCCAGGAGGACGGGCTGCTCACCGTGCGGCGCGGGGTGGGCCGGACGGTCAACGCGCACCCGCCCCGGCGCGGCTTCGAACACCTCCAGCCGCTGGAGGAGCTGCTCGGCGGGGCCGGCCCGCTGCGGGTGCGGGGGCTGCTGCGCTCCACGGAGGAGCCCACCGACTTCACCACCCAGCACCTGCTCGCCCCGGCCGGTTCCGAGCTGCGGTTCTGGGAGTCCGTGCTCACCGGGGAGGCGGGTCCGGCCGCGCTGAGCCACGAGTGGGCGGCGGCCGACGCGGTCCTGGAGAGGACCCATCCGGGCTTCGCGGAGGCCCTGCGCGCGGCGGGATCGCCGGAGCTCACCTCGATGCTGGCCGTCCTCGCCGGGGCCTCGCGCGGCCTCCAGCTCGCGGGGCACAGCGCCGTCACCGCGACCCTCCTCGGCCGCCGCAGGGGCGAGCAGCTCGGGCGCTCGGCGGACACCCCGGCGGTGCTGGTCACCCAGGTCGTACGGGTCGGGGAGACACCGGTGCTGGCGGCCAAGCACATGCTGCCGACGGGAGCCCCGGCGCTGCCGGTCCTCCAGTCGAACTGACCGGTGTCACCGGGGTCACATCCCGGCCCCGCCGCGGTGGCGTACACTTCCCGGCCATGCACTTGTCTGACAACCCTGCCGCCCCTGCCTCCGCCCCGGCCCCGACGCCGGTCTCCCCGGCGTCCGCCCCCGCCGTCGCCGACTGGATCCGCGAGGCTCCGAAGGCCGTCCTGCACGACCACCTCGACGGCGGCCTGCGCCCGGCCACGATCATCGAACTGGCCCGGTCCTGCGGCTACACCGCGCTCCCCACCGAGGACCCGGCGGAGCTCGCCGAGTGGTTCCGGGACGCCGCCGACTCCGGTTCGCTGGAGCGGTACCTGGAGACCTTCGCCCACACCTGCGCGGTGATGCAGACCCGCGAGGCCCTGGAGCGGATCGCGGCCGAGTGCGCCGAGGACCTGGCCGGGGACGGCGTCGTCTACGCCGAGATCCGGTACGCCCCCGAGCAGCACCTGGAGGGCGGGCTGACCCTCGACGAGGTGGTCGAGGCCGTGAACGAGGGCTTCCGCGAGGGCGAGCGCCGCACCGGCGGCCGGATCACCGTCCGCACCCTGCTCACCGGCATGCGGCACACCGACCGCTCGCTGGAGATCGCCCGGCTCACCGTCGCGCACCGGGACCGGGGCGTGGCGGGCTTCGACATCGCCGGCGGCGAGATCGGCAACCCGCCGGCCCGCCACCTCCCCGCCTTCCAGCACCTGAAGCGCGAGAACTGCCACTTCACCATCCACGCGGGCGAGGCCGTCGGCGCGGAGTCGATCCACGAGGCCGTGCAGGTCTGCGGCACCGAGCGGATCGGCCACGGCGTGCGGATCACCGACGACATCGCCGAGGACGGCACGCTCGGCCGGCTCGCCTCGTACGTGCGGGACAACGCCATCGCCCTGGAGGTCTGCCCGACCTCCAACCTGCAGACCGGCGCCGCGAAGGACTACGCCTCGCACCCGATCGACGAGCTGCGCCGGCTGGGCTTCCGGATCACCCTGAACACGGACAACCGGCTGGTCTCCGGCACCACCATGAGCGAGGAGTTCCAGCACATGGCGGACGCCTTCGGCTACGGCCCGGAGGTCTTCGAGGAGTTCACGGTCGCCGCCCTGGAGGCCGCGTTCCTGCCGCTGCCGGAGCGCCGTCGCCTGATCGACGAGCTGGTCCGGCCCGGGTACGCGGCCCTGACGGCGCGCTAGCCGCTACTCCACCCGCCCCCGCACCAGGGGCAGCTCCAGCGCCCCCGGCTCCCCGGGGGCGCTGGAGACGGTCACGGGCTTGATCCCCCGGTTGCCGAAGTACGCGGTGTCGCTGGCCGCGATCGCGAACTCCAGCCGGTGGCCGGTCTCGTAGCGGTGCACGATGCCGGGGAGTTCGACCGTGAACGGCCGGGTGACGTCCGGTACGCGGACCGGGGCGACCAGCCGGTTGACCAGGGTCCGGGTGCCGTCCGGGGCGACGTCGTACAGCTTGGCGAAGAGCACCAGCTTGTCGGCGGCGTCGCCGGAGTCCTGGACGCGCTCGGTCCACGGCGACTCGACCCGGAGCGTCGCGCGCGGCGCGCCGACGAGGTCGACGGGGGCGGTGAGCGGGGCGCTGCGCCAGCCGAGGTAGGTGCCCGGGAGGTCGTACGGGGCGGGGTCGGGCAGTCCGACCAGACCGGCGATCGAGGACTCGGAATGGCTGGTCGGCAGCGGCCAGTTGAGGTACGAGCGGGAGCCGCGGGCCACCTTGGACGGGGCGTCGACCAGCGTGCCGTCGCCGGAGAGGTACAGCGTCTGGCTGAGCGCGGGCACGGCGGCGGCGGTGCCGTAGCCGCCCTGCCAGTCTCGGTAGTAGGCGAACGCGGGCCCGGTGTCGGCCGTCCGGTCGTCGCGCAGGTGCCGGTCGAACCAGCCGAGGATCCGCCGGCCGACGTAGCTGCTCTCCAGGTCCCCCTGCCCGAGGTCGAGTTCGCCGGGCCTCCGGCCGCCGCTGTGGCCCCAGGACTGCCAGATCATCCGCGTGTCGACGCCCCGGGCCGCCAGCCGCTCGTAGGTGGCGCGGGCCTCGTTGAGGTTGAACAGGCTGTCGGCCTGGCCCTGGACGATCAGCGTGGGGGCCTTGACCCGGTCGAGGTAGGAGACCGGGGAGACGCCGCGGGCGAAGTCGAGCACCTTCCTGGTCTCGGCGTCCGGGTAGGAGCCGGAGTTGAGCAGCCGGACCGTGTCACAGGCGTCGGTGACGAAGTGCAGGCAGCTCAGGGAGTTGATCCGGCTGGGGTCGAGCGAGGGCACGAGCAGCGGCTGGCCCTCGCCCATCAGGTAGAAGGCGTTGGCCCACTGCCATTTGAAGACGCCGGGGGTGGCGCGGTCGGCGCCGTTGGGGGCGAGGGAGTAGGCCAGGTCGTTCCAGGTGATGAGAGGGACGAGCGCGTCGAGGCGGGGGTCCACGGAGGCGGTGGCGAGCTGGACGGCGCCGCCGTAGGAGCCGCCGATCATGCCGACGCGGGGGTCGCCCGTGCCGTCCTGGGTGACGAAGTCGGCTCGGGTGCCGTCGTCGGCGGCCCGGCCGCCGGCCAGGAAGTCGACCAGCCGGGTGGCGGCCCGGCCGTCCGCGCGCGGGTCGTCGAGGGAGATCAGGCAGCCGGTGCGACCGAAGCCGAGACCGGAGTAGACGAGCGCGACGTAGCCGTGGGAGGCGACGGCCCTGCCGATGGCGTCGGTGGTGCCGTCGGCCTTGCTGCCGCCGAAGCCGTTGGTGGCGAGGACGGCCGGGGCGGGGTGGGCGGCGTCGACACCGGCGGGCCGGTAGAGGTCGGCGTCCACGGCGCAACGCCGGCCGCCCGCCTCGACGGTGAAGCTCAGCGGGGTCACCGTGTACGGGCCGGGCCCGGCGCCCTGCGCGGGGGCGGCGAGCGCGAGGGGCGCGGCGAGCGCGGCCCCGGCCGTGAGCGTCGCGAGCAGGTTTCGGGAGCGGGGCAGGGCACGGGACACGGGGACCTCCACACCGAGGGCGCACGAGGTGCCCACCTGTCGGCAGACACCGATCCGCGCCCATCGTGTGACAGGCGTCACTGGGCCGTCAACGCGCCGGGCGGGGCTTGTTGACGGATGTTCAGCGACGGGCCGTGCGCCCGCGCGCCGGTCAGCGCAGGGCCGGCACCTCCAGCGTGAGCGTTCCCGCCTCCGCGTCCAGCACCCCGGGAATCCCGAACGGCACGGTCGGCGCGCTCGCCTCGTGCCCGAAGCCCATCCGCTCGACGACGGGGACCCCGAGCCCGCCGAGCCGGTCGGCGAGCACCGCGCGCACCTCCTCGTACGGACCGCACTCCTCCCAGGACCCGAGCCCGATCCCGGCGACCCCGTCCAGCCAGCCGGAGCGCAGCAGTTGGGTGAGGATCCGGTCCAGCCGGTACGGCTCCTCCCCCACGTCCTCCAGGAGCAGCAGCCCGCCGCGGGCGGAGGGCCGGGCCTGCGGGGTGCCGAGCTCGGCCGCGAGCAGGCTGACGCAGCCGCCGAGGGTGACGCCGCGGGCCCGGCCCGGCACCAGGGCGCCGGCCGTCGCCGTGGCGAGGGTGCGGACCGACTCGGGCTCGAAGAGGGTGGCCCGCAGGGACGCGCGGGTGTGCGGGTCCTGGAGGAAGGCGGCGGCCGCGACCATCGGGCCGTGCAGGGTGACGAGGCCGAGCCGGGTGGCGAAGGCCTCGTGGAGGGCGGTGACGTCGCTGTATCCGACGAGGACCTTCGGGCCGGCGGCCCGCATCGCCGTCCAGTCGACGAGCTCGACGGTCCGCTGGGCGCCGTAGCCGCCGCGGGCGCAGAACACGGCGGAGACGTCCGGGTCGCACCACGCCTCGGTGAGGTCGCGCGCGCGGTCCTCGTCCGTCCCCGCGAGGTAGCCGAGGTCCGGGTGGGTGTCGAGGACGTGCGGGGCCACGACCGGGTCGAGGTCCCAGCCGCGGAGGATGTCGAGGCCGGCCCGGAGCCGGTCCTCCGGGATGGGGCCGCTGGGCGCGACGACGGCCACCCGGGCACCGGGGCGCAGCCGGGGCGGCCGGGTGAGCGCGGGCACCGGTCCGCTCGCGGGCGGGCCGGCGGGCGGCGTCGTGGCGGTGGTGGCGGTCACGTGCGGAACTCCAGGTGGGGGACGTCCGTCCGCTCGATGCCGAAGGTCCTCGTGTAGAGCGCGAGTTCGGCTTCGAGGGCGCGGATCATGGTGTCGGCCCTGCGGAAGCCGTGCCCCTCGCCCTCGAAGGCGAGGTAGGCGTGCGGGACGCCCCGGCCGGCCATCCGGGCGAGGAAGCGCTCGGCCTGCGCGGGCGGGCAGATGGGGTCGTCGAGCCCCTGGAGCAGCACGAAGGGTGCGGTGATCTTCTCGACGTGTTCCAGCGGGGAGCGTTCGCGGTACCGGTCGGGCACCTCGTCGAGCGGGCCGATCAGCGAGTGCAGGTACTGCGACTCGAAGTCGTGGGTCTCCTCGGTGCCCCAGCCGGTCAGGTCCAGGACGGGGTAGATGATCGTGCCGCAGGCGTAGACGTCGCTCTGCGCGAGGGAGGCGGCGCTGGTCCAGCCGCCGGCGCTGCCGCCGCGGATCGCGAGGCGGTCCGGGTCGGCCGTGCCCTCGTCGGCCAGCGCGCGGGCGACGGCGGCGCAGTCCTCCACGTCGACCACGCCCCACTGCTCGCGCAGCCGTTCGCGGTACTCCCGGCCGTAGCCGGTGGAGCCGCCGTAGTTGACCTCGGCGACGCCGATGCCCCGGGAGGTGAAGTAGGCGATCTCCAGGTCGAGGACGAGCGGGGAGTGCCCGGTGGGACCTCCGTGCGCCCACACCACGAAGGGCGGGAGCTCGGTGTCGGGCGCGGTCCGGTCGGGGCTGTGCGGCGGGTGGACGTGGGCGTGGATCTCCCGGCCGCCGGGTCCGGTGAAGACCCGGCTGCGAGGCTCGGGGTAGTAGGCGGGGTCGACCGGGTCGGTGTGCGGGGCGCCGATGACCCGGGCCCGGCCGGTACGGGTGTCCAGCTCGACGACCTCGGCGCCGCTGCGGGGGCCGGCGGCGACGCCGACGACCCGGGTGCCGTGGACGGCGAGGGTGGCGGCCCATTCGGTCCAGGGGCCGGCGGCGTCGACGAGTTCGCCGCTGCCGGGATCGAGTATGCCGAGGGCGTTGGCGCCCTTGCCGTGGACGACGGCGATCAGGCCGTTCTCCAGGGGCGCGAACCAGCTCCGGCCCAGCGTCCAGAGCGGTCCGCCGAACTCCTCGGGGCGCGGGGTGAGCGCGACCGGGGCGCCGTCCGCGCCGGTGCGGTAGAGGTTCCACCAGCCGGTGCGGTCGCTGAGGTGGAGCAGCTGTCCGTCGGCGGTCCAGCCGACCTGGGGCACCGACTCCTCGGGGCCGCCCGCGACGGTGCGGGTGTCGTGGAAGGTGCCGTCGTCGGCGACCCGGGCGAGCTGGACCTCGGTGCCGTCCCACGGCATCCGGGGGTGGTCCCAGGCGATCCAGGCGGCCTGCCGGCCGTCCGGCGAGAGGCGCGGTGCGGTGACGAACCGGTGCCGCCCGTCGGACAGTTCGCGCACCCGGCCGCGGTCCTCGGCGGCGGAGCCGTCCAGCGGCACGGCGGCGATCACCCGGCGCACGTCGGTCGGCGCGGGCCCGGTGAACTCCTCCAGGACGCACCACACCTCGCCCCGGTCGGCGTGGACGACGGGGTCGGCCCAACGCAGTCCGCCGCCGGTCGCCGAGACCGGGGTGAGCGGCCGGGGCTCGGTGCCCGGTGCCGCGTCCGGCTCGTGGGCGTAGAGGCGCTGGTCGGGGAAGTGGCAGAAGACGAGGAGCGGCGAGCCGTCGGGCCGCACCGTGCCGGCCCAGGGCTGCCCGCCGTACTCGATGACCCGGGTCCGCACGTTCCACGGCGCGGGCAGGACGGATTCCTCCGTGCCGTCGGGGCGGCGCCGCACCAGCGCGCGGCGGCCTCCCTCGGTGGGGCGCGGCGCGGTCCACCACACGTCGTCGCCGACCACCCCGACATGGTCGGGGCGCCCGTCGTGTGCGGCGGCGAGCGCGGCGCCGATGGGTGACGGCCAGCTGCCGTAGGCGGCCGTGGATACCATCTCGATCCCCCCTGGGTGGAAACGTGAGAACGGTCGGGTGTCACCACCGCGGCGGGCCGCCGCGATGGTCAGGCGGACCGCAGATAGCGGTCCAGGACGCGGACGCCGAAGTGGAGCGCGTCGACGGGGACGCGTTCGTCGACGCCGTGGAAGAGCGCCCCGTAGTCGAGCTCCGGGGGCAGCTTCAGCGGCGAGAAGCCGTAGCCGGTGATGCCGAGGCGGGAGAACTGCTTGGCGTCGGTGCCGCCCGACATGGAGAAGGGGACGACGCGCCCGGTCGGGTCGACGTGCTCGACGGCGGCGCGCAGCTTGGCGAAGGTCGGCGAGTCGACGGGGGCCTCCAGCGGCACCTCGCGGTGGTGGAACTCCCACGCGACGTCCGGGCCGGTGAGCCGGTCCATGGTCGCGACGAACTCCTCCTCGCCGCCCGGCAGCATCCGCCCGTCGACGTAGGCCACGGCGTGGCCCGGGATCACGTTCACCTTGTAGCCGGCGTCCAGCATCGTGGGGTTGGCGCTGTTGCGGACGATGGGCTCGACCAGGGCGGCGGCCGGGCCCAGCTTCTTCAGGAGCAGGTCGACGTCGAAGTCGGGGGCGTCGACGTCGACGTCGATGCCGTACACCGCGGCCAGCTCGGTGAGCGAGGCCCTGACCGTCCGGGTGAGCCGGACGGGCCAGGTGTGGGCGCCGATGCGGGCGACGGCCTCGGCGAGGCGGGTGACCGCGTTGGCCGTGTTGACCTTGGAGCCGTGGCCCGCCCGGCCGCGGGCGGTGAGCTTGATCCAGGCGGTGCCGCGCTCGCCCGCGGCGATCGGGTAGAGGGTCGTGCGGGGGTCCGGGTGGAAGCTGAAGGCGCCGGACTCGCTGATGCCCTCCGTGCAGCCCTCGAAGAGGCCGGGGTGCCGCTCGGCGAGGAACTCGGAGCCGTCCTCGGCGCTGGCCTCCTCGTCGGCGGTGTAGGCGACGACGATGTCACGGCGGGGCCGGAAGCCCTCGCGGGCCCAGGAGCGGACGACGGCGAGCACCATCGCGTCCATGTTCTTCATGTCGACGGCGCCGCGCCCCCACACGACGCCGTCGCGGATCTCGCCGGAGAAGGGGTGGACGGTCCAGTCGGCGGCCTCGGCCGGCACGACGTCCAGGTGCCCGTGGACCAGCAGGGCCTCGGCGGTGGGGTCGGTGCCGGGGATGCGGGCGACGACGTTGGTACGGCCCGGGGTCCGCTCCAGCAGGGCCGGTTCGAGGCCGGCGCCGGCGAGCCGCTCCGCCACGTACTCGGCGGCGGGCCGCTCGCGGCAGTCGCCGCCGCCGCGGTTGGTGGTGTCGATCCTGATCAGCTCGGAGGTGAAGGTGACCACCTCGTCGAGCGCCGTCGCGTCCGGGCCCCGGACCTCCTCAGCCATACTGCTCCTCCACTGCGGCGGAGACGATGGTCGTGACCGCCTTGAACGTGCGAATCGCCTCGTACATCGTCTCGCTGGTGTAGGCGGTCCTGCGTTCGCCACTCCGCTCGGCGCCGGGGACCACCGTGGCGGCGGCGGCCAGGTGCTCCGCGTCGAACTCCAGCTCCACGGTGAACGGCCCGCCGACGACCGGTTCGCGCCGCACGGCGAGCGCGGCCGCGGCCTTCGCCGCCGCGCGGATGTCGGCGGCCGTCCTGGTGGGGGTGCGGCAGACCGCCGCGTACCGCGAGACGTGGTCCTTGACGGCGACCTTGTGCGCCTCCGGCGCGTACCCCAGCGCGTCCTCGCAGGTCAGGTCGTCGCCGGTGACCAGGACGACGGGGACTCCGTACTCGGCGACCACGTGCGCGTTGAGCAGGCCCTCGCTGGCGCGCACCCCGTTGAGCCAGACGCCGGTGATGGAGTTGGCGAGGTAGGTGTGGGCGAGGACGCCCTCGGCCCCGGCGCCGGTGTGGTAGCCGACGAAGGCGATGCCGTCGACGTCGCCGTGCTGGACGCCCTCGACCATGGAGAGCGACTTGTGGCGCCCGGTGAGCATCTCGGCCCGCTCGTCGAGCCGCTCCAGGAGCAGATTGCGCATGCTCCAGTGCGCCTCGTTGATCAGCACCTCGTCGGCGCCGCCGTCGAAGAATCCGAGCACCGCCGCGTTCACGTCCGAGGTGAACAGGGAGCGGCATCTCTCCCACTGGGGAGTCCCGGGCAGCACGTCGGCGGGCCAGGTCACACCGGTGGCGCCTTCCATGTCGGCGCTGATCAGGATCTTCATGTCTGGCACCGTACGCGCCGACCGGCGGAGCCGACCACCCCTGTGGAAAAGTGTCGGAGGCGTGGACCACTGGCGGTGTTGATTCGGGCGAATCCGTTCATCTCGTACGTATAGGCTGACGGGCGCAGTTTTCTCGCCCCGCAGACCCCAGGAGACCCCTCGGTGACCACCTCGCTCGCTCCGTCCGAGACCCCCGCCGACCTCACGACCGACGTCGCGGCCGACCTCACGACCGACGTCGAGGCCGATGTCGCGACCGACCTCACGACCGACATCGAGGAGGCCCCCGTCGTCCTCGACACCGGTGAGTGGGTCGAGCCCGCCGCTGAGGCCGTCGCCGAGGCCGTCGTCCGGGACGCCCACGACTTCGGCGTGTACGCGCGGACGGGCGGCTGGGCGTTCGCGCTCAAGGTGGCGCGGAGCGTGCGGCCGGGCGGTCAGGCCGCCGAGGGCACCGAGAAGGTGTCGGCGAAGGCGTTCGCCGAGCTCGCCGGCTGCTCCCCCGAGCGGGTCATGCGCTACTACAAGGCCTGGGACATGGCCGCGGACGACGCCCTCGTGCCGCAGTTCGAGGCGCTGGCGCCCGGCCAGGAGGTCGAGCTGCCCGAGGCCGACGTCTGGCTCTCGTACTACTCCTCCCGCTCCAGCGCGACCTCGGTCCGCGGCCACGCGATCAGCGCGGCGGCCGAGGCCGAGGGCATCAAGCCGACCAAGGCGCTGGAGGTGGCCGAGAACCCGACCGCGCTGCGTGCGGCCATCCTCGCCGACCCCGGTACGGCCGAGGCGGCGCGCGGCGCGCTGCTCGACCGGATGAAGGAGGACCCGGCGCTGCAGACCGAGATGGCCCGGGCGATCGCCCGCACCGGCGACCTGAAGAAGGCGGTGGCGCAGGAGGCGAAGGCGGCCGACCGGATCGAGTACGTCCGGCAGATCGCCGAGGGCGGGCAGATCAGGACGCCCGCGGGACAGACCGTCGCCGCCCCGGCGGAGCTGCGCGCGGAGGCCGAGCGGCACCTGTCGCTCATCGACGAGCTGGACGACTCGGAGGAGGCCGGCGAGTGGGCCGGCGAGGCCTACGACACGGTGAAGTCGCTGGTCGTCCAGGCCGTGGAGGCGGACCCGGCGCTGCGGGTGCAGGAGCGCCGCACGAAGTTCTACAGCAGCCTGCAGAAGGCGACGAAGGTCTTCGAGGAGCTGACCCTGGACGAGGTCCTGGAGGAGGACGTCGTCGAGGAGGACATGCTCCAGCGCCTTGAGGCGCTCCAGGAGGCGATCGGCGCCTGCATCAGCGCGATCCGCAAGGCGACCACCGCCTCCTGATCCGTACGGGCCGGCCCGGGCGACCGGTCCGGCCCGCGGTCCCGCCGGTCCGGTCAGTCCTCGTGGCCGAGCTGGAGGTCGCGCTCGGTGCGCCCGCCGCCCGCGACCTGGAGGACGGTGGCGACCGGCGGGTATCCGGCGGCGATGACCGTGTACTCGCCGGAGGACAGGTCGACGAAGCGGAAGGTCCCATCGGGACCGGTGGTGAGGGTGTCGACGACGTTGCCGGCGGCGTCGAGCAGGGTCACCCGGGCGTCCTCGACGGGCCGCCCGCCGCCCGCCCGCACCGTGCCGCGCAGCACCGCGCCGCCGGCCAGCTCGATGTCCTGGCGGGTCTCGCGGGAGGCCTGGACGCTCACCGGGAGGGCGGCGGGCCGGAAGGCGGGGGCGCTCGCGGCCAGGGTGTACTCGCCGGCGACCAGCTCCCCGATGACGTAGCCGCCCTCGCGCCCGCTGCGGGTGGAGGCGACGACCTCGCCGCGGACGTCGGTGAGGGTGACGGCGGCGTCCCGTACCGGGGTGCCGTCGGCGGTGACCACGGCACCGGCGAGCCGCCCGGCGCCGCCGAGGACGACGTCGAGGTCGACCGGGCGCTCCCCGACGGTGACGGAGACGGCCTGCGGCTGGTGTCCGCCGGCCGCCGCGATCAGGACGTACGCGCCGGGGCCGGGCACGCTCAGCGCGTACCGTCCGTCGTCGCCGCTCGCGCCGCGGCCGACCTGGCGGCCCTGGACGTCGATGAGCGTGAGGGCGGCGCGGGGCACGCAGCTGCCGTCGTGGTGCTGGACGGTGCCGCAGACGGGCACCCCCGCGAGCAGCGGGGCGGGGGCGCCGGTGGGCACGCCGGGCCGGGCGTGCGGGACGGCGGAGACCGGGGCGGGCGCGGGGGCGGTGGCGGGCAGGGGGACCTCGGTGGCGGGGGTGTGGTGGGACACCAGCGGTTTCTCCTTGAGGAAGAAGGCGAGGACGAGGCCGAGCACGAGGACCGGCACGAGGTAGAGGAAGATCCGGGGCATCGCGTCGGCGTACGCCTGGACGAAGGCGTCGCGCAGGGCGGGCGGCAGCGCGTGGACCACCTGCGGGGTGATCGAGTCGGCGGGCGGCAGCGCGGCGGCGCCGTCCTCGGGGAGCCGCTCGGCGAGGGCGGAGTCGAGGCGGGAGGCGAAGAGGGTGCCGAACACGGCGGCGCCGACGCTGCCGCCGATCTGCCGGAAGTAGGTGTGGGCGCTGGTGGCGGTGCCCAGGTCGGCGGGGCGCACGGAGTTCTGCACGGCGAGCACGAGGACCGGCATGACGAGGCCGATGCCGAGGCCGAGGACGGCCTGCCAGAGGCTCTGCTGGAGGCGGGGCGTGTCGGTGTCCAGGCGGGAGAGCAGCCACATGCCGAGGGTGGCGACGGCGCCGCCGAGCACGGGGTAGACCTTGTAGCGGCCGGTGCGGCTGATGAGCTGGCCGGAGACGACGGAGGCGACGACGATGCCTCCCATCAGCGGCAGCATGAGCAGGCCGGACTCGGTGGCGGAGGCGCCCTCGACCATCTGCAGGAAGGTCGGCAGATAGCTGGCGGCACCGAAGAGGGCGATGCCGACGACCGTGCCGACGAGGCTGGTGACGGTGAAGACGGAGTCGCGGAACAGGCGCAGCGGGATGAGCGGTTCGGGCGCGAGGCGCTCGACGACGAGGAAGAGGGCGGCGGCCGCGACGGCGCCGCAGCCGAGGCCGAGGATGACCCCGGAGTCCCAGGCGTGGCGGGTGCCGCCCCAGCTGGTCAGCAGGACCAGACAGGTGGAGGAGGCGGCCAGCAGCAGGGCGCCGAGGACGTCGAAGCGGGCCCGGACGGCGGGCTTGGGCAGTTTCAGGACGACGGCGACGACGGCGAGGGTGACCAGGCCGAAGGGCACGTTGAAGTAGAAGCACCAGCGCCAGGAGACGTGGTCGGTGAAGAAGCCGCCGAGCAGCGGTCCGGCGACGGAGGCGAGCCCGAAGGCGGCGCCGATGAGGCCCATGTAGCGGCCGCGTTCCCGGGAGGGGACGATGTCGGCGATGATCGCCTGGACGCCGATCATCAGGCCGCCGGCGCCGGCGCCCTGGAGGGCGCGGAAGGCGATGAGCTGGTCCATGCTGCGCGACCAGCCGGCCAGTCCCGAGCCGATCACGAAGACGACGATGGCGAAGAGGAACACGCCCTTGCGGCCGAGGAGGTCGCCGAGCTTCCCGTAGACGGGCAGGCCGATGGTGGCGGTGAGCAGGTAGGCGGTGATCGCCCAGGACATCCGGTCCAGGCCCTGGAGTTCGCCGACGATCTTCGGCAGGGCGGTGGCGACGATCATCTGCTCCAGCGCGGCGAGCAGCAGCGCGAGCATGAGGCCGCAGAAGACGAGCCGGACCCGTCGCGGGTCGAGGGCGACCGGCGCTCCGGGCGGCGGCGGGGCCTGGCCGACGGGCCGGTCCTCGACGGGCAGCGGGACCGTTTCCCCGGCCTCCTGGGCGGCCTGGGCGGCTTCGGTTCCTCGGGCGTGCTTCGCCAGCGTGATCGCACCCACGTGCTGCTCCCCTCGTCACGGCGTCTGCGCGCGTCATTCTTCGCATTGCGCGCGAAGCGGGAGCAAGTCGGGCGGTACGGGAGGAGGGTGGGCCACCGGGCCCCGAACACCCCTCGGGGGCGGCGCACTTGGGGCGCTCATCAGGGCGTTTACGAGGCTCCCCGCGACCCCTGGGCGCGCCGGGCGCTCTTGTGGGGGCCGCGGGGAAACCACTCGAATCGGTGACGGACCGGGGCGTTACTTCTCCGATCCGTTTCCCGAGGCTACTTCTCTACTTCTTCTCCACCTCGGCGGCCAGCTTGGCCAGCACGGCGTCGTAGATGCGCCCGAGGCCCTTGGGCGCGAAGGTCCGCTCGAAGAAGCCGCCGATGCCGCCGGCGCCGTTCCAGACGGTGCTGACGACGACCTTCGAGCCGCCCTCGCCGGCCGGGGTCACGGTCCAGGTGGTGACCATGGAGGAGTTGCGGTCCTTCTCGACCAGCTGTCCGTCGGTGGGCTCGGCGACCTCCAGGAGGCAGTCGCGGACGCGCTTGCTGGTGGCCTGCAGCTTCCAGTGGACGAGGGTGCCCTGCCCGTCGCCGCCCTCGCGCACCTCGTACTCGCTGAAGTGCTCGGGGAGCAGCTTCGCGCGCGTGCCGCTGTAGTCGGCCAGGGCATCGAACACCGTCTCCGCGTCGGCGGCGATGATCCGCTCCGTCGTGGCCTCGACCTGCGCCATGGGACTTCCTCCAGCTTGAACTCTCGGGGATGTGCGCCAAGCCAACCACCTGCGCGCCGGGGCGCGAAATCCGGGCGGCAGCTCCGGGCCGCGGAGTTCGTCGTCAGGGACGATCAGCGTCTCCGGCTCGCCGACATTGCGCCGGCGGCGCTGTCGTCCGCCTCCTCCAGGACCACGTGTGCGCCGGCCATGGTCAGTCCTCCAGCGCTGGGCGTGTGGGCTTGGGCTTGTGCGTACGCACGCGCCCTGGGCCGGCTGCTGTGCCGCCCTCACTGGCGCTCTTCCTACGGTGGCACCAGGTGCACAGCAACCGCCGGTTGTCGTCACTGTGGTCATCGCCAGGGATGACGTGCCCTACGCTGTGCCCTCATCGCGGGGCCCACGGGAGGGGCTGCGCTCATCGGGGTGGGGATCATGAACAACCGTGTCCGGTGGGTCATCAACGCTGCCGCCATGGGGGCGTCTGTTGCCCTTCTGGCAGCCTGCGGCGCCTCACCCAAGGTCGAGACTCGGGCGCCTACTACGACGCACTCTGCAGCCCCGCCGGCGGCCACGCCCAAGTCGGCCTCACCGTCCTCCGCGGCACCGAAGGTGGCGGAGCTGAAGATCGGCGAGACAGGTCGATTCGAAGACATGGAGCCGAACCCCGACGCCACAGACTCCGCACCGAACACGACCTTCGAGGTGAAGGCCGTCAGCGCGAAGTACGCGACGCCGGCAGAGGTCGGAACAACCCATAGGCCGAAGCTCGGCCAGTACCTCGTCCTCACCCTCGCCGTGAAGAACGTCGGCGCCAAGGACGGCCGCTTCAGCAGCCACGGCATGATGAAGTGGGAGAACGAAGGGACGGCTGCACAGGAGGCCACGACGCTGGAATCCGTCGGCGGCCCCGAGCTTGACACGACATACAAGCCGGGTCAGTCCGTTACGGGGAAGCTCGTGCTCGACGTCGGCGGGAAGGGCGGCCTCGTGAGCTACTTCGACGGCATGACGGACGTGCCGTCGCTCGTCGTGTCGCTGCCCTCCTCCTGACTTTGTCGGGACGGCTGGATTCGAACCAGCGACTCCCCGGCCCCAAGCCGGGTGCTCTGACCTCTGAACTACGTCCCGTTGCACGCATGTTGCTTCTGCTACTCTGGGGTGTACGCCCTCAACTCCCCTGTTGGAGGGTCTGTGCCTGCACTACGGCGCGCACTCAGAGCGACATTCCGTCGCCCTCAGGCTCCATAGAGCCTGTCGCGCGTCTCACCCATCGCTACGGCGTTTCGCCGTACCGCGATTCGGTGTACTCGCACGCAGACCTAGCAGGAGGACGACTTCATGGCTACCACTCAGGCGACGCCCCAGGCTTGCACTCACCCGGGCCGTGACCTGGCGATCGTTGCGCTCAGCGCTGCCCTTGTCGGCCTCTTCGCCTTCACGGTGGTGACGCTGCTGAACGGCACCCCGCTGGGCGCACTGAAGGCCGGCAGCGGCGCCTTCGCTACCGTTGCCGGGTTTGGGCTCGCGCTGCTGCAGCACCTTAAGCGGAACCAGTAGGCCTGCTTGAAGGGGCGGTCTCATGACGAGGCCGCCCCTTCCGCATGTGTGCCGCACGAGGGATTCGAACCCCCGACCTCCTGATCCTGGATCAGGCGCCTCTACCAGTTGGGCTACTGCGGCACGACGTCGGCCGGCTGTGCCGGATGCCTTCGGAGAGACGGCCGTACGTCAGTGGGATCAGTGGACGTGCACCATCTTGGGCCCGGTGATCAGCACGGGCTTAGCGACTTGCATCCCCCGTCCGGACCGTGAGGCCCGGGTGCCGGCAGCCGCGGACCTCATCCCGCTGCCTCTGACGCCCGGATCCTGGTCCGCTTGCACGGTCCCCGCACCCGTCAGCCACAGCCGCGCCGGTCCCGGAGGAGAGTACGGGGAGCACAGGAGCGGCACCGGCCGTCGAGAGGGAGCGGGGAGCCGTGCCAGTCGCCGGCTCCGCCTGATCGACTTGGTGTGCCGGAACCAGGAGCTCATCCGGCAGGCCGCCGAGGTGACGGAGGTCGGCGTGTCCGTCTCCGTCGGCTTCACCGACCGCGAGCTGTGGCGCACGATCGAGCCCGGCAGCCCCTCCCCCGAGCGGCGCCTCGGCGTCGTGCGCGCCTTCGCCGGGCACGGCATCGACTGCGGGGTCCTGATGGCCCCGGTCGTGCCCTTCCTGGGCGACCGGCCCGAGCAGCTGCACGACACGGTCCGCGCCATCGCCGAGGCGGGCGCCGGCTCCGTCACCCCGCTCGTGCTCCCTCTGCGGCCCGGCGCCCGCGAGTGGTTCTTCGGCCGGCTGCGGCACCACCACCCGGCACTGGTGAGGCGCTACGAGCGGATGTACGCGGCCGGGGCCTACGCGCCGACCTGGTACCAGCGCCGGATCACCCGTCAGGTGCACGAAATGGGCGCCGAGTTCGGCACCGGTCCCACCCGCCGGGGCTCCCCGCGCCGCATCCCGGTCCCCGACCACCACGCTCCCCCGGCGGCGGCCGAACAGCTGCCCCCGCTCCGAATCGCCGCACCGGAGCCGCCGGAACGTCCGCTGATCGGGTCAACTCTGACCGGAAGCGGTCCTTCCGGACCGGGTTCTGGGCACGGACGCCGTATGACACCACGCGCAGGAACGCTGATCGCCGTTGGGGCTCTGGTCGCCGGGACGGTCACCGTCCTGCCCGCATCCGCCTCGGCCACCACCCCCGGCGGGACGGCGCCGGCCCCCCGCCCCGCCGCCCCGCTCCGCTGGTCCGGCTGCGCCACCGCGGCGTACCCGAGGCTCCAGTGCGCCACCCTGAAGGTGCCCCTGGACCACGACCGGCCCACCGGGCGGACGATCACGCTGGCCCTCACCCGGGTCGCGCACACGGCCACGACCTACCAGGGGCCGCTGCTCGTCAACCCCGGCGGCCCGGGCGGCAGCGGGCGCGGGATGGCCGGGTACGTGGCGGCCGCCCTGAAGCCGGAGGTGGCGGCCCAGTACGACGTCATCGGCTTCGACCCGCGCGGCGTCGGCAGGAGCGAGCCCGCCCTGGACTGCCGGCCCGGCCACTTCGCCCCCGTCCGGCCGGACTCCGTCCCGCGCGGCGCCGACGAGGAGCGGGCCGGCGTCGAGCGCGCCCAGGCCTTCGCCAAGGCCTGCGGCGACAAGTACGCCGACGTCCTGCCGTACATCGACACCGTCTCCACCGCCAAGGACCTCGACGCCATCCGCGCGGCGCTCGGCGCGCCGAAGCTCAACTACCTGGGCTACTCCTACGGCACCTACCTGGGCGCCGTGTACGCCCGCCTGTTCCCCGAGCGGGTCCGGCGCATGGCCCTGGACTCCGTCGTCAACCCGCACGGCGTCTGGTACGAGGACAACCTGGCGCAGGACTACGCCTTCGACACCCGGCACAAGGACTTCACCGCCTGGGTGGCCCGCAACGACGCCACGTACCGGCTCGGCACCGACCCCGGGGAGGTCGACGCGGCCTGGTACCGGATGCGCGAGGAGCTGCGCACCACTCCGGCCGGCGGCCGGGTCGGGCCGGGGGAGCTGGAGGACACCTTCCTGCCGGGCGGCTACTACGACGGCTACTGGCCGCGGCTCGCGGGCGCGTTCGCCGCGTACGTCAACGACGCCGACCCCGCCCCGCTGGTGAAGGCGTACGAGGCGCTCGGCGCCGCGGACGCCGCGACGGACAACGGCTACTCGGTCTACACGAGCGTCCAGTGCCGCGACGCCGCCTGGCCGCGCGACTGGAACGTCTGGCGCAAGGACAACTGGGAGGCGCACACCAAGGCGCCGTTCTCCACCTGGAACAACGCCTGGTACAACGCGCCCTGCGCGTTCTGGCCGGTCGCGTCGCTGACCCCGCCGGACGTCACCAACGACCGGCTGCCCCCGGTGCTGATCCTCCAGGCGACCGAGGACGCGGCCACCCCGTACGAGGGCGGGGTAGCCCTGCACCGGATGCTGAGCGGCTCCTCTCTGGTGGTCGACCAGGGCGGCGGCAACCACGGGGTGACCCTGGCCGGCAACGCCTGCCTGGACACCCATCTCGACACGTACCTCGCCACCGGGACGGTGCCGCGCGGCGCGGCCGGTTCGGAGGCGGACGCGGTCTGCGAGACGCTCCCCGAGCCGGAGCCCGCGAAGGCCGACGCGGCCCGCGGGGACGCCCCGACGGCGGGCACCGCGCTGCACGGGCTGCTCGGCCACGAGCAGTGAGCGGGCGCCTGATCCGGACCCGGCCGGGCGGCGGGTCCGCCGCCCGGGCTACGGGGATCCCGGGGTGCCCGTCGGGACGGCCGGTCTCGGGCAGGCGACCGCGCCGCGCTTGACCGACAGGCTCAGCCGCGGGGCGGTCAAGCGGACCGGGGATCCGCATGTCCTGCGCGGTGCCGGTGATCGCGTCGAACTTGGCGTAGCGGGCCTGGATGCCGAAGCGGTGCCGCGGGCTGTCCAGCGGGTTGACGACATAGCCGCCCGAGGTGTCCTTCACGGTCCTCACGTCCGCCCGGCCGACCTCCCCGCCGCCCGCCCGGCCGACCATCCCGTCACCCGACCACCCGCCGCCCCGCGCCCCGCCCCTACCCCTCCAACCGCCCCAGCGCCTCCCGCGCCGCTCCCCCGAGTCGCGGGTGCGGCAGCGCCGCCTCCAGGACGTCGCGGGCGCGCGCGTCGGCGAGCGTGCCGAGACCCTCCACGCACGCGAGGCCGACCCGCCAGTGCGGGTCGCCGGCCGCCAGCCGTCGCTCCAGGACCGCGACCAGCGCGGGCACGCTCTCCGGGGCCCGCAGCTCGGCGAGCAGCCGGACCGGCAACAGGGCGTAGGCGACCCGCAGTTCGTTGGTGGCGAGCGCGGCGGCGGCGCGCGCGGTGCGCGGGTCGCCGAGCCGGGTCAGGGCGTAGGCGGCGGAGACGCAGCGCTCGGGGTCGCGATGGTTGAGGAGGAGGACCAGCGCCTCGAAGGAGCGTGGATCACCGGCGAGGCCGAGCCGGAAGGCCGCGATCTCACGGGCCCAGAGCGGCTGTCCGGGGGCGGTGAGCGCCTCGTGCAGCCGCTCCGCCCCGAGTGGCCCGGCGAGTTCCTCGAATGCGGCGGGGAGGGCGCCTTCCGCATTCTCGATCTCTTCCCTCAATCGATCGATCATCGAGCAGAATTCGGGATCCTCGGCGCTGTTCATGAATCGGACCATGAATCGGAGCCTATCCGCGATCCAGATCACATCTTCCTCAACTTCCCGGGGCTGGCGCGCTCGTTACCGGCCGGTTAGTCTCAGGTGAGCGGGTCACCCCCCGCACTTCTCACGACGGCCTGGTGACGCAGCCTTCGTGAGCGCTTGTCGGTTCGGCAGTTTCGACGTGGCTCCGGGACAGGGTCCGTCTCCTCTCTTCTTTTACGTGCGCCCTCGCGCGCCTTCCTCCGGCATTCCGCGTGCCTTTCCGCGCGGTTTTCGCCGCACTGCCTTCAGTCGTCACTCTTCCTCCCAGGAGTCCCCTGATGGACACCCCTCTCTCCACCATCGCCGTCGTCGGTCTCGGCACCATGGGCACCGGCATCGCCGACGTCCTCGCCCGGGCCGGCCGTACGGTCATCGGCATCGACATCAGCGAGAACGCCGCCGCCAAGGCCGTCGCCGCCCTGGAGGCCTCCACGGCCCGCGCCGTCGACCGGGGCCGGATCACCCAGGAGGAGCGACAGGACGTCCTGGCCCGTTTCCGCACCTTCTCCGACCTCGGCGCCGCCGCCGACGCCGACCTCGTCATCGAGGTCGTCCCCGAGTCGTACGAGACGAAGCAGGAGGTGTTCCGGGCCCTGGACGGCATCGTCCGGCCCGGCACGATCCTCGCCACCGGCACCAACGCGCTCTCCGTCACCCGGCTCGCCGCCGACTCCGCCCACCCCGAGCGGGTCCTCGGACTGCACTTCTTCACCCCGGTCCAGGCGATGAAGCTGGTCGAGGTGGTCTCCTCGGTGCTGACCGCCCCGCAGGCCGTCGACGCCGTGACCGTCCTCGCGCAGGAGCTCGGCAAGGAGCCCGTCGCGGTCGGCGACCGGCCCGGCTTCGTCGCCGACGGGCTGCTCTTCGGCTACCTCAACCAGGCCGCCGCGATGTACGAGGCCAAGTACGCCTCCCGCGAGGACATCGACGCGGCCATGCGGCTCGGCTGCGGTCTCCCGATGGGCCCGCTGGCGCTGCTCGACCTGATCGGCGTCGACACCGCCCGTACCGTCCTGGAGGCGATGTACGCCTCCTCGCAGGACCGGCTGCACGCCCCCGCCCCGATCCTCAAGCAGCTCAGCGAGGCGGGCCTGACCGGCCGCAAGTCCGGCCGCGGCTTCTACACCTACGCCGCCCCCGGCTCCGCCGAGGTGGTCCACGACGCGCTGACCCCGGCGGACGCCGCCGCCACGGGCGAGAGCCGTGAGGTCCGGTCGGTGGGCGTGGCCGGTTCCGGCACCATGGCCTCCGGCATCGCCGAGGTCTTCGCCAAGGCCGGCTACGACGTCGTCCTCGCCGCCCGCTCGCAGGAGAAGGCGGACACCGCGAAGGCCCGCATCGCCAAGTCCCTGGCCCGCTCCGTGGACAAGGGCCGGATGACGGGCGAGGCGCGCGACGAGACGCTGGCCCGGATCGTCGCGGCCGGCTCGCTGGACGCCTTCGCCGAGGTCGACCTCGCGGTCGAGGCGGTCGCCGAGGACCTGGAGATCAAGCAGGAGCTCTTCGCCCGCCTGGACAAGATCTGCAAGCCGGGCGCGGTGCTCGCCACCACGACCTCCTCGCTGCCGGTCGTCGCCTGCGCCCGCGCCACCTCGCGCCCGCAGGACGTCATCGGGATGCACTTCTTCAACCCGGCGCCCGCGATGAAGCTGGTCGAGATCGTCCGTACCGTCCTGACGGCCGACGACGTCCACGCCACCGTCCGCGAGGTCACCACGAAGATCCGGAAGCACCCGGTGGACTGCGGCGACCGGGCCGGCTTCATCGTGAACGCGCTGCTCTTCCCGTACCTGAACAACGCGATCAAGATGGTCCAGGAGCACTACGCGACCCTGGACGACATCGACGCCGCCATGAAGCTGGGCGGCGGCTACCCGATGGGGCCCTTCGAGCTCCTCGACGTGGTCGGTCTGGACGTGTCGCTCGCCATCGAGCAGGTGCTGCACCGCGAGTTCCGCGACCCCGGCCTCGCCCCGGCGCCGCTCCTGGAGCACCTGGTGGCCGCGGGCTGCCTGGGCCGCAAGACCGGGCGCGGCTTCCGCGAATATGCCCGCCGCTGAGGCCCCTACCGAGGCGTACGGGCAGTGGGGAGGGCTGCTGAGCCCCTCCGGCACCACCGGTGCCGGGTCCGGCTCCCCTCCCCCACCTGGGCACACTCCCGCTCCGATGCAGTACGTTCGGGACATGTCCAAGGCCGCGAAGACACCCCGTGCCACGTCCACGCCCGACGCTCAGGAGAGCGCGGCGGGGACCCGAGCCGCCGCGCAGCGGCTCAAGATGCGCCGGGAGCTCGCGACCGCGGCCATGGAGCTCTTCGCGACCAAGGGGTACGAGGCCACCACGGTCGACGAGATCGCCGCGGCGGCGGGGGTGGCCCGGCGGACCTTCTTCCGTCACTTCCGCTCCAAGGAAGAGGCGATCTTCCCGGACCACGACGACACCCTGGTGCGCGCCGAGGCGGTCCTGAACGCGGCCCCGCCGCACGAGCACCCGCTCGACACGGTGTGCCGGGGCATCAAGGAAGTCATGAAGATGTACGCCGGTTCGCCCGCGGTCTCCGTGGAGCGCTACCGGCTGACCCGCGAGGTGCCGACCCTGCGGGAGCGCGAGATCGCCTCGGTGGCCCGTTACGAGCGCCTGTTCACGCGCTATCTGCTCGGGCACTTCGACGAGCGCGACCACCACGACGGCAACGACGACCCGCTGCTCGCCGAGGTGGCCGCCTCCGCGGTGGTCACCGCCCACAACCACGTGCTGCGGCGCTGGCTGCGGGCGGGCGGGCAGGGCGACGTGGAGACGCAGCTCGACCACGCCTTCGCGATCGTGCGGGAGACCTTCGGCACGGGCATAGGCGCGGGCCGTCCCACGACGTCGGCGGGGACGCCGGTGGCCTCCCCGGCCGCCGAGCCGGTGCCGGCCGCGGCCGTCTCCGCGGCGGGTGACGTGGTCATCGCCGTCGCCCGGACGGACGCGCCGCTCGACGAGGTCATGCGGACCATCCAGAAGGCACTCAAGCAGGGCTGAGCGCCCTCCAGGGGCCTCTCGGGGCCTCTCCGGCACCCTCACTCATGGGCCGTTCCCGGTTTTCCGGGGGCGGCCCATGTCGCGTTTGCGCAGCTCAGCCGGGTTTTCGATCGATCATCGCTCATCCGTGACCACCAGATTGCATCTGAGTGAAATTGTTGGCACGCAGTGCCTTGTCACGTGACACGGCGTGCCATACGTTGATGTTGTCCGGGCGGTCGGCCCGCCGAGAAACTCCTCGCGCGCCGGCTGTCCCCACGAGCGATCCCGCTCGTGCGTCCGGGCGCCTGCGTCACAGGCATCCCTCGCGCCACACCCGGCGCCGCCACCGCACCACCGAGCCGAACCGACGGCACACCTCCACAGCACCCACCCCGACGAAACCCTCAGCGCGTCCCCCTCGGACGCCGCACCGCCGGAGGCATCCCGTGAAGGACATCCTGGACGCGATCCAGTCGCCCGACTCCACGTCGGCCGACTTCGCCCACCTCAAGCTCCCCGAGTCGTACCGTGCCGTGACCGTCCACAAGGACGAGGCCGACATGTTCGCCGGGCTCGCCAGCCGCGACAAGGACCCGCGCAAGTCGCTCCACCTCGACGACGTGGCCCTGCCCGAGCTCGGCCCGGGCGAGGCCCTGGTCGCCGTCATGGCCAGCTCCGTCAACTACAACTCGGTCTGGACCTCGATCTTCGAGCCCGTCTCGACCTTCGGCTTCCTGGAGCGCTACGGCCGTCTGTCGGAGCTCAGCAAGCGCCACGACCTGCCGTACCACGTCATCGGTTCCGACCTCGCGGGCGTCGTCCTGCGCACCGGCCCGGGCGTCAACTCCTGGAAGCCCGGCGACGAGGTCGTCGCGCACTGCCTGAGCGTCGAGCTGGAGTCCTCGGACGGCCACAACGACACGATGCTCGACCCCGAGCAGCGCATCTGGGGCTTCGAGACCAACTTCGGCGGCCTCGCCGAGATCGCCCTGGTCAAGTCCAACCAGCTGATGCCGAAGCCGGACCACCTCAGCTGGGAGGAGGCCGCCTCCCCCGGTCTGGTGAACTCCACCGCGTACCGCCAGCTGGTCTCCCGCAACGGCGCCGGCATGAAGCAGGGCGACAACGTCCTCATCTGGGGCGCGAGCGGCGGACTCGGCTCGTACGCCACCCAGTTCGCGCTGGCCGGCGGCGCCAACCCGATCTGTGTCGTCTCCTCCCCGGAGAAGGCCGACATCTGCCGGGCCATGGGCGCGGACGCGGTCATCGACCGCAACGCCGAGGGCTACAAGTTCTGGAAGGACGAGCACACCCAGGACCCGCGGGAGTGGAAGCGCTTCGGCTCGAAGATCCGTGAGCTGACCGGCGGCGAGGACGTCGACATCGTCTTCGAGCACCCGGGCCGCGAGACCTTCGGCGCCAGCGTCTACGTCACCCGCAAGGGCGGCACGATCGTCACCTGCGCGTCCACGTCGGGCTACAACCACGAGTACGACAACCGCTACCTGTGGATGTCGCTGAAGCGGATCATCGGCTCGCACTTCGCCAACTACCGCGAGGCGTGGGAGGCCAACCGCCTGATCGCCAAGGGCAAGATCCACCCCACCCTCTCCAAGGTCTACTCCCTGGCGGACACCGGCCAGGCCGCGTACGACGTGCACCGCAACCTGCACCAGGGCAAGGTCGGCGTCCTCGCCCTCGCCCCGGAGGAGGGCCTCGGCGTCCGCGACCCGGAGATGCGCGCCAAGCACATCGACGCCATCAACCGCTTCCGTAACATCTGACCCCGGGACCACAGATGACAGAGCGTCAGAAGGACCGGCCGTGGCTCATGCGGACCTACGCCGGCCACTCGACCGCCGAGGCGTCGAACGAGCTCTACCGGCGGAACCTCGCCAAGGGCCAGACCGGCCTCTCGGTCGCGTTCGACCTGCCCACCCAGACCGGCTACGACCCCGACCACGTCCTCGCCCGCGGCGAGGTCGGCCGGGTCGGGGTGCCCGTCTCGCACCTCGGTGACATGCGGCGGCTGTTCCAGGACATCCCCCTGGAGCAGATGAACACCTCCATGACCATCAACGCCACCGCGATGTGGCTGCTGGCGCTCTACCAGGTGGTGGCCGAGGAGCAGGGCGCGGACATCACCAAGCTCCAGGGCACCACCCAGAACGACATCGTGAAGGAGTACCTGTCGCGCGGGACGCACGTCTTCCCGCCCGGGCCCTCCCTCCGTCTCACGACGGACATGATCGCCTACACGGTGAACCACATCCCGAAGTGGAACCCGATCAACATCTGCAGCTACCACCTGCAGGAGGCGGGGGCCACCCCGGTCCAGGAGATCGCGTACGCGATGTCCACGGCCATCGCCGTCCTCGACGCCGTCCGCGACTCGGGGCAGGTGCCCGAGGAGCGGTTCGGCGAGGTCGTCGCCCGGATCTCCTTCTTCGTCAACGCCGGCGTCCGCTTCATCGAGGAGATGTGCAAGATGCGCGCCTTCGGGCGCATCTGGGACACCGTCACCCGGGAGCGGTACGGCATCGAGGACGCCAAGCAGCGCCGCTTCCGCTACGGCGTGCAGGTCAACTCGCTGGGCCTGACCGAGGCCCAGCCGGAGAACAACGTCCAGCGGATCGTCCTGGAGATGCTGGCCGTCACCCTCTCCAAGGACGCCCGCGCCCGGGCCGTGCAGCTGCCCGCCTGGAACGAGGCGCTCGGCCTGCCCCGCCCCTGGGACCAGCAGTGGTCGCTGCGCATCCAGCAGGTCCTCGCCCACGAGTCCGACCTGCTGGAGTACGAGGACATCTTCGCCGGCTCGCACGTCATCGAGGCCAAGGTGGAGGCCCTGGTCGCCGAGTGCCTGGCCGAGATCGAGCGGATCCAGGAGATGGGCGGCGCCATGGCCGCCGTCGAGTCCGGCTACCT
The DNA here is from genome assembly GCF_040683955.1 of Streptomyces sp. NPDC093111. Classification (NCBI taxonomy): domain Bacteria; kingdom Bacillati; phylum Actinomycetota; class Actinomycetes; order Kitasatosporales; family Streptomycetaceae; genus Streptomyces; species Streptomyces sp. NPDC093111. The sequence continues at coordinate 235,259 of NZ_JBFBNW010000005.1, read as the reverse complement.
CAAGGCCCAGCTGGTCTCCTCGCACGCCGAGCGGCGGGCCCGCATCGAGTCGGGCGACGACAAGATCATCGGCGTCAACATCTTCGAGACGACCGAGCCCAACCCGCTCACCGCCGACCTGGACACCGCGATCCAGACGGTCGACCCGGCCGTCGAGGCCCAGGTGGTCTCCGCCGTCGGCCGCTGGCGCGCCGAGCGCCAGGAGTCCACGGACCGGCAGGGCAACGGCGACCCCTTCGTCTTCCCCACCACCCAGCAGGCCCTGGAGCAGCTCAAGGAGGCCGCGAAGGGCACCGGGAACCTGATGGAGGCCACCCTGGAGTGCGCCAGGGCCGGTGTCACCACCGGCGAGTGGTCCGGGGCGCTGCGCGAGGTCTTCGGCGAGTTCCGCGCCCCGACCGGCGTCTCCTCCGCCCCGGTGGCCGTGCCTGCCGAGCCGGGCTCCCCGATGGCCGAGGTGCGCCGCAAGGTGGACCGCACGGCCGAGGACATGGGCGTCGGCAAGCTGCGCTTCCTGGTCGGCAAGCCGGGCCTCGACGGACACTCCAACGGCGCCGAGCAGATCGCCGTGCGGGCCCGCGACGCCGGTTTCGAGGTGGTCTACCAGGGCATCCGGCTGACCCCCGAGCAGATCGTGGACGCGGCCCTGGAGGAGGATGTGCACGCCGTCGGCCTGTCGATCCTCTCCGGCTCCCACGCCCAGCTCGTGCCGGACGTGCTGGACCGCCTGAGGCTGGCCGGCGCGGCCGACATCCCGGTGGTCGTCGGCGGGATCATCCCGAACGCCGACGCCGAGGAGCTCAAGGCCGCCGGCGTGGCCGCCGTCTTCACCCCGAAGGACTTCGGCATCACCGGGATCATCGGCCGTATCGTCGACGAGATCCGCACAGCGAACCAGCTCGCCCCCCTTGAAAGTACGGAGGTCCCCGCATGACCAGCCCTGTCTCCCCCGTGAACCGCCTGCGCCCCCGCCGTTCCTGCCTCGCGGTGCCCGGCTCCAACCCGCGGTTCCTGGAGAAGGCCCAGGGCCTCGCCGCCGACCAGGTCTTCCTGGACCTGGAGGACGCCTGCGCGCCGCTGGCCAAGCCGGAGGCCCGGCACACCATCGTGAAGTTCCTGAACGAGGGCGACTGGACCGGCAAGACCCGCGTGGTCCGCGTCAACGACTGGACCACCCACTGGACGTACCGTGACGTCGTCACGGTCGTCGAGGGCGCCGGCCAGAACCTCGACTGCATCATGCTGCCGAAGGTCCAGAACGCCGAGCAGATCGTCGCGCTCGACCTGCTGCTCACCCAGATCGAGAAGACCATGGGCTTCGAGGTCGGCAAGATCGGCATCGAGGCGCAGATCGAGAACGCCCAGGGCCTCAACAACGTCAACGCGATCGCCCAGGCCTCGCAGCGCGTGGAGACCATCATCTTCGGCCCGGCCGACTTCATGGCCTCCATCAACATGAAGTCGCTGGTCGTCGGCGAGCAGCCGCCCGGCTACCCGGCGGACGCCTACCACCACATCCTGATGAGCATCCTGATGGCCGCCCGCGCCAACAACCTGCAGGCGATCGACGGCCCCTACCTGCAGATCCGCAACCAGGAGGGGTACCGCGCGGTCGCGCAGCGCGCCGCCGCCCTCGGCTTCGACGGCAAGTGGGTGCTGCACCCGGACCAGGTCGCCGCGGCGAACGAGATCTTCTCGCCCGCGCAGGAGGACTTCGACCACGCCGAGCTGATCCTCGACGCGTACGACTACTACACCTCCGAGGCCGGCGGCAAGAAGGGCTCGGCCATGCTCGGCGACGAGATGATCGACGAGGCCTCCCGCAAGATGGCCCTGGTCATCTCCGGCAAGGGCCGCGCCGCCGGCATGCAGCGCACCACCAAGTTCGAGATCCCGGAGGCCTGAGTTCCATGCAGTTCGGCCGCACCTACGAAGAGTTCGAGATCGGCGCCGTCTACAAGCACTGGCCCGGGAAGACGGTCACCGAGTACGACGACCATCTCTTCTGTCTGCTGACGATGAACCACCATCCGCTGCACATGGACGTGAATTACGCGGAGAACACGACGGACTTCAAGCGGAACGTCGTCGTCGGCAACTACATCTACTCGCTGCTGCTCGGCATGTCCGTCCCGGACGTCTCGGGCAAGGCGATCGCCAACCTGGAGATCGAGTCGCTGCGCCACGTCGCGCCGACCTTCCACGGCGACACGATCTACGGCGAGACGACCGTCCTGGACAAGACGCCGTCGAAGTCGAAGAGCGACCGCGGGATCGTCTACGTCGAGACCAAGGGCTACAAGCAGGACGGCACCCTGGTGTGCGTCTTCCGCCGCAAGGTGATGGTCCCGACCGCCGAGTACATCGAAGCGCGCGGCGGCGAGCAGCCCGGCCGCCCCCAGCTGAAGGAACAGGGGAAGTAGTCATGGCGCGACTCGCCCAGACCCACGGTCTGACCGACGTCCAGCAGGAGATCCTGGCCACCGTCCGGGACTTCGTCGACAAGGAGATCATCCCGGTCGCCACGGAGCTGGAGCACCGTGACGAGTACCCCCAGCAGATCGTCGACGGGCTCAAGGAGCTCGGTGTCTTCGGTCTGATGATCCCCGAGGAGTACGGGGGCCTGGGTGAGTCGCTGCTCACCTACGCGCTGTGCGTGGAGGAGATCGCGCGTGGCTGGATGTCGGTCTCCGGCATCATCAACACCCACTTCATCGTGGCGTACATGCTCAAGCAGCACGGCACGCAGGAGCAGAAGGACCACTTCCTGCCGCGGATGGCGGCCGGCGAGACCCGGGGCGCGTTCTCGATGTCGGAGCCGGCTCTCGGCTCGGACGTCTCGGCCATCACGTCCAAGGCGGTCAAGGACGGCGACGAGTACGTCCTCAACGGCCAGAAGATGTGGCTGACCAACGGCGGCACGTCAAGCCTGGTCGCCGTCCTCGTCCGAAGTGACGAAGGACACCCGGAGGGCACCGCCCCCCACAAGTCGATGACGACCTTCCTCGTCGAGAAGGAGCCGGGCTTCGGAGAGGTGCGTCCCGGACTCACCATTCCCGGCAAGATCGACAAGATGGGTTACAAGGGCGTCGACACGACGGAACTCATCATGGACGGACTACGCATTCCGGCCAATCGGGTCCTCGGCGGCGAGACCGGACGAGGGTTTTACCAAATGATGGACGGCGTGGAAGTCGGCCGGGTGAACGTGGCGGCCCGTGGTTGCGGTGTCGCGCAGCGTGCTTTCGAACTCGGCGTCCAGTATGCCCAGCAGCGTCACACTTTCGGTAAGCCGATCGCCCAGCACCAGGCCATTCAGTTCAAGCTGGCCGAGATGGCTACCAAGGTCGAGGCCGCCCATGCGATGATGGTGAACGCAGCACGCAAAAAGGACTCCGGGGAACGAAACGACCTCGAAGCGGGGATGGCGAAGTACCTCGCCTCCGAATACTGCAAGGAGGTCGTCGAGGATGCGTTCCGCATTCACGGTGGCTACGGCTTCTCGAAGGAGTACGAGATCGAGCGCCTCTACCGCGAGGCCCCGATGCTGCTCATCGGTGAAGGTACCGCCGAGATCCAGAAAATGATCATTGGCCGCCGCCTCCTGGAGGAGTACCGAATCCAGGGCTGATTGTCGCTTTTGAGTCGGTTCGGCCGCGAAGAAGATCACACCCCGTGTTCGTCTTCCGGCCTCCGACTCGGTTCCTGGCTTGCCCAGTTGCGCCCCGCAACCGATAGCATCGCCGGAAAGCCGCCGTCCCCCTGTTGCCAGCGCGGCATCATCCGCTACGAAGGTCATCCATGCCCCACAGCCAAACCTCTGCACCTCGCGACAGCCGCAAGGGCGTTCGCATCGCACGCGGAGCATCGCCGTGGCTTCTGCCGACCGTCGCCACCGCGGCGCTCAGCCTCGCGCGCTCCCGCAAGTCGAAGCGCGCCGCGGCCATCGCCGTACCGGCCACCGCTCTCGCGGCCGGCATGCTGTGGTTCTTCCGCGACCCCGAGCGCGAGATCGCTCAGGGCCGGGTCATCTCGCCCGCCGACGGCGTGGTGCAGAGCATCATGCCGTGGAAGGACGGGCGCACCCGCGTCGCCATCTTCATGAGCCCGCTGAACGTGCACGTCAACCGCGCGCCGCTGGCCGGAACGGTCACGTCCGTGGAGCACGTCCCCGGCGGCTTCGTGCCCGCGTTCAACAAGGAGAGCGAGAACAACGAGCGCGTTGTCTGGCACTTCGACACCGAGCTCGGCGACATCGAGATGATCCAGATCGCGGGTGCCGTCGCCCGGCGCATCGTGCCGTACATCCCGCAGGGGACGAAGGTCGAGCAGGGTGACCGCATCGGTCTGATCCGCTTCGGGTCGCGCGTCGACATCTACCTTCCGGAAGGTGTCGAGGTCGCCGTCGAGGTCGGGCAGACCACGACCGCGGGGGTGACTCGCATTGACCGTGATTGATCCCGACACACGGGCGGCCGACTGGGCCGCCGACGCGGAGCCGGAGGCCGCCGACGAGGCCGAGGAGATGCCGTTGTCGCTGAGGCTGTCCATAGCGGACGCCCTCACGCTCGGTAACGCCACGTGCGGCTTCATGGCGGTGTACTTCACCACCACCGGCATCCTCATCCCGCACCTCACCGGCAGCAGCGAGACCGGCATGGCGCGCAACAGCGCCGCCACCGCCGTGATCCTGATGCTGGCCGCGGCGATCTTCGACCTCTTCGACGGCATCGTGGCCCGCAAGCTGCGCAGCTCGCCGATGGGGGCCGAGCTCGACAACCTGTCGGACCTGATCAGCTTCGGCCTCGCCCCGGCGTACTTCGTGCTCGTGTACGGCATGGTCGCGGACGACGCGCAGCAGAAGGTCTCGGCGCTGGCCGCGATCGTGGTGCTGCTGGCGGTGGTGCTCAGGCTCGCGCGGTTCTCCTGCGTGACGATGAAGGACGGCATGTTCCAGGGCATGCCGAGCCCCTTCGGCGCGCTGACCGTCGTGTCGATCATCCTGCTCGAGCTGCCGTTCATCCCGACGCTGCTCGCGATCATCGGGGTCGCCTGGCTGATGGTGAGCCGGGTCGAGTACCCGAAGCCGCGGGGCATCCTCGCGGTGGCGATGCTCAGCTGGATCGTCGGCGCGATGGCGATGCTGGCGGCGTGGGCGTTCGACGCGCCGGGCGGAGCGTTCCTGCTCCAGACCGGCTGCGCGCTGCAGGTGGTGCTGGGCGCCGTGATCCCCCTCTTCGCGACCGCCCGCCGGGTGAACACCTTCCGCGACAACCGGCGCGAGAGCCGGGAGGCGCGGCAGGCGCAGACGGCGCAGCTGCCGTAGCGAAGCCCGCAGGACCTGGGAAGGGCCCCGGACGTGAGAACGTCCGGGGCCCTTTCGCGTGCCGGCCGGGAGTCCGGTCCGGCGTCGCGCCGGCGGCTCGGCGGCCTCCAGGTCAGCCGAGCCGCTTGTAGAACAGGGTGGTGGCCCGCAGCGTGCCGCCGGGGTCGGCGGCGAAGTCCGGGACGGTGCCGGCGGCGGTCCAGCCGGCCGCGCGGTAGAGGCGTTCGGCGGGGCTGCCGGTCTCGGTGTCCAGGACGAGCAGGGTGAGCCCGCCGGCCTCCGCGTGGGCCTCGGCGGCGGCCAGCAGCCGGGGCCCGAGGCCACGGCCGCGCGCCCCGCTGTGCACGACCAGCTTGGCGATCTCGCCCCGGTGCCGCCCGTTGGCCTTGTCCTCCCGGACCAGGGTGACGGCCCCGAGCACCTCGCCCCCCGGGCCGTACGCCGCCCAGACCGCGCGGGTACCGGCCGCGGCGGACCACCAGGCGGCGGCCTCCGCGGCGTCCAGGGGCGCCAGGAAGCCCAGGGAGGCCCCATCCGCCACGGCATCCACGAGAAGGGCTCCGAGGCCGTCAGGGGCCCGCTGGAGCACTTCCTCGGGCGGGAGCAGCCGGATGGTGTCGTCGTGTGCGTTCATACGGGCGAGCCTCACATGTGCGTGTTACGTACACGTGTCCGGCGGCTCAGGGCGGCCGGGGCCCTCGGCGCAGGTGCCTGGGCGCGGGTGACCGGCTGTCCGCGCCCGGCGGCCGGGGCCGGCGGCCAGGGCTTGGCCGCGGGGGCGTGGGCGCGGGTGCCTGGGCGCAGGCGACCGGGCACGGGTGACCGGCTGTCCGCGCCCGGCGGTCGGGGCCCGGTGGGCAGGGCTTGGCCGCGGGGGCGTGGGCGCGGGTGCCTGGGCGCAGGCGACCGGCCGCAGGTCACCGGCACAGGTGACCGACTGTCCGCGCCGGGCCGTCGGGGCTCAGCCCTCGGCGGCCGGCCCTCGGCGGCCGGCCGTCCGCGGCCAGTCGTACGCGGCCAGTCGTCGCGCCCGGCGGCTCGACGCCCGGCCGGCCGTGGCCTAGCCGAGGAAGTCCCGTGCGATGTTCGCCGCGACCCGCTCCAGCAGGGGTCCCGCGTTCGCCATGGACTTCGCGGGCTCGGGCTCCAGGTCGGTCAGCGGGTAGGCGCGCCGGATCCCGGCGGCGCCCAGCGCCTCGGGGGGCAGGGCGAGGCGCCCGCACACCGCGACGACCTCCTTGCCGGCCGCGCGGGCCGCGGCGGCGACGCCCGCCGGGGCCTTGCCGTGCAGGGTCTGCTCGTCGAGGGAGCCCTCGCCGGTGATGACGAGGGTCGCGCGCTCCAGGGCCGGGGCGAAGCCCAGCACCTCCAGCATCAGCTCGATGCCGGGCCGGAAGCTCGCGTCGAGGAGCAGCGCGCCGTAGCCGATGCCGCCCGCGCCGCCGGCGCCCGGGGAGGCGGCCAGCTCGGCGGCCTTGGGCCCGATGGCCTTCTCCAGGATCCCGGCGTAGTGCGCGAGGGCGGCGTCCAGGGTCGCCACGTCCTCGGGGGTGGCGCCCTTCTGCGGGCCGTACACCGCGGCGCAGCCCTTCGGGCCGGTCAGCGGGTTGTCGACGTCGCTGGCGAGGACCAGGTCCACGGCGGCGAAGCGCGGGTCGACGCCGGTCAGGTCGGCGGAGGCCAGGCCCGCGAGGGCGCCGCCGCCGGGGCCGACCGGGGCGCCGTCCGCGTCCAGGAAGACCGCGCCGAGCGCGGCGAGCATGCCGGCGCCGCCGTCGGTGGTGGCGCTGCCGCCCACGCCGAAGACGATCGAGGTGGCACCGGCGTCGAGGGCCGCGCGCAGCAGCTCGCCGGAGCCGTAGGTGGTGGCGGTGAGCGGCGCGAAGACCCCGGCCGGCAGGAGCTGGAGGCCGGAGGCCTCCGCCATCTCCACCACCGCCGTGGTCCCGCGCAGCGCGAACGCCGCGGTGACGGGCGCGCCGAGCGGCCCGGTCACGGTGACCTCATGGCGCTCGAATCCGGCCGCGACCGCGGCCGCGACGGTGCCGTCGCCGCCGTCCGCGACGGGCAGTGTCTCCACTTCGAGCTCCGGGACGACCTGTCGCAGGCCGGCCGTGACCCGCTCGGCGACCTGTACGGCCGTGAGCGAACCCTTGAACTTGTCGGCCGCGACCAATACGCGTGCGACCTCAGTAACTGCTCCGTCCGTCACCTTGCATCCCTTGCTTTCGAACAGGCAGTCGCGCCGAGGCCGACCCTATCCGCACGGCAAGACGGCGTGCCACCCCCTGATAAAGCGAAATTCCGCACCATAGTGGGCCATCATGAGTACCGAACTGATCGATCAAACATCACAAGAAGGCCCTGGTCCCGCTCCTTCTCCCGGCCCCGACGCAAAAGTCATCGCCATCGGAATGGCGGCCGTGGTCGGCGTGGTCGGCTGGGCGGCGCTCGGCAAGAGCTCCTTCGACAGCGCTTCGTCCTCCGCACTGAACTGGGTCCTGTCGAATTTCGCCTGGCTCTTCGTGACCGCCGCCGACGTCTTCCTGGTGCTGTGCGTGGTGATCGCGCTGAGCCGCTACGGGCGGATCCGGCTCGGCGCCGACGACTCGGAGCCGGAGTTCACCGATCTGGCCTGGATCGCGATGATGTTCAGCGCCGGCATGGGCATCGGCCTGATGTTCTACGGGGTGGGGGAACCGCTCCAGCACTTCCTGAGCCCGCCCCCGGCGAGCGGGGTGCCGGCCCAGTCCGGCGAGGCGGCCCGTACGGCCCTGGAGTACTCGTTCTTCCACTGGACGCTCACCCCGTGGGCGATCTACGGCATCGCGGGTCTCGCCCTGGCGTACGCGGGCTTCCGCAAGGGGCGCGGCAACACGCTGAGCGCCGCGTTCGTGCCGCTGATGGGCGAGCGCAGGGCGCGCGGCTGGCCCGGGAAGTCGATCGACCTGCTGGCCGTCTTCGCGACGGTCTTCGGCACGGCGACCAGCCTGGGGCTCGGCGCCCTCCAGGTCGCCGAGGGCCTGAACCTGACGATGGGCGTGAAGGACTCCACGGCCACCGAGCTGATCATCATCGTGTCGCTGTCGGCGGCCTTCGTGCTGTCGGCGTTCTCGGGCCTGCACAAGGGCGTGAAGTGGCTCTCCACGCTGAACATCGTGCTCGCCGGGTGCATGGCGCTCTTCGTGTTCCTGCTCGGCCCGACGGTCTACATCCTCGACACCATCCCCGCCTCGGTCGGCGGCTATCTGTACCAGCTGCTGCCGATGGCCAGCCGCACCGGCGCGTTCACGGACCGGACGTGGCTGGGCGCGTGGACGATCTTCTACTGGGCGTGGTGGCTGTCCTGGGCCCCCTTCGTCGGCACCTTCATCGCCCGCATCTCGCGCGGCCGGACGGTGCGCGAGTTCCTGTTCGGGGTGCTGCTCGTGCCCTCGGGGGCGACGGTCATCTGGTTCTGCGTGATGGGCGGCACCGCGATCCGGCTCCAGTCCACCGGCGAGGCGGACCTGGCGACCGCGGTCAAGGACGGCCCGGAGGCCTCGCTGTTCGCGATGCTCGACGCGCTGCCGATCGGCACGGTCACCTCGTACCTGGCGATGCTGCTGGTGATGACGTACTTCGTGACCAGCGCCGACTCGGCGTCCCTGGTGATGGGTTCGCTGACCAGCCGGGGCGCCCTGGACCCGCCGACCTGGCTCGTGGTGGCCTGGGGCGTGCTGATGGCCGCGGTCGCGGCGGTGCTGCTGGTGGCGGGCGGGCTCAGCTCGCTGCAGACGGCGACGATCCTGGTCGCGCTGCCGTTCGTGCTGGTGATGCTGGGTCTGTGCTGGGCGCTCCTGAAGGAGCTCCGGGAGGACCCGGGCGCGGGCCCGGCCCGGCACCAGGCGCTCCACGGGGTGCGGGACGCGGTCCGCGCGGCGGTCGGCGAGGCGATCAGCGAGCAGGGGGTGTCCCGTCACCACCGGCTGCGCCGGGCGGCGAAGTCCCGCTCGGGCACGGAGACGGAGGACGACTGAGGACGCTTCGGGGACGGTCCGGGGCCTTGCCCGGGGCCGAGCCGGGGACGGTCCGGGGACCCGTCCGGGGCCTTGCCCGGGGCCCGTCCGGGAACAGACCGGGGACGGTCCGGGGACAGACCGGAGGTCGCCCGGGGACAGACCGGGGACGGTCCGGGGACGGTCCGGGGACCGTCCGGGAACAGATCAGAGGTCGCCCGGGGCCGAGCCGGGGACGGTCCGGGACCCTGCCCAGGGCCGAGCCGGGGACGGTCCGGGAACCCCGTCCAGGGGCAAGCCGCAAAGGGCCCCCCGGGGACCGACGGAACGATCTCTCGGGGCCGCGCGGGTGCGTCGGCGCGCGGCTCGGCGGCGCATTCGGTAGACCGGTGCCATGGGCCTCCTCAAGCACAGTGAACTCGCCGACCGGATCCTCGGCGGCTGGACGGGGCGGATCGCCGGGAACATGCTCGGCAAGCCGGTCGAGTGCGGCGACCACTGGACGCCCGAGCGGATCGACGCCTATCTGCGCCTGACCGACGCCCTGCCGCTCACCGACTACCTGCCCCCGCCGCCCGCCGGCGCGGACGGCTTCGAGCTGCGGCCCGAGTGGCCGCAGTGCGTGCGCGGCCGGATCCACGGCAGCTGCCGGGACGACGACATCGACTACTCGATCCTGGGCCTGCACCTCCTGGAGACGCGGGGTTTCGCCTTCACCACGGAGCAGGTCGGCGAGGTGTGGCTGCTGCGGCTGCCGTATCTGCAGACCTTCACGGCCGAGCGGGCCGCGTACCGCAATCTCGTCAACGGGCTGAGGCCGCCGCTGACGGCCACGTACGACAATCCGCACCAGGAGTGGATCGGCGCGCTGATCCGGGCGGACGTGTACGGCTGGACCTCCCCCGGCGACCCGCGCCGGGCCGCCTCGCTGGCGCGCCGGGACGCGGTCCTGTCGCACACGGGCAACGGGGTGTACGGGGCGATGTGGGCGGCCGCCCTGGTCGCCGCCGCGTTCACCGCGCCGGGCCCGCGCGCCGCGCTGGAGACCGCCCTGGACCGGGTTCCGGCCGGCAGCCGGCTGGCCAGGGTGGTGCGGCACACCATGGCCCTGCACGAGGCGGGCCTGGAGTGGTCCGAGACCCTCGCCGAGCTGCGGAAGGACACCGGCGGGCTGGGCTGGATCCACACCGTCCCGAACGCCGCCGTGCTCACCGCCGGACTCCTGTACGGGGAGGGCGACTTCACCCGCACCATCACGCTCACCGTGCGCGGCGGCCTGGACACCGACTCCAACGGGGCGACGGCCGGCTCGGTGGCGGGGGTGCTGTGCGGGGCGGCGGCGATCCCCGCGCAGTGGTCGGAGCCGCTGCGCGACCGGGTGCGCAGCGCGGTGTCCGGCTTCGACGGCGTCCGGATCGGCGAGCTGGCCGAACGGACCCTGCGGCTGGCTACGCTGACGGGATGACGACCTCAGAATCCTCCGCGTACGCCACGTACATCGCGGGTCTGCCCCGCGTCCTGGCCGGCGCGGCCGCCCTGTTCCGCGACGCCGACGGCCGCATCCTCGTCGTCGAGCCGAACTACCGGGAGGGCTGGACGCTGCCGGGCGGCACGATCGAGTCCGACACGGGCGAGACGCCCCGGCAGGCGGCCCGCCGCGAGACGGCCGAGGAGATCGGCCTCGACCTGGAGCTGGGCGCGCTCCTCGTGGTCGACTGGGTCCACGGGGCGGCCCGGCCGCCGGTCGTGGCATACGTGTACGACGGCGGGGTCCTGTCGGACGCGCTCTTCGCGGCGATCCGACTCCAGGAGGAGGAGCTGCTCTCCTGGAAGCTGATCGACCCCTCCGAGGCCACCGCCTACCTGCCGGGCGCCCTCGGTCCGCGGGTCCTGGCCGCCCTCGACGCCCTGGCCGCGGGCCGCGGCCCGGCGGAGCTGGAGAACGGCCGCCCGCCGCGCTGAGCGGCGCGGGGACACCGGCCGGGCGCGTCCGGCCGGTGCCGTCCCCGGGCGATGCGCACCGTGGCCACGCCGGGGGACGCGGCACCCGATTATCGGCTCGCGTGAGCCGTTCGGGCCGCTCTACGCTCGCGGTATGACCATGGTCGCGATCCTCAGCGGAGCCGGAATCTCCACCGACTCGGGCATTCCCGACTACCGGGGGCCCGACGGGCTGTGGCGGCGCGACCCGGGGGCGGAACGGCTCGTCACCTACGGGCCCTACATGGCCGACCCGGAGATCCGCCGCCGCTCCTGGCGGATGCGGCTCGACGGGCCGGTCCTGCGGGCCGAGCCGAACGTGGCGCACCGCGCGATCGCGGCCTTCGAGAGGAGCGGGCACGCGCTGCGGGTCGTCACGCAGAACGTGGACGGGCTGCACCAGGCCGCCGGGGTGCCGGAGCGCAAGGTGCTCGAACTGCACGGCTCGGCGCGGTCGGTGGTGTGCACCGCGTGTCACGCCCGGTCGTCGATGGCCCAGGCCCTGGACCGGGTGCGGGGCGGCGAGGACGATCCGGCCTGTCGGGTGTGCGGCGGGATCCTGAAGTCGGCGACGGTGATGTTCGGGCAGCGGCTCGATCCGAAGGTGCTCGGCGACGCGATGGGCATCGCCAAGGCGGCGGAGGTGTTCCTCGCCGTCGGCACGAGCCTGCAGGTGCAGCCGGCCGCCTCCCTCGCGGGGCTCGCGGCGGAGCACGGGGCCCGCCTGATCATCGTGAACGCCGAGCCCACGCCGTACGATCGGCTGGCCGACGAGGTGGTGCGCGAGCCGATCGGGACGGCGCTGCCGGCGCTGCTGGAGCGGCTGCGCTAGAAGAGGGTGTCCTCGCGGCCCGACTCGAAGGCGAGCAGGCGCTTCTTGCGGTCCAGGCCGCCGCCGTAGCCGGTCAGGGAGCCGCCGGCGCCGATGACGCGGTGACAGGGGACGATCACGGAGACCGGGTTCTTGCCGTTGGCCAGGCCCACCGCGCGGGAGGCGCCGGGGTTGCCGAGGGCCTCGGCGAGTTCCCCGTACGTCCGGGTCTCCCCGTACGGGATGAGGCGCAGCTGCTCCCAGACGCGCAGCTGGAACGGGGTGCCGAGGAGGCGCAACGGCAGGTCGAACTCGGTGAGTTCGCCGGCGAAGTAGGCGTCGAGCTGGCGGATCGCCTCGGTGAAGGGGCGGGGGTCGGGCGAGCCGAAGGTGTCCTCCGCCGGGCGGTGGCGCTGGTCGGTCATGTGGACGCGGCTGAGGACTCCGTCGACGGCGACCAGGGTCAGCGCGTCGTAGGGACTGTCCACGACCGTGTGCTGGACGGTGGGCATGAGCGGGGTTCCTTACGCGGGGAGTCGGTTGATCGGGTGGGCTTCGGTGGCCCACAGGTACTGGACCGCGTAGGCGCGCCAGGGCCGCCAGCGGGCGGCGCGGTCGGTGAGCGCGGCGGGCGTGGCGGGCAGTCCGAGGCCCTGGGCGGCGCGGCGGACGCCGAGGTCGCCGGGGAGGAAGGCGTCGGGGTCGCCGAGCGCCCGCATCGCGATGACCTCGGTGGTCCACGGGCCGAAGCCTTGCAGGCCGAGGAGCCGGGCGCGGGCCTCGGCCCAGTCGCTCTCCGGGCCGAGGGTCAGGCCGCCGTCGGCGAGCGAGGTGACGAGGGTGAGCAGGGTGGCGCGGCGGCTGCGGGGCAGTGCGAGGGTCTCCGGGTCGAGCCCGGCGAGCGCCTCGGGGGTCGGGAAGAGGTGGGTGAGGCCGCCCTCGGGGTCGTCGACGGGGGTGCCGTGCGCGGTGACCAGGCGGGCCGCGTGGGTGCGGGCGGCGGCGGTGGACACCTGCTGGCCGAGCACGGCCCGTACGGCGAACTCGGCGGCGTCCACGGTGCGCGGCACGCGGCGGCCGGGCGCCGCGTCGACGAGCGGGGCGAGCACCGGGTCGGTGCGCAGCTGTCCGGCGACGGCGACGGGGTCGGCGTCGAGGTCGAGCAGCCAGCGGCAGCGGCTGATGGCGTGGGTGAGGTCGCGGGGGTCGGTGAGGGAGAGCCGGCACAGGACGTGGTCGGCGCGGGGCGCGAGGGCGACGATCCCGTGTCCGTAGGGCAGGGCGAGGGTCCTGCGGTAGGCGCCGTCGCGCCATTCCTCGACGCCGGGGACGGCGGTGGCGGCGAGGTGGCCGAAGAGGTTGGAGGGGTCGAGCGGGGCGCGGAACGGCAGCCGGAGGGTGAGCGTGCCGGGGGTGCCGGTGGGCGCGGTGCGCGAGCGGCCGGCGCGGGCGCGGAGTTCGCCGGGGGTGAGGGCGAAGACCTCACGGACGGTGTCGTTGAAGGTGCGGACGGAGGAGAAGCCGGCCGCGAAGGCGATCTCGGCCATGGGCAGGGCGGTGGTCTCGATGAGCAGCCGCGCGGTCTGGGCGCGCTGGGCGCGGGCGAGCGCGAGCGGCCCGGCGCCGAGCTCGGCGAGCAGCTGCCGTTCGATCTGGCGGGCGGAGTAGCCGAGCCGGGCGGCGAGCCCCGGCACGCCCTCCCGGTCCACGACGCCGTCCCGGATGAGCCGCATGGCGCGGGCGACGGCGTCGGCCCGGACGTCCCACTGGGGCGAGCCGGGGCTGGTGTCGGGGCGGCAGCGCTTGCAGGCCCGGAACCCGGCCCGCTGGCAGGAGGCGGCGCTGGGGTGGAACTCCATGTTCTCGGCTTTGGGCGGGACGGCCGGGCAGCTGGGCCGGCAGTAGATCCGAGTGGTGCGGACGGCGGTGAAGAAGACGCCGTCGAAGCGGGCGTCCCTCGATCGGACGGCCCGCACGCAGCGCTCGGAGTCGGTGTGCATGGGTCAAGGATCGGTGATCGACGGCGGTCGGGGCTGGCGGGAAAACGACATCAACGTCCGGTGGCGTCGGCCTCGGCGAGCGCCAGGGCGAAGACGGCGTAGGCGGCGGTGTCGAAGAGCACGAAGCGGATCTCCCGGAGGGGCGCGGTGGCCTCCGCGCGGACGGTGCGGATCGCGATGCGGGCGGCGTCCTCCATGGGCCAGTGGTAGACGCCGGTGGAGACGGCCGGGAAGGCGACCGTCTCGGCGCCCAGCTCGGCGGCCACCCGGAGGGATTCGGCGTAGCAGGAGGCCAGCAGCTCCGAGCGGTCCTCCTCGGTGCTGTGCACGGGGCCGACGGTGTGGACGACCCAGCGGGCGGCGAGGTCACCGGCGGTGGTGGCGACGGCGCGCCCGGTGGGCAGGCCGCGGCCGTAGTGCCCGGCGCGCAGCGCGCGGCATGCGGCGAGGACGGCGGGTCCGCCCTTGCGGTGGATGGCGCCGTCCACTCCCCCGCCGCCGAGCAGCGAGGAGTTGGCGGCGTTCACGATGACGTCGGTGTGCTGCTGGGTGATGTCGCCGAGGACGAGGACGATCGCGGGCCGGTCGGTCATGCCCCCATCCTCCCGCCCCGGCCCCCGGGGCCGCACCCGCTTTGCCCGCGGGGCCGGTGGTCCCGCGGGCGTCGGCGGGTCCTGGCGGCTACCGTCCGACGGGGGTGCGCAGTCTGCGCCAGACCGCCTTGGCCGCGTTGTGGCCGGACATGCCGTGGACGCCGGGGCCGGGCGGGGTGGCGGAGGAGCAGAGGAAGACCGCGGGGTGCGGGGTGGAGTACGGGAAGAGGGACAGTTTGGGGCGCAGCAGCAGCTGGAGGCCGCGGGCCGCGCCGCAGGCGATGTCGCCGCCGACGTAGTTGGCGTTGCGCTCGGCCAGCTCGGGCGGGCCGGCGGTGGCGCGGGCGAGGACCAGGTCGCGGAAGCCGGGGGCGAAGCGCTCGATCTGCCGCTCGATGGCGTCGGTGAGGTCGCCCTGCCAGCCGTTGGGGACGTGCCCGTAGACCCAGAAGACGTGCTTGCCCTCGGGGGCGCGGCCGGGGTCCACGAGGCTGGGCTGGGCGGCGATGAGGAAGGGTGTGTCGGGGGCCGTGCCGGAGGACGCCTGGCGCAGGGCGGTGCCGATCTCGCCCGCGGTGGGGCCGATCTGGACGGTGCCGGCGCGGCGGGGGGCCTCGGCGGTCCACGGCACGGGGCCCGAGAGCGCGTAGTCGATCTTGAAGGCGCTGGCGCCGTAGCGGTAGGCGTCGTAGTGGCCGCCGAGGTCGGCGATCCGGGCGAGGGCGGTGGGCGAGGTGTCGAAGACGTAGGCGCGGGCGGGCGGCAGGTCGTCGAGCCGCTTGACCTCGTAGTCGGTGTGGACGGCGCCGCCGAGCTCCGTCAGGTACGAGGTGAGGGCGTCGGAGATGGACTGGGAGCCGCCCCGGGGCAGCGGCCAGCCGCCCGCGTGCGCGGCCAGCGCGAAGACCAGGCCGACCGCGCCGGTGGCGAGGCCGTCGAGCGGGGCGATGACGTGGCCGACCAGGCCGGCGAACAGGGCGCGCGCCTTCTCGTCGTGGAAGCGGTGGGTCAGCCAGGTGGACGGCGGGAGGCCGGCGAGTCCGAAGCGGGCCAGGGTGAGCGGGTCGCGGGGCAGTGCCGTCAGCGGCAGCTGCATGAAGTCCGCGGCGAGGCGGTCCCACTTGCCGAGGAACGGCGCGACGAGCCGCCGGTAGGTGCCGGCGTCGCGCGGCCCGAAGGAGGCGGCGGTCTCGGCGACGGAGCGGGAGAGGACGGCCGCGGTGCCGTCGTCCCAGGGGTGGGCCATGGGCAGCTCGGGGTGCAGCCACTCCAGGCCGTGGCGGTCCAGTGGCATCGTCTTGAAGACCGGCGATCCGGCGCCCAGCGGGTGCACCGCCGAGCAGGGGTCGTGGCGGAAGCCGGGGAGGGTGAGCTCCTCGGTCCGGGCTCCGCCGCCCACGGTGGACTTCGCCTCGAAGACCGCGACGGAGAATCCGCGCCGCGCGAGCTCCACGGCGGCGGTCAGCCCGTTGGGTCCGGCTCCCACGACGACGGCATCGAGCATCGACGGCACCTTCGGACTCCTTCGTCAGCCGACGGCCAGGGATTCCAGCATATGCGCGGCCCCGTAAGGGACTTACCCGGCCCCGAGCAGGGTTCGGATCCGCCGCGCGGTGGCCGCGTCGCGGGCCGCGGTGAACGGCAGCGCGTTGCCCCCGGTGACGCGGAACCGCTCGCCGGTGAGGGTGAGGTCGGTGCCGCCCGCCTCCTCGACGAGGAGCAGCCCGGCGGCGTGGTCCCAGGCGTACTCCCAGGAGAAGGCGACGGCGTCGAGCTCGCCCTTGGCGACGGCCAGGTACTCCAGGCCCGCCGAGCCGCAGGGGCGGGGGCGGACGCCCTCGGTGCGCAGTCCGAGCAGGGCGCGCTTCTGGTCCGGGGTGGTGTAGTCGGGGTGCGAGGTGGCCACCTCCAGGACGGCTCCCGGGGCGGGGGCGCCGGAGCGTATGGGCGTGCCGTTCACCGTGGCGCCGCGGCCGCGCACGGCGACGGCCAGCTCCTCCCGGACGGGGGCGAAGGTCCAGGAGGCGAGCAGCTCGCCTCGGACGGCCAGGGCGACCAGGGTGCAGAAGCCGGCCTCGCCGTCGACGAACTGGCGGGTGCCGTCCACCGGGTCGACGATCCAGACGGGGGCGTCGCCCTTGAGCGCCCCGTACACCTCGGGGTCGGCGTGCACGGCCTCCTCGCCGACGACGACGGAGCCGGGGAGCAGGGCGGTGAGCGAGGCGGTCAGGTGCGCCTCGGCGGCCCGGTCGGCGACGGTGACCAGGTCGTGCGGCCCGTTCTTCTCGACGATCTCCTCCGCGCCGAGCTGCCGGAAGCGCGGCATGATCTCGGCGGCGGCGGCCTTGCGGACCGCCTCCTCCACCTCGGCCGTACCCCCGGCGAGGACGTGGTCGAGGAAGGCTGCGGTGTCTGCGGCGGCTGCGGTCTCGGCGTATCCGGTCATGTGACCAGCCAAGCACACCCGGCTGACATTCCGGAGGCTCCGTGGCGACCTGTGGACAACCGGCGGACGACCTGACGGCCGCGAGTACGCTTTGATCGAGTTCACCCCTTTTTACTTCCAGGGAGGGTCCCGTGCACGGCGAGTACAAGGTTCCGGGCGGCAAGCTGGTCGTCGTCGACCTCGACGCGGAGGACGGCGTCCTGCGCCGGGTCCGGGTCGCGGGCGACTTCTTCCTGGAGCCGGACGAGGCGATTCTGGCGATCGACCGCGCGCTGGAGGGCGCCCCGGCCGACACGGACGCGGCCGGTCTCGCGGCCCGGATCGACGCGGCGCTGCCGCCGGGGACGCAGATGTACGGGCTGACCACGGAGGGCATCGGGGTGGCGGTCCGGCGGGCCCTCGCGCACGCCACGGACTGGACGGACTACGACTGGCAGCTGATCCACGAGCCGGCGCAGTCCCCCGCCCTGCACATGGCGCTCGACGAGGTGCTGACCGCCGAGGTCGCGGCGGGCCGCCGGCCGCCGACCCTGCGGGTGTGGGAGTGGGGCTCCCCCGCCGTCGTCATCGGCAGCTTCCAGTCGCTGCGCAACGAGGTGGACCCGGAGGCGGCGGAGCGGCACGGCATCGAGGTGGTGCGCCGGATCAGCGGCGGCGGGGCGATGTTCATCGAGCCGGGCAACACCATCACGTACTCGCTCTCGGTCCCCGACGCCCTGGTCCAGGGCCTGTCCTTCACCGACAGCTACGCGTATCTGGACGACTGGGTGCTGGGCGCGCTCGGCGACATGGGCGTCAAGGCGTGGTACCAGCCGCTCAACGACATCGCCACCGAGGCCGGCAAGATCGCCGGGGCCGCGCAGAAGCGGATGGTCGCGGGCGACGGCGCGGTGCTGCACCACGTGACGATGGCGTACGACATCGACGCCGACAAGATGACCGAGGTGCTGCGGATCGGCCGGGAGAAGCTGTCCGACAAGGGCACCCGGAGCGCCAAGAAGCGGGTGGATCCGCTGCGCCGCCAGACCGGGCTGCCCCGGGAGGCGGTCATCGACCGGATGGTCGCCTCCTTCCGCTCCCGTTACGGCCTGTCCGAGGGCACGGTCACGGAGGAGGAGCTGACCCGGGCGAAGGAGCTCGCGGAGACGAAGTTCGCCACCCCGGAGTGGACCGCCCGGGTGCCGTGAGGCGGGGTGCCGGGGCCGGTCCCGCGGACCGGCCTCAGGTGCGGGCGACGAGGATGAACTCGTTGTACGGGAAGACCTTGCCCATCGACCGCGCGAAGGGGAACGAGTACACCCGGTCGACGGTCAGGCCCACCTTCTCCGCGTGCCCGCGCAGGCCCTCGAAGTCGACGAAGCGGACGTGGGTGGCGTCCGTCTTGTAGCCGGCCTCCTGCGGGGTGATGAGGACGACCGAGCCGCCCGGCTTCACCAGCGGCAGGTACTGCTCCAGGATCGAGTTCGCCAGGGACTCGTCCATGTGCTCCAGGACGTGGGCGCACAGCAGCGAGTCGAAGGAGCCGGGACCGCAGTCCGGGGCGGCGGCGAGCTCGTCGGGCGTGTAGGCGGTGAGGCCGCGCTCGCGACAGGTCTCCACCGAGGTCGCGTTGTGGTCGACGCCGACGCTCTCGGGACCGCAGTTCAGCAGGTTGCGCCCGAGGCCGCAGCCCACGTCGAGCACCCGGCCCAGACCGAGGCGCTTGAGATTCCATCGGTAGGGGGCCTGTGTCGGCAACAGCCGCTTGATCCCCGAGGTCTCCAGCCGCGCGAGCCGCTGGGTGTAGTCGGAGGACTCCGTACCGGGCATGTGATGACCGCCTTCGCTGCGTGGTGTACACGCAGAACGACACCGTGGGAAGCGAGTTACGGAGGCGGACACCCGTCCGGGCAGGGTCGGGCACCGGACCCGGGCACGTCTTTTCCGTGTCTCGGTACGGGGAGGCTATGGCAAGGGGGACGGTCGGGTCCAGGGTTCACGGCGCGTCGTCGTGATCAGTGCGGCCGGGGGTCCGGCGGGGCAGTTCCACGCGGACCGTGAGGCCGCCGTGGGGGCGGGGTTCGGCGGTGACCCGACCGTGGTGGGTGGCGGTGATCGCGCGGACCACGGCGAGTCCGAGACCGGTGCCGTCGGCGCGGCGCTCCGTTCCCCGCCGGAAGGGTTCGAACAGCTCGGGGACCTCCGCCGGGTCCAGCACCGGGCCGGTGTTGCCGACCTCGACGAAGGACCGGTCGCCGGCGGTGCCGGTGGTCACCGTCGCCGTGCCGCCGGGATGGTTGTGCCGCACCGCGTTGGCGACCAGGTTGAGGGCGATCTGGCGCAGCAGGGAGACGTCGCCGGTGACCGGCGCGGGCCGCGTGTCGGAGGTGATCAGGACACCGGCCGCCCGGGCCTCCTCGGCCAGGTCCCCGACCGCGGCCCCGGCGACGTCCGCCAGGTCGGCCGGGTACGGCGCGGGGCGCTCGCTCTCGCCGCGCGCCAGGGTCAGCAGCGCGGCGATGAGGCGCTCCGTACGGGCGTTGGCGTCCAGGGCGCGCTGGAGGTCGGGGCGCAGGTCGGCGGGGACCCGGCCCTGGGCGAGCGGGATCTCCAGGGCGGTGCGCTGGAGGGTGAGCGGGGTGCGCAGTTCGTGGGAGGCGTGGGCGGTGAAGCGGCGCTGGGCGGTGAAGCTGCGGTCCAGGCGGTCGAGCATCGCGTCGAAGGTGTCGCCGAGCTCGCGGACCTCGTCGTGCGGCCCGGTCAGGGCGAGCCGCTCGTCCAGGGTGCTGCCGGAGCCGATCCGCCGGGCGGCGGCGGTGACCTGGCTGAGGCGGAGCAGCGACCGGCGTCCGGCCCACCAGGCGAGGAGCGCGGCGAGCGCGGTGAAGACGAGGAGCAGGAGCAGGGAGCGCGCCAGCAGGTCGCCGAGGACGCTGCGCTGGAACTCCTCGAAGCCCTGCGCGGGCGCGACGGTCGCGGCGGGCGCCTCGAACGTGGCGTTCGGGTCGGGGAGTTCGAGGGGAGCGGGGCTGGTGGCGGATCCCGGCCCCGAGGTCTGCGCGGGGACCGTCGCGGGGGGCTCGGGGGGCCGCGCCGGGTTCGTGTCGACCGCGGGGACGATCAGGTAGCGGTTGTCCTCGATGAGCTGACGGGAGCTCAGCCAGTTCAGGACGAGGAGTCCGCAGCCCAGGAGGGCGAACACCACCGTGGTGACCAGGGTCAGCCGGCCGCGCAGCGGCAGCCGCGGGCGCGGGGTCCGGCGGCCGGTCCGGGCCCGGTTCACAGCCGGTACCCGAATCCGGGGTCGTGGGTGATCAGGGCCGGTTCGCCCAGCTTGCGGCGCAGCGAGTGGACGGTGACCCGCACGGCGGTGGTGGCCGGGTCGAGCGCCGCGTCCCACAGGCTGTCCCGCAGCTCCTCGGTGGTGACGGGGGCCCCGTCGGCGGCGAGCAGCATCTCCAGGACGCCGAGCTCCCTGGGGGTCAGCCTGAGCGGCCTGCCGTCGCGTTCGGCGACCCGGCGGGCGGTGTCCAGGCTGAGGCCGCGCCGGCTCAGCACCGTGGGCAGGCCGCCCCCGGCGGTGCGGCGGGCCAGCGCGCGCAGCCGGGCGACCAGCTCCAGGTAGGAGAACGGCTTGGTCATGTAGTCGTCGGCGCCCTGGCCGAGGCCGTCCACGAGGTCGGACAGGGCGCCGGCGGCGGTCAGCATGAGGATCCTGGCCGGGTAGCCGGCGGTGTTCAGCGCCCGGCAGACGGCGTCCCCGCTCAGCCGGGGCAGGTCCCGGTCCAGCACGAGGACGTCGTACGTGGTGGCGGCCGTGAGTTCGAGGGCGCGGGCGCCGTCGTGGGCGACGTCGCAGACCATGCCCTCGCCGCGCAGGCCGTCGGCGAGCATCGCCGCCAGTTCCGCCTCGTCCTCGACGATGAGCACCCGCATCCTGTCCCACCCGCTCCGCTCGGCCGCGTCCCGCGCCGTGCTCGCCACGGCTCCTGCCCGCCAAGGATGCCCCGGCCGGGGTTAGCCGCACGTTAGGCGCACGCTCACGGGTGGCTCACCGGACCCTCCGTAGAACTGACCGACGTCAGTGACGACAGCCGGCAGGGAGATGCGAGATGCGAAGCGGAACACGACGAGTGGTACTGGCGGCGGCCGCCGTGGCGGCCGTGCTGATGGCGAGCGGCTGCTCGGCCGAGGACGCGGCCCCCCGGGTCGCCGGCGACGGCGGCGCGCAGAAGAGCGGCGGGCAGAACGACGACGCGGTGCGCAAGGCCTGGGTGGACTGCATGCACGCGCAGGGGCAGAGCGGCGTCCAGCAGGACAAGGAGGGCAACATCGCCATCCCGGCCGCCGGTACCGACGGCAGCTCCCCCGAGGGCTACGAGAACGCCGCCAAGGTGTGCGACGCGAAGGTCCCCGGCATCCACCAGGTCAAGTCCAAGAACGACGCGAAGTTCGCGGAGATGGGTCGCGCGTACGTCGCGTGCGCGCGGAAGAACGGCTACCCGGACCTGCCCGACCCCGACGAGAAGGGCATCCTCGTCATCCCGACGAACGTGTTCGACGCCGCCAAGTGGGACGCCATCCAGCCGGCCTGCTCCAAGCTGCCGATGCCCGGCTACCGGATCGGGCAGTGACCATGAGCGGCACGCTGGAGAACACCGACGAGAACACCGGCGCCTCCGCTCCCGCCGACCGCGCGCACGGGCGGCCCCGGCGCGGGCGGCGCCGGATCGTGATCCCGCTCGCCCTGATCGCGGTGATCGGCGGCTCGGGCGCGCTCGCCGTGACGCGCCCCTGGGAGGGCCCCGGCACCGCCTCCGCGCAGCCGTCCCTCGGCCACGGCACCGTGGTCGTGGAGAAGGGCTCGCTGTCCAGCGGCATCCAGGTCGGCGGCGCGCTGGCGTACGACGCGCCCACGCCCGTCGTCCCCGCCGGCCAGGGCACGCTCACGGGCCTGCCCGCGGTCGGCTCCGTCGTCAAGGCCGGCGGGAAGCTGTACGAGGTCGACGGGCGTCCGGTGATCCTGATGACCGGGAAGCGTCCCCTGTGGCGTGACCTCGGCCCCGGGATACCCGACGGCCCCGACGTGGAGCAGCTGGAGCGCAATCTGGTGCGGCTGGGCCACGCGGACGGGCTCGGCCTGAGCGTGGACGGGAAGTTCACCAAGGCCACGGAGACGGCGGTGAAGCGCTGGCAGAAGGCGCACGGCGAGCGGCAGACCGGGACGGTCGCCCGCGGCGGCGTCGTCATGCTGCCGCACTCCGCCGTGCGGGTGGAGCGGGTCGGCGCCCAGCTGGGCTCGGCCGTCGGCTCGACGTCCGTCATGACGGTCACCGACACGGCCCTCGTCGCCCTCGTGCAGCCCGCCGAGAACCAGCTCTCCCGGTTCAAGCCGAACGGGCGCGTCACGGTGAAGCTGTCCGACGGCGGCACCGTCCAGGGGCGGATCCGCTCCCTCATCCGCGGCGGCGCCGACGGCGGGGGCGACGGGGACCAGGGCGGCGGCGCGGAGAAGACCAAGGTCACCATCACCCTGGACGGGCAGCGGGAGGCCCGTCAGGCCGGTCCCTCCTCCGTGACCGTCACGATCGTCGGCGACACCGCGCAGGACGCGCTGATCGTCCCGGTCACCGCGCTCCTCGCCCTCGACGTCGGCGGGTACGGCGTGCGGATCGAGGAGGGCGCCGGGTCCCGGCTGGTCAAGGTCCAGCTGGGTCTGGTCGCCGACGCGCGGGCGCAGATCAGCGGCGAGGTCCGCGCGGGCGACCGGGTGGTGGTCCCGAAGTGACGCCCCGACAGTCCCCGGCGGCGGCACCCGTACTGGAGCTCACCGGCGTGGTGAAGGAGTACCCGGGCTCGCCCCCGCTGCGGATCCTGCACGGCATCGACCTGACGGTCGAGGCGGGCGAACTCCTCGCCGTCGTCGGGCCCTCGGGCTCCGGCAAGTCGACGCTCCTCGCCCTGCTCGGCTCGCTCGACCGGCCCACCGCCGGGCGGCTGCGCTTCGAAGGGCGCGACCTGGACGGCCTGTCCGACCCCGAACTGGCGGCGCTGCGCGCCCACCGGATCGGCTTCGTCTTCCAGCAGTTCTTCCTGCTGGCGGGCCTCAGCACGGTCGAGAACGTCGCCACCGGGCTGCTCTACAGCGGGGTGCCCGCCGCGCGGCGCCGGGCCGCCGCCGTGGAGGCCCTGCGCGAGGTGGGGCTCGGGCACCGGCTCGACCACCGTCCGGACCAGCTGTCCGGCGGGGAGAAGCAGCGCGTGGCCATCGCCCGCGCGCTGGTCGGCCGCCCGGCCCTGCTCCTCGCCGACGAGCCCACGGGCGCCCTGGACAGCGTCTCCGGGGCGGCCGTCGTCGACCTGCTGCGGGCGCTGAACGGGAAGGGCACCACGGTCGTCGTCATCACCCACGACCGCGAGCTCGCCGCCTCCTTCCCCCGGCGCATCGGCATCCACGACGGCCGCGTCGACTTCGACGAACGCGGCCCCCACCCCGTAGGAGCTGCCCTGTGACGACCGCACCACGCCGCACCCGGCTGCGTCCGACGGACCTGCTGCGGCTGGGCATGATCGGACCGCGCACCCGCAGGACCCGCTCCGCGCTGTCCGCGCTCGGCATCGCGCTGGGCATCGCCGCGGTCATCGCGGTGACCGGGATCTCCCTGTCGAACCAGGAGCACCTGCTGGCCCGGCTGGACCAGCTCGGCTCCAACCTGATCACCGTGGGGCCCGGCAAGGACGCCTCCCAGCAGCCGGTGCCGCTGCCGGCCACGGCGGAGAAGATGCTCGCCGACATCGCCCCCGTGCAGCGGGTCACCGCGACCGGGGCGACCAAGGCCGAGGTGTACCGCAACGACCTCGTGCCGAAGCAGCAGACCGGCGGCCTCAGCGTGCTGGCGGCCCGGCTCGACCTCCTGGACGTCCTGCACGCGAAATTGCGCAGCGGCAGGTGGCTGGACCGGGCGAGCGAGCGGCTCCCGGTGACCGTCCTCGGCGACCAGGCCGCCGAGCGGCTCGGCGTCACCGCACCCGGCGAACGGGTGTGGCTCGGCGGCCAGTCGTACGTCGTGGCCGGGATCCTGGCGCCGAACGAGCTCGCGCCCGAACTGGGCACCGCCGCGCTCGTCGGCTGGCCGCAGGCGACCGCCCAGCTGGGCGCGGACGGCACGGCCGCCACGGTCTACCTGCGGACCTACCCGGAGCGCGTCCCCGACGTGCAGGCCGTGGCCGGCGCGACCGCCAACCCCGCCAACCCGAGCGGGGTGGCCGTCAGCCGTCCCTCCGACCTGCTCGCGGCACGCGGCGAGACGAAGGACGCGCTCACCGGTCTGGTGCTCTCGCTCGCGGCGGTCGCCCTCCTGGTGGGCGGCGTGGGCATCGCCAACACCATGGTGGTGGGCGTGATGGAGCGGCGCGGCGAGATCGGGCTGCGCCGCGCGCTCGGCGCGCGGGGCGGTCAGATCGCCACCCAGTTCCTCCTGGAGGCCGTCCTGATGGGCTTCGTCGGAGGGGTCGGCGGCCTCGCGATGGGCGCCCTCACCGTGTACGGCTACGCCCTCGCGCAGGGCTGGCCCGCGGCGGTCCCGCTGACGATGGTGGTCGCGGGCCCGGTGGTCTCCGTCGTGGTCGCGGCCCTCGCCGGCATCTACCCGGCCCTGCGCGCGGCGGGCTCGTCGCCGACGGACGCCCTGCGGTCGGCCTGACGGGACGGGGCCCCACTCCCGTGCCCGCGGCCCAACGGCACGGGGTCCCACCCAGGCCCGACGGCACAGGGGTCCCACCCACGGCCCGACGGCACGGGGTGGGACCCCCGTCCCTCGTTCAGCCCGCTCCCGTGGCGTCGCGCCAGCGGGTGAAGAGCTGTTCCGGGTCGCCGGAGCAGTCCCACGGGACCTCGGTGGCGTGGTTGCCGAGGAGTCGGAAGATCTCGCCCGCGCGGTCGGTCAGGCCGGCCTTGACCAGGCCGTGGGCCAGGTGGTTGAGGTCGGCGACGTCCTGCGCGTGCGGGCGGCGGTGCGCGATCCACGCGTCGAGGGCGTGCCGCAGGTCCCCGCGGGCCCGCTCGTCGCTCCAGTGGTGCGCGAGGCCGAGCGCCGCCCTGCCCTCCGTACGGACCCGGTGGCGGTAGTGCTCGGCCCGCGCCACCTGGGCGAGGATCGCGAGCGGTGAGCCCTGCGGGGCGCAGCCCGCCGCGTCCCAGGCGAAGTTGAGCGCCGCGCCGTACGAGCCGTGCCAGCGGGCGGAGAGGTGCCGCAGCACCTGGTGGTGCCCCTCGCGGTGGTACGGGTCGCGGGCGAGGAGCTCCTGCCACCAGGCGGACATCGGGGCGTGGCCGTCCGGGTGGAGCCGGCCCAGGGCGAGCAGCGAGACCCACGGGTGCGGGTCGGCGGGGGCGAGTTCGGCCGCCCGGTGGCAGAACCGGGCCGCCTTGCGGAGGGCTTCGGCGTCGGGGGCGCGTCCGGTGCGGGCGGCGGCGAACATCCGCATCACCTCGGTCTCCGCGCGGAGCACGGCGGCGTCGGGATGCCCCGGCTCGGACGCCTGCCACAGGTCGACCGTGCGGCGGCCCGCCGCGGCGTCGGCGAGCAGCCGGATGCGGTGCGCCCGCCGGTCCCAGTCGCCGGGGGTCCGCGCGAGCAGGTCGCGGGCTCCTTCCCAGCGGCCCAGGAGCATGTCGTCGCGGCCCTCGGCGAGTTCGGTGTCGCCGAACGCGGGATCGTAGACGGGTGCCGATCCGTCCCGGCGGCGCAGCCATGCGGACATGTCGGTGCTCCCTCGTGCGGGTTCGAACGGTGGGGTCGGAGGTCCCGGGACGTCCGGGGCGCGGTCAGAAGTCGGAGAGGACTCCGCCGCGTCGGCCGTCGGCCGGTCCGGGCACCGGGAGGGCGTCCGTGAGGCGGTCCTCGGCGGCGCCCTGCTCGTACGGGACGAGCGGCCGGGGGCGGAAGTAGGACCGCCCGCCCTGGAACCAGGCCGCGCCCAGCGGGACGAGGCCGAGGGCCAGCGCGCCGAGGCCGATGCCGAGCTGGGTGCCGGTGAGGGTGCGGACCGACCCGTACAGGATCCAGAGGTTGAAGGCCGCGCCGAGAAGCGGCCACAGCCCCAGCAGGACGAGGCGGCCCGGGGAGTCGAGGAGCAGGCGGCGGCAGGCCACGGCGACGGTCAGGCCGGCCAGCGCGTAGTAGAAGGCGATCAGCAGGCCGATGCCCATCAGGGCGTCGTCGAGGATGTCGACGCCGCGGCCGGCGAGCACGACGGCCGCCAGCGCCGTCACGGTGATCCCGGTGACGAACAGGGTGGAGGCCACGGGGGTCCCGCGCCGGGGGTGGACGCGGCCGAGGAACGCGGGGACGGTGCGGTCGCGGCCCATGGCGAACAGGGTGCGGGTGGCCTGGAGGAGCGTGGTCTCCAGGGTCGCGACCATGGAGAGCGGTACGGCGAGGGCGAGCAGGTCGCCGCCCGTGCCGGGCCAGGCGGCCTCGCCGAGCCGGTGCAGGAAGTCCCCGTCGGCGGCGGTGGTGGCCTCGGGGCCGAGGAGCACGTTCGCGCTGAGGGTGAGGGTGATCAGGGTGGCGGCGACGGCCAGGAGGCCGATCAGCCCGCCGAGTCCGGAGCCGCCCCGGCCGCCGCGGGTCTCCTCGCTGAGGTTGGCCGTCACGTCCCAGCCCCAGTACAGGCCGCCGACGATGAGCGCGCCCGCGGTGAACGAGTGGGTCGCGTCGAAGTGCCCGAAGCCGAACCAGGAGAGCGAGAACGCCGCGGCGTGGGTGTCCCGGGTGAGCGCCGCTCCGGCCACGACGAGGAGCACGGCCAGCTGGGTCGCGACGGCCAGGGCGCGCACCCCGGCGGCGATCCGCACGCCGGAGGCGACGAGGGCGGCCGTCAGCAGGAACAGGCCGAGGCCGACGCCCGTGGCGAGGACGTCGTCGCCGGCCGGGCGCGCGTCGAGGAGGGACAGGGTGGCCGCGCCGGTGGGGGTGGTCGAGGCGATGACGAAGAGGGTGGTGGCGGCGACCACGGCCCAGCCGCCGAGGAAGCCGAGGACGGGGTGGAGGGCGCGGGCGGCCCAGGAGTAGGTGGCGCCGGAGTTGACGTCGAGCCGTCCCAGGTGGCGGAAGGCGAGGGCGATGCCGACCATCGGGACGGCGCCGTAGAGCAGCGCGGCGGGGGCGGCGAGGCCGACCGCCGCGACGAGGGCGGGGATCAGGGCCACGACGGTGTACGCGGGTCCGCACCCCGCGACCGCCATCACCACGGAGTCGAGGGTGCCGAGGCTGCCGGACCTGAGCCCGCCCCCGCCGTGGTTCCTTGATCTGTCGAGCACCTGGGTGCGCCTTTCCTCTGCGGTACGGGACGGGGGGCGGGGTCCGGCCGGGGCGGGCGGTGGTCTCCCGCCCCGGCCGGACGTCCGGCGGCCGGCGGCGTGCGCGGCCGCGCACGCCGGTGCGTCAGCGGACGGGCTGCTGCTGGGTGACGCAGTGGATGCCGCCGCCGCCGGTGCCGAGGCGGTCGATGTTGAGCTGCTCGATCACGCGGTCGGGGTAGAGCCGGGCGAGGGTGGCCCGGGCGGCGGTGTCGGCGGCGGTGTCACCGAACTGGCCGGAGATGACGGCCCCGTTGCACAGGTAGTAGTTGGCGTAGGAGGCGAGGAAGTCCCGGTTGGTGGAGCGGATCTTGTAGTAGTCGGGGCCCTGGAGCTTGCTCGCGGTCATGGCGGCGCCGGTGGCCGTGGTGGCCGCCGACAGCACCTGGTACTGCTGGCGGGCGTCCTTGGCGTAGGCGTCGGTGTCGGTGGACAGCGGCATCTGCACCAGCGCCTTGCCGGGGGCGAGGAAGCGCGAGGTGGCGTCGACGTGGTCGTCGGTGATGTCCTGGTTGCGGACGCCGTCGAACCAGATGACCTTGGAGGCGCCGTAGGCGGCGCACATCGCCGCCTCGATCTGGCGCTCCGTCATGCCGGGGTTGCGGTTGGTGTTCACGAGGCTGCTGCGGGTGGCCATGAGCGTGCCGGCGCCGTCCTGCTCGATGGCGCCGCCCTCTCCGACCAGGTCGGCGGAGGTGAACGGGACGCCGACGTAGGCGGCGATCCGCCCGGCGACGAGCGCGTCCTTGGCGTGGGTCTGCTTGTTGCCCCACCCGTTGAAGTTAAGGCCGACCGCGTCGAGGCCGCCGGCCCCGTCGGTGCGGAAGACCGGGCCGGAGTCGCGCATCCAGCAGTCGTCGACGGGGATGGTGCTGATGACGGTGACCGTGGAGCCGCACAGCGAGCGGGCCTTGGCGGCGCTGCCCGAGTTGGCGCACACGATGACCGGCTCGTACTTCGCGATGGTCCGGGCGATCAGGGCGATGTCGTTCTGGACCCCGCTCAGCTTGCTGCCCCAGATCGAGGTGGAGTCCGGGAAGGCCATCCAGGTGCGGGTGTGCCGGACGTCCTCGATCGGGACGGCGAAGGTGCCCGCCGCGGCGGTGCCGTTGACCAGCGACCTGACCCCGGCGTGGGCCTCGGTCCCCATCAGCGCGGTCCCGACGGCCGCGAGTCCCGCGGCCTTCAGGAACCGGCGCCTGCCCAGCCCGCCGCCGTCGCGCGGGCCGCTCTCGGCGTGATCGTTCACTGCTGCCTCCTGCTGTCAACTCACCGCGGAACGCCCGCGGTTGCTTCGAGAACGTAGAACTGACCGAGCGCTCGGTCAATATTTTCGGACGGTGCAGTTCGGCCACGTCGGCCGGCAGGCCGGCGCACGGACCGGGGCGCACGCCGGCCGGCCGGCCGCGTACCCCCGGGGCAAGCCGCGGAAGCCGCAGGTGGCGGCCGGTGGGGCTGACTAGAGTGAGGCCATGGCCGCATCCGCGAAGGACTCCCGGAACGTCACCGCTCCCCCGCCCCCGAGGGTCGCGACACCGCGCCCGCGGGCCTCGGCCAAGGGCGAACAGACCCGCGCGCGCCTGATCGCGGCGGCCCGCACCCTGCTGGCCGGCGAGATGAGCGAGCGGTTCACCACCCGCAACGTGGCCGCGCTGTGCGGGGTCTCGCACGGGATGTGCCACTACCACTTCCAGGACCGCACCGACCTCGTGCTGGCCGTCGTCGAGGACATCCGCCCCGAGTGGATCCTGCCGCTGGAGGAGGCCGTCGCCGCCCCCGGCACCTTCGCCGAGCGCGCCGAACGGGTCCTCGGCCTGCTCGACGGCCCCGAGGGCGCGGACCTCGCCCACCTCCACTCCGCGCTGCACTGGCACGCCCTCAACGACGAGCGGGTACGGGCGTCCCTGGAGGCGGAGTACCGGCGCTGGCGCGCCTGTTTCGTCGCGCTGTTCCAGGTGCTGGCCGACGAGCGCGGCGGCGGCGTCGACCCCCGGCCGCTGGGCGAGGCGGTCGCCGCGGCCGTCGACGGGCTGGCTGCGGTGGAGTCCCTGGACGCCGAGGTCGACGGCGGGGCGGTGCTGCGGACGCTGGTCCACACCCTCGCGGCCGGGGTCTGAACCGGCCGCGCGGCGCCCGTCCCGGGCCGGCCTCCCGGCGCCCCTCCCGGCGCCCCTCCCGAGCCGGCCTCCCAGCGCCCGTCCCTAGCCGACCTCCCGGCGCCCGTCCCGGGCCAACCGCCCGGCGCCGTTACAGCGCCCGACGGGCGGCCGCGATCCGCTCCGGGTCCCAGCCCGGCCGGGGCACCGACTCCAACAGGAGCCGGGTGTAGGGGTGTTGCGGGTCGGCGAGTACCTCGCCGGTACGGCCGGCCTCGACGACCGCGCCGTGCCGCATCACGATGACCTCGTCGGTGACGCAGCGGACCACGCCGAGGTCGTGGGTGATGAAGAGATAGCCGATGGAGGTCTCCTCCCGGATGTCCGCGAGCAGGTTGAGGATCTGTGCCTGCACGGACACGTCCAGCGCCGCGACCGCCTCGTCCAGCACCAGCACGGCCGGTTCCACGGCCAGCGCCCGCGCGATGGCCACCCGCTGCCGCTGTCCGCCGGAGAGCTGACGCGGCAGCGCGTCGGCCGCCCGCGTGCCCAGTCCGACCTGGTCGAGCAGTTCCCGCACCCGCCGGGCGTGGTCCCGGTCCGGGAAGTGCAGCCTGAGCGTCTCGCGGAGGGCCGCCTCGACGCTGGTCCGGGGGTCGAGCGACAAGTAGGGGTCCTGGAAGACCATCTGGACCTCGCGGGCCCGGGCGAGGCGCTGGGCCCGGCCGCGGCCCCGTTCGGTGCGGGACCGGCCGAGGACGTGGACCTCGCCCTCGTCCGCCCGCTCCAGGCCGACGACGATCCGCGCGGTGGTGGTCTTCCCGGAGCCCGACTCGCCCACGATGCCCAGCGATCCGCCCGGCGGCAGCGTGAACGACACGTCGTCGACGGCCTTCACGGGCCCGTAGGTGCGGCGCAGTCCCTTGACGACCAGCACCGGCTCGGCGTGCGCGCCGGGCGCGCCGGGTGCGGCGGACTCCTCGGCGCGTGGGGGCGTCTCGCGGTCCTCGACCCGCTCGGCGTTCTCAGACATCGACGGCGCTCCCTTCGAGCCGGTCGCTGTGGTGGCAGGCGGCCTGGTGGTCCGGCCGTCCGGGGGCGGAGATCGGCGCGGGCGCCCGCAGGTCGCACACCTCGGTGGCCAGCACGCAGCGGGCGGCGAAGGCGCAGCCCGGCAGTTCCGCCCGCAGGTCGGGGGGCTGCCCGTCGATGGCGGCGAGCCTGCCCGCGGGGCCCTCCATCCGGGGGGTGGAGGCCAGCAGGGCGGCCGTGTAGGGGTGGCGGGGGTGCGCGAAGATCTCCCGCGCGGGCCCGCTCTCGGCGATCCGCCCCGCGTACATCACGTACACGCGGTCGCTGATGGCGGCTGCGAGGTCGAGGTCGTGGGTGACGAACAGCAGCCCGGTGCCGAAGCGTTCGCGCAGCCGCCCGAGGAGCGCGATGACCTCCGCCTGGGTGGTGACGTCCAGGGCGGTGGTGGGCTCGTCGGCGAGCAGCAGCGTCGGATCGCCCATGAGGGCCGCGGCGATCATGACGCGCTGGAGCATGCCGCCGGACACCTGGCTGGGGTACTTGGCCAGGGCGGTGGCGTCCAGGCCGACCGCCTCCAGGAGTTCCACGGCGCGGGCCCGGGCCTGGGCGGCCGTCATCGTCCTGGTCAGGCAGACGCTCTCGGTGAGGAAGTCGCCGATGCGCCGGAGCGGGTTGATGGCGGCGCGCGGGTCCTGGAAGACCATGGCGACGGTGCCGGTGCGCAGCGCGCGCAGCCGGTCGGCGTCCAGGGTGAGGACGTCCTCGCCGTCGACGAGGACGGAGCCCTCGGTGACAGCGCCGGGCGGCAGCAGGCACAGGGCGCTGCGCGAGGTGAGGCTCTTGCCGGAGCCGGACTCGCCGACGAGCGCGACGGTCTCGCCGGCCGCGACGGTGAGGTCGACCCCGTCGAGGACGGGGCGGGCGGTGCCGGGGAGGGTGATCCGGAGCCCTCGGACGTCGAGCGCCGGCCGGTCGGTCGTGTTCATCGGTCTCTCCTGGCGACGCGGTCGGCCCAGCGCTCTCCGGCCACGTTGAACGCGACGACCGTCAGCACGATGAACGCGCAGGGCAGGATCGCGGACAGCGGGTAGCCGTGCTGGACGGCGGTCTGGCCGTCGAAGACCATGCGGCCCCAGTCGGGGGTGAGCGCCGGGACGCCGAGTCCGAGGAAGGAGAGGCCGGCGAGGTCCATGAGGGCGTAGCCGAAG
Organism: Streptomyces sp. NPDC093111; assembly: GCF_040683955.1. Lineage (NCBI taxonomy): Bacteria > Bacillati > Actinomycetota > Actinomycetes > Kitasatosporales > Streptomycetaceae > Streptomyces > Streptomyces sp. NPDC093111. Next base: position 203,427 of record NZ_JBFBNW010000005.1, on the reverse strand, counting down.
TTGATGGTGGACTGGGCGAGCACGACCGGGGCGATGTTGGGCAGGACGTGGCGCAGGCAGATCTGGAGCGCCGAGTGGCCCTGGACCTGGTAGGCGCTGACGTACGGGCGGGCCCGTTCGGCGAGGACCAGGGAGCGGGTCAGGCGGCTGACGTAGGGCAGGTAGGCGATGGCGAGGGCGAGGACCGGGGCCGTCAGCCCCTCGCCGTACATCGAGATGATGAGGATCGCCAGCAGCATGCCGGGGAAGGCGAAGACCAGCTCGGTGCTGCGGGAGAGGAGCGAGTCGAGCCAGCCGCCCCGCCAGGCCGCCGCCATGCCGACGACGACGCCGGCGACGGTGGAGAAGAGGACCACCCCGAGCGGGCCGAGCAGCGAGGTGCGGGCCCCGAGGAGCAGCCGGGAGAGGGTGTCGCGGCCCGCCGCGTCCACGCCGAGCAGGTGCTCGGGCGAGGGTCCGGCGAGCGCGTTGCCGAGGTCGACGGCGTTCGGGTCGTACGGCACGACGAGCGGGGCGAGCAGCGCGGCGGCGACGACCAGCAGGACGAAGCCCAGACAGCACAGGTGCAGCGGTGAGCGGGCCGTACGGATCCGGGCGAGGCCGGGCCGGCGGCTGAGGACGGCGGTCATGCGGCGGACCCCTTCGATCCGAGGGTGATCCGCGGGTCGACCAGCGGGAGCAGGAGGTCGACGACGAGATTCACGATCATGAACAGGGCGACGATGATCAGGGAGATGGCCTGGACGGTCGGGAAGTCCTTGGTGGAGGTCGACAGTTCCAGGAGCTGGCCGATGCCGCCGATGCTGAACGCGGTCTCGACGAGGATCGTGCAGACCAGCAGGGTCGAGACGATCAGGCCGCCGGTGGTCAGGACCGTGCCCAGGGAGTTGCGGAACACATGGCGGCGGATGACCTGGCGCTCGGGCACGCCCCGGCTGCGGGCCACGGTGACGTGCTCGCTGTCGAGGGCTTCGAGCATCGCCGTGCGGGTGACCCGGGCGAGCATGCCGATCAGGTAGAGGGCGAGCGCGACCGCCGGCAGGACCAGGTGCCACACCTGGTCGAGGAAGCCCTCTCCGGCGCCGCCGCTGGGGAACCAGCCCAGCTTCACGGCGAACAGCGCCTGGAGCAGGACCGCCGCGACGAACGACGGGGTGCCGACGGCGAAGGTGGTGGTGACGAGGACGGCGGAGTCGGTGGCGCCGCCGCGCACGGCGGCCACCCGGCCGAGCACCAGGCCGACGGCCACGACGACGACCAGCGCCATCAGGACGAGGAGCAGGGTGGTGGGCAGCCGGTCGGCCAGCAGGCGCGAGACGTCGGTGCGGTAGGTGATGGAGCGTCCGAAGTCGCCCTGGAGCATGTCGCCGAGCCACCGGAGGTACCGGACCAGGAACGGGTCGTCCAGGTGGTACTGGGCGTTGATCGTGGCGAGCGCCTCGGGCGAGGCCGAGCGGCCCGAGAGCAGGAAGCTCGCGGGGCTGCCCGGGGCCAGGTACATCGCGCCGAAGACGACGAACGACGCGCACAGCAGGGTCGCGGCCATCTCGGCGAGCCGCCGGGCGGCGAATCTCGTGAAGCTCACCGCGCGGCCCCCACATCGGCGGCCCACGGGTAGTACATGTACGCGATGGTGGTGGGCGCGCCGGTGATCCTCTTGTTGAGGAAGACGGCGGTGGGCCACTCGGCCACCGGGATCCACAGCAGCTGCTCGGCGGCCTGCTTCTGGAGATCGGCCTCGATCATCAGGCGCTTGTCGGGGTCGTACTCGGCGGTCGCCCGGTCGACGCCCGCGTCGTACTTCTTGTCGCTGTAGCCCGCGAAGTTCAGGTACGCGCCGGTCTTGAAGCCGGTGAGCAGGTCCAGCGGGTCGGTGATCGAGTCGTAGTAGGTGAGCGGGAACATGTCGATGCCCTCGCGCGCCTTGGGGTCGGTGAAGAGCGCCGTGAACGCGTTCGGGGCGATGGTCTTGAGCCGGATGTCGAGACCGATCTGCGCGCCGGCGGACTGGACGGCGGTGGCGAGCAGCGAGACGTCCTGGCCGATCGAGCTGGTGGCGACGGTGAGGGTCTTGCCGGTGGCACCGGCCTCCTTGACGAGTGCCTTGGCCTTCGCGAGGTCGGGTGCCGCGGACGGCAGGCCGTCGAGGGCCGCCTTCCGGGTCTCCGGCGAGGCCGCGGCCCAGGCGGCGCGGGTGGTGAGCGAGTGGGTGACGGTGCCCGCGCCGCCGAGGCCGGCCTTGACGAAGCCGGAGCGGTCGAGCGCGAGGGAGAGCGCGCGGCGGACGCGGACGTCGCCGAGCGGGCCCTTCATGTTGGTGATGTTGACGTTGACCGTGCTCAGGCCCTCGCCGAAGTAGAGGGTGCCGACGCCGCTGCCCTTGAGCCGGCCGTAGCTCTCGGTCGGGATGAGGTAGCCGCCGTCGGCCTCGCCGCTGAGCAGGGCGTTGGTCCGGGCGGAGGGGTCGGTCATGAAGCGGAAGACGACCTTGCCGGACTTGGCCTTGCGGCCCCAGTAGCCGTCGAAGCGGTCGAGCTCGACGGACTGGCCCTTGTTCCAGGTGCCCAGCTCGAACGGGCCGGTGCAGGCGAGGCCGCCGGAGGTGCCGTAGTCCTTGCCGGCCTTCTCGACCCCGGCCTTGGAGGCGACGACGCCCGCGGCGGTGGCCATGTACTGGGGGAACTGGGAGTCGGGCTTCTTGAGCTTGACGGTGACCTGGAGCGGGCCGGTCTTCCGGATGGTGGCGACGTTCTGGAAGTTCTGGGCCCAGGCGGCGGCGTTGTCGGGGTCCGTCTGCCGGCCGAGGCTGTACACCACGTCGTCGGCGGTCATCGTGCCGCCGTTGTGGAACCGCACCCCGGGGCGGAGGTCGTAGACCCAGGTGGTGGGGTCGGGGTTGGACGCCTTGCGGGCGAGGCCGGGTTCGAGGGTGAGGCCCGGGGTCCAGCGCATCAGGCTCTCGCACACGTTGGACAGGATGGTGTTCTGCGGGTAGTCGAACGCCACCGTGTAGTCGAGCGTGGGCGGCTCGGCGTAGACGGCCCAGGTGAAGGAGTCGAGCTCGCCCTTGGCGGCGGGCGTGGTCTTCGACAGGGACACGTCGCCGGCGTCGTCCCCGCCCTTCGGCGGCCCCGCGCAGGCGGCGAGCAGGGCCGCGGACGTCAGGAGGGCGGCCGCGGCGGCGAGCGGGCGGCCGGACCTGCGGCCGCGCAGCGCGCCGGCGCGTCTGCTGGTGCGGAGTACGGGTGTGATCATCGTCGCGCTCTCTTTCCGTACGGTGTGTGCGTACGCGATGGGGGAGGCTGCCGGACCGGGGGGACGGTCCGGCAGGAGCGGTCGGGGCCGGTCCGGTTACGGCAGGGGGCGCGCGACGGGGATCTGCTGCGTGATGCAGTGCACTCCCCCGCCGCCGAACGCGATCGCGAGCGCCCGCACGCCGACCACCTTGCGGCCGGGGTGGGCCGCGGCGATCACCGTGAGGGCCGCGTCGTCCTGGGGCAGACCGGCCACGGGCACGACGACACCGCCGTTGGCGACGTAGTAGTTCAGGTACGACACCTCGACCTCGCCGTCGGCGACGTCGACGAACGCGGCCTGCGGCACGTCGACGATCTCCAGGCGCCGGCCCTGTGCGTCGGTGGTGGCCTCCAGTACCGCGCGGTTGGCCCGCATCCGGGCGTAGTCGGGGTGCGCGGGGTCCTCGGGGAGGGAGACGACGACCTTGCCGGGGGCGGCGAAGGCGCACACCCCGTCGACGTGGCCGTCGGTCTCGGTGTCGAGCAGACCACCGTACGGAAGCCAGACAACCTTAAGGACGCCCAGCCGGGATTTCAGCTCGGCCTCGATCTCGTCCCGGTTCATGCCGGGATTCCGGTTGGGATGCAGAAGGCACTGCTCGGTCGTGATCAGGGTGCCCTCGCCGTCGACGGTGATCGCGCCGCCTTCGAGGATCATGTCGGAGCCGATCCGCTCCACCCCGAGGTGGTCGAGGAGCAGGGAGCTGATCCGGTCGTCGGAGTCGTACGGGTGGTGCTTGCGGCCCCAGGCGTTGAAGCGGAAGTCGAGGCCGGCGCGGCGGCCCTCGCCGTCGAGGACGAACAGCGGGGCGGAGTCGCGGAACCAGGAGTCGTCCAGCGGGAGCTCCACGACGGTGATCTCCGGACCGCACCAGGTGCGGGCGTCCTCGCCGTGGCCGGGCGGGGCGACCATCGTCACCGGCTCGAACTCGGCGATGGCCCGGGCGACGTTCGCGTACTCCTCCTTGACGTCGTTCAGCACGCTGCCCCAGAGGTCGGGGCGGGTGGGCCAGGCCATCAGACAGCCCTCGTGCTCGGACCACTCGGCGGGCATGCGGAAGGTGCTCATCGGAAGCTCTCTCTTCGGTGGGTGGAATCTTCCTCTCGACTGAAAATTCAGTCAAGAGGCGAGTCATGCGAGATCGCGGCCCTGATCAGGGCCTGGGGGCCCGGGTGGGCTGGTCGGGCGGGCTGGCTGGCTGGGCGGGGCCGGTCGGGGCTCAGAGGAAGTAGAGGCGGCTGAGCGAGACCTCTTCGGCCGGTTCTGACCGCAGCGGCTGTCCGTCGAGCGTGACGAGGCCGGTGGCGCCGTCGACCTGCACGTCGCCGACCCGGCTGTTCCCGATCATGTCCGCGGGTCCGATGCCCCGGGTGCCGCGCACGGCGACCCGGCGCCTGCGGGTGGCCATCGCGTCGTACGGGCGCCCGAAGGACCCGGACTCGGCGGCGGCCCGGCTGACGAAGGCCACCGACAGGTCGGCGGGGGTGGCACCGTGGGCACCGAAGAGCGGGCCGAGGACGAGCGGCTCGCAGGTGTCCGTGGCCGCGTTCGGATCGCCGGTGACGCCGTAGGCGGGAAAGCCGTTCTTGATGACCATCTGGGGCTTGGCGCCGAAGAACGGCGGGCGCCACAGCACGATGTCGGCCATCTTGCCGACCTCGATGGAGCCGATCTCGTGGGCGAGGCCGTGGGCGATCGCCGGGTTGATGGTCAGCTTGGCCATGTAGCGGAGCACGCGCGCGTTGTCGTCGTGCGCGCCGTCGCCCTCCAGCGGACCCAGTTCGCCCTTCATCTTGCCGGCCATGGCGAAGGTGCGGCGGATCGTCTCGCCGGCACGGCCCATGCCCTGGGCGTCGGAGGAGGTGATGCCGATGGCACCGAGGTCGTGCAGGACGTCCTCCGCACCCATGGTCCCGGCCCTGATCCGGTCCCGCGCCATGGCCGCGTCGCCCGGCAGGTCCGTCTTGAGCGCGTGGACGGAGACGATCATGCCGTAGTGCTCGGCGACGGCGTCGCGTCCGAAGGGGAGCGTGGGGTTGGTGGAGGAGCCGATGACGTTCGGCACGCCGGCCATCTTCAGGACGTTGGGGACGTGCCCGCCGCCGCAGCCCTCGATGTGGAAGGCGTGGATCGTGCGCCCCTCCAGGACTCGCAGGGTGTCCTCGACCGACAGGCACTCGTTCAACCCGTCGCTGTGGAGCGCCACTTGCACGTCGTGCTCCTCGGCCACCCGCAGCGCGGTGTCCAGGGCCCGGGTGTGGGCACCCATGTCCTCGTGCACCTTGAAGCCCGACGCGCCGCCCTCGGCCAGCGCCTCGACCAGCGGGGCCGGGTCCGAGGACGAACCCCGGGCCAGGAAGCCGATGTTCACCGGCCACGCGTCGAAGGCGTTGAACGCGTGGCGCAGCGCCCACGCCGAGTTGACGCCCACGCCCCAGCTCGGACCTATCTCCTGGCCGATGATGGTGGTGACGCCGCTCGCGAGCGAAGCCTCCATGATGCGCGGCGACAGCAGGTGCACGTGGGTGTCGACGGCGCCGGCGGTGGCGATCAGACCCTCGCCCGGGATCATCGTCGTGCCCGTGCCGACGACGACGTCGACGCCGTCGACGGTGTCGGGGTTGCCGGCCCGGCCGATCGCGTGGATGCGCCCCTCGCGGATGCCGATCGAGGTCTTCCGGATGCCCTGCACGGCGTCGATCACCAGCACGTTGGTGATGACGACGTCGCAGGTCGCGCTGGCCGCCGCGGCCTTGAGGTGCATGCCGTCGCGGGCGGTCTTGCCGAAGCCGGCGAGGAACTCGTCGCCGGGCTTCTGGGAGTCGGACTCGACCCGGACGACGAGGCCGGAGTCGCCGAGACGGACCCGGTCGCCGGCACGGGGTCCGTGCACGGCCGCGTAGTCGTGCGGGTCGACGTGCCGGCTGACGCCCGGCGCGCAGTGGTCACTGTGCTTGGTCGGCTTGCTCACGGGTTCGTTCCTTCCGGCGCCGCGGCGGACGCGGGGTCTGCTGCGGACACGGGCTGCTCCGCCGGTACGCCGAGGTAGCCGCAGGCGGCGGCCCTGCGCAGGGCCTCCTCCTTCGCCCCGGGAGCGTCCAGCGGACCGTCGACCAGACCCGCGAAACCGATCGCCACCCGCGCACCACCGATCGGCACCAGACCCACCTCCGCCTCACCACCCGGATCGAAACGGAACGACGCACCCGCCGGAATCGCCAACCGCATCCCGTACGCCGCACCACGATCGAACGCCAACCGCGGATTCGCCTCGAAGAAATGGAAGTGCGAGGTCACACTCACCGGCACCGCCGCCGTGTTGCGGACGGGGAGGGTCGTGACGGGCTCGGGCCCCTCGACGCTCTCCACGGCGGGCAGGACGGCCCCGGGGGCGGCGTCGTCGCGCTCTAGCGCCCCGAAGGGCTCGGCGATCGCGGCGAGCCGGGTGCCGTCGTCGAAGACGGCCTCGACCTGGACCTCGGTGACGATGTCGACGACCCCGGGCAGCACGTCGTCCGGGCGCAGGACCGTACGGCCCCGCTCGACGGCCTCCGCGAGGCGCAGCCCGTCGCGGGCGGCCTCGCAGACGGTGTCGGCGATGAGCGCGGTCGCCTCGGGGACGTTCAGCCGCAGGCCGCGCGCGTGGCGGGCGCGGGCCAGCTCGGCGGCGGTGAACAGCAGCAGCCGGTCACGCTCGGTGGGAGTCAGGGGCATGACGACCCCTGCCCCGCTTCCGCGACGGGTGCGCCGGTCGAAACCATGGTGTTCATTCCTTCTCCGGAAGGTGGGCGAGTGCCTGTACGGCGGGCCGCCGCCGGGCGCCGGGGCCGGGTGACGGCCGGGGAGGCGAGCGGGGGCGGCGAGGGCCGAGGGGGCCCGGAAGGCACGGGAGCCGGCGGATGCGAGAGCGGTCCGTTCTCGGCGTGTTCACTCTGGCACTGACTGAAAAGACAGTCAAGGTTTCCGACATGACACAGTCCCACCAGGTCGAGCCGGGTGGGACTGCGGGGCGGATGCCTTCAGGAAGGGACCCGGAGGGGGACGGGTAGCGGCCCGGAGGGGTGCAGAGGAGGGCGCGGCAAGGACAGGGATGAGCCCGGGAAGGACGGGAAAGCGCCCGGGAAGAGGTGGTGCGGCGGGCTCAGCGGAGTCCGGCCAGCTCCGCCTCGATGGCACCGAGCAGCAGGGTGCGGGCGTGGTCGACCTGGATGCCGCCGCCGAGCCAGCGCATGCTCAGCCCTTCCAGCAGGGCGGTGAGCCGCTCCCCCGAGGCGGCGAGCGCCGAGGCCGGTGCCATCGGCTGGACCTGGCCGAGCAGGGCGGCGACCTCCTGGGTCCACACCAGGGTGGCCCGGGCGAGGTCCTCGCGCAGCAGCTCGTCGAAGACGGCGCTCGCCCGCAACTCGCCCCAGGCCGCACTGTTCTCCCGTACCTCGACGACGTCCTGGAGTTCCAGGAGCAGCGTCTCCTCCAGCTCCTCGCGCGCGGTCAGCGGCGGGGCGTCGGGGTCGCGGTCGGTGGTGTAGCGCTCGGCGCGGTCGTTGATGAACTCCAGGGTGTGGCGCAGGATGCCGGCGCGGTCCTTGAAGTAGTAGTAGATCAGCGCCGTGGACACGCCCGCCTCGGCCGCGAGTTCCTCCACCCGCAGCCCGCGGATCCCGCGCCGGGCGATCACCCGCGCGGCCGCTTCCAGGATCTGAGTACGACGTGTCGCCATGCCCGAACCCTACCTGGCGGTTCAGCCCTCCCGGTGGTGGCGGTCGACCGAGACGGTGACGGCACCGCCGTCGGACGCCACCTCCAGGAGGCGCACGATCACGAGGTCCTTCTGGTCGGCGCTCCGGACGCAGAAGGGCCGCTCGTCGGCGAGTTCGGCGAAGGGCAGGGCCGCCACCGGCTGCGTCTCGATGCCGCGCACGCAGTCGGCGACGCTCAGGTCGTCGCCGGCCGCGACGAAGGCGTCGCTCTCCTCGGACACGACGAAGGCGCTGCCGGTGCGGGCGAGGTACCAGGGGGCCGTGTCCTCGGGGACGACCTTTCCAGCCCGGAGGTCGAACTCGTAGCCGGTGTCGGGCGAGGTGAGCTCGGCGTTCCGGTATCCGGGCCGGTACCCGGCCGCGCCGGAAGGCCGCGGCGCGGCGCTCCCGGTGCCGGCGCCCGGCCGGGCCGACGGCTTCCCGGAGCTCCCGGCACCCGCCGCCCCGTTCTCCGGCGGATAGTCGAGGTAATAGAAGGCGGCGGCGCCGCCGAGGAGCAGCGCGAGGACCGCCACCAGGGCGGTGAACAGGGCGCGGCGGCCACGGCGGGGCGCGCGGCGCGGTGACGGGGTGCGGGCGGCGGGGTGCGCGCCCGGCCGTTCGGTCCCCGCCGTGCCGGCGCCGTCCGTGTACCCCTGTCCCTGGAGGCCCGCGGCGGCGGTGACGGTGGCCTGTACGTGGGTCGGGGTCCGGGTCGGCGCGGGCGTCGGCGGCGGGGTCGGTACGGGGGGTGGCGTCAGGCCCGCGCCGTACTCCTCCACGTCGTCGCTGACCCGGTGGGGCAGCCAGTCGTCGGCGAATCCGGGCCGGGGGCCGACGGCCGGGTGGGACTGGACGGCCGCGATGAGTTCCACGGTGGTGGGCCGGTCGCGCGGGTCCTTGGCGAGGCAGCGTCCGAGCAGGTCCCGCAGCTCCGGCGGTACGGGGGTGAGGTCGGGCACCTCGTGGACCACGCGGTAGAGCGCGGCGGCCTCCGGCCCGTCCCCGAAGGGCGTGCGGCCGCAGGCGACGTAGACGGCGAGGGCGCCGAGCGCGAACACGTCGGTCGCGGGGGTCACCGGGTGGCCGAGCGCCTGCTCGGGTGCCATGTAGGCGGCGGTGCCGATCCGGAGCCCGGTCCCGGTGAGCGCGGCGGCGTCGGCGGCCCTCGCGATCCCGAAGTCGATCACGCGCGGGCCGTCGGCGGCGATCAGCACGTTGGCGGGCTTGAGGTCCCGGTGCACGACGCCCACGCCGTGGATGCCCTGGAGCGCCTCGGCGATGCCCGCCACCAGCGGCAGGACCGTGCGGACCGGCAGCGGGCCGTGCCGCTGGACGACCTGCTGGAGGGTGGGGCCGGGGACGTACGCGGTCGCGAGCCACGGGGTGCGGGCGTCGATGCCGAAGTCGACCACCTGGGCGGTGAACAGGCCGTGGATCCGGCGGGCGCTGGACACCTCCTGGGCGAAGCGCTCACGGAACTCGGGGTCCGCGGCGAACTCCTCCCGTACGGCCTTCAGCGCGATGGGCCGGCCGCCGGGGGTGTACGCCAGGTACACGACGCCCATGCCGCCCGCGCCCAGCCGGGCGTGCAGGCGGTACCCGCCGATCTCGCGGGGGTCGTCGGGGGACAGAGCCGTGCGGGCGGGTGGTGCACCGGGGGGCTGAGCGGACATGCGGCGGCTCTTTCGGCAGGGGTCGTGAGGCCCCCGCATCGTGCCCCTAACTAAAGTTTCAGTCAATATGGGACGATGGTCGGCAGAAACACGGGAAGGGATCACGTGGCGACGGATCGCAGAACCGCCATCCTGGAGGCGGCAGCCCGCACCCTGACACGGCGCGGAGTCCGCGGACTGCGGGTCGACGAGCTCGCGGCCGAGGCCGGGGTGTCGACCGCGCTGGTCTACTACCACTTCAAGGACCGGTCCGGCCTCCTGAGACGCACCCTGGAGTTCCTCACCGACCGGGCAAGACAGTACACGGCGGGGCAGAACGGGGCCGCGGCCCCCGCCGACCCGCGGGTCCTCCTGGAGCTCGCCTTACTGGGAGGGCTCCCTGACACCCCGGGTGTGCCGGACACCCCGGGGGTGCCGGACGACAGCACCGCCTGGAGCGAGCTGCGGGCCGGCGCGGTCTTCGAGCCCGAGCTGCGGGCGGCGCTGGCCGAGGCCGGCGCGGCGCGGGTCCGGGAGGTCACGGGCCTCCTCGCGCGCGTGCGCCCGGCCGCGGGCCCGACGGAGCTGAGCTCCTCGGCCGAGCGCCTGACCGCGCTGCGCGAGGGGCTCGACGCCCGCCGGCTCGGCGGGGTCCTGCATCCGCGGCACGCCCGCGCGCTGATGCGGGAGGCGATCGGGGTGGAGATCGCGCACCTCTCCCGCGCCGTCCGGCCCAACCAACCCGTCCAGCCCACCCAGCCCACCCAGCCCGTAGACGCCTCTACACCTCCCCCACAGTTTGACTGAAATTCCAGTCAGTGCCATGGTGTGGACCATGAGGCCGTTCCCGCCGTCGCGGCAACCGGCGCTCGGGGTTCGCGTCACGCACTCTTGAAGCAGGACTCGCCCGGCGCTCTCGCGCCCCCACTCCCCCGTGCCCCCCACCTCGGCCGGACGCCCTCCGTCCCGTCAGTCCACGATCGGAGTCCACCGTGACCTTCCTCCCTTCCCGTCGTTCCGCCCTCCGCTCCTTCGCCGGCATCAGCGCGCTCGTCCTCGGCGTCTCGGCCTGCGGCCCCGCCGACCCCGGCCTGGCCGGTACCGCCGCCGGCAGCACGGGCACGGACTCCGGGTCGGGCGGGGAGCGCCGGCTGGGCGCCGAGTGGGAGAGCCACACCCGTACCTTCATGTCCTGGCCGGCCCTGGAGGCGGTCTGGGAGGACGACCTGCGCTACGTACGCGAGGACATCGCCCGGATCGCGCGGGCCGTCGGCGAGTACGAGGCGGTCGTGATGATGGCCCGCCCGGACCAGCTGAAGGCGGCCCAGCGGGCGTGCGGGTCCCAGGTGGAGGTCATTCCGCTGGAGGTCGACGACCTGTGGGCCCGTGACACGGTACCCGTCTTCGTCGAGGAGGACGGTGTCGTCACCGGCGTCGACTTCAACTTCAACGGCTGGGGCGACAAGCAGCGGCACGACAACGACGCCCTGGTCGGCGAGACGCTGCTGGGGAAGTACCGGATCCCGCGGGTCGAGGCGCCGCTGGTGGCCGAGGGCGGCTCCTTCGAGACCGACGGCGAGGGCACCCTGCTCATCACCGAGAGCTCGATCGTCAACGACAACCGCAACCGGGGCAAGAACCGCGACCGGATCGAAGCCGGACTCAAGGACACCCTCGGGGTCGAGAAGGTGGTCTGGCTGGCGGGCGTCCGCGGTGAGGACATCACCGACGCGCACGTCGACAGCCTCGTCCGCTTCACCGCCCCCGGCGTCGTCCTGCTGGACCGGGCGCACCCCAGCACCCCCGCCGACTCCTGGTCGCGCTCGGCCGACCAGGCGAAGTCCGTGCTCTCCCGGGCCACCGACGCGCGCGGGCGGCGCTTCGAGGTCATCGACCTGCCGCAGCCCGACCTGAACAGGATCACCGGCGAGGGCGACGACTTCGTCTCCACCTACGCCAACTTCTACATCGCCAACGACGCCGTCTTCATGCCGAGGTTCGGCGACCGGAAGGCCGACGCCCGGGCGAAGGGCATCCTCCAGGAGCACTTCCCCAAGCGGGACATCGTCCCGGTCCCGATCGACACCATCGCCTCGGGCGGCGGCGGCATCCACTGCTCCACCCACGACCAGCCCGGCAAGCCCGCCGCCTGACCGCACGCACCCTCGGAGTCACCGTGTCCAAGAACCGGCGCCAACGGCCCACCCGTAAGAGAACGCTGGTCACCAGCCTGATCCTGCTCGCCGTGGTGGCGGCCGTCTCGGTGGGCGCCTGGCTGCAGTTCGGCGAGCGCCAGGCCCTGGACACGGTGTACTCGGCGGGCGAGGAGGAGCCCGACCGGATCGACGTCGACGCCACCCTCCAGCGCGTCGACGCGGCCGGCCGGGAGCTGGTGCTGCGGATCCTGGTGACGCCGCGCGGTGCGCTCGCCGAGGCCGGCGGGGTGTCCCCCGCCGAGGATCTCGTCGTGCAGACCTCGACGTCCACCGGGGGCGACCTGACCTTCAAGGCCCACAGCCGGATCTCCACCCGGGACGTGCCGGTGGCCCTCACCGGCGGGCCGATCACCGACTACCCCTTCGACGCCTACGACACGACCCTGGAGTTCGGCGCCACGCAGGGGGGCGAGAAGGTCCCGGTCCGCATGCGGCTGACCAACAACGACGCGCTCTTCGCGGCCTCGGTGGACGCCTCCGAGAGCGACGGGGTCGCCGTCTTCGAGATCGGTCTCGCCCGGTCCAACAGCGTGCTCGTGTTCGCCGTCTTCATGATGGCGGCCATGTGGGCGCTGGCCGTGTCGGTGCTGATCGGCGCGTGGTACCTGGTCACCCGCCGCAAGGGGCTGACCTGGCCGGCCCTCGGCTGGATGGCCGCCACGCTGTTCGCCCTGGCCGCGTTCCGCAACACGGCCCCGGGCGCCCCGCCCATCGGCTCCCTCCTCGACTACCTGGCCTTCCTCTGGGCGGAGTCGATCGTCGCGTTCTGCCTGATCACCGTGGTGGTGGCGGGCATCAGGGCCGAACCGCCCGCCCCCTCCGACCCCGCCACACCCACGGACGCGCCCACGGACGCGCCCTGAGGCCGCGCCCCGAGGACGCCTCCGACGCGACGGCCCGCCCGGTACCCCGTACCGGGCGGGCCGTCGCGTCCGTGCGTCCGTGCGTCGGCGGTCGGACGTCTCGGGCCGTCGGGCGTCGGGCGTCGGGCGTCCTGGGAGGTCCTCACTTTCGTTGCGCCGTCATGGCCGATCGGCAGTTTCGGCCGCCCCCGCCGTCGCTGAAGGCTGGGGACGTGCAAGACCTCCTGAAGAACGAAACGTATACGGACGGGTCCTCCGGGCGGCGGCTCCGCAAGGCGCCGGCCCTCGTGAAGGTGCTGGCGGCCGTGGCCGGCCTGGGCGTCCTCCTCCTCGCAGTGCTCGGCTCCCCGGACCGGCCCATCGGCCGCGGCCCCGAGGTCGTCGGCGAGCGGGAGATGGTGCGCGTCAGCGGGCCCGACGGCCGGTCGGCCGAAGTCCTCGCCATGATCGACACCGGCGCCTCCGCCTCGTCGCTGGACACCTCCCTGGCCAGGGAGCTCGGCTTCGACCTGGCGGCGGCGCCCAAGATCACCGTGGCCTCGGCGCTCGGCCGCGAGAGACGCCCGGTGGTGGACACCACGGTGCGCCTGGCCGGCCGCTCCTTCGTCGCCAAGACCAGCGTCAACAACCGGACCCGCCGCGACACCCCCGTACTGCTGGGGCGTCAGGACGTGCAGGGCCTCCACATCGCCGTCGGAAAGCGGCTGCTCACCCAGCCCGACGCGACGGCCGCGCCCTCGGCCCTGCGCATCCTGTTCGCCAAGGCACCGGCCATCGACCCGGTGTCGATGATGGCGCTGCTGCCCCTGGCCGCCCTGCTGATCGTGGTGCTCCGGGTCGTCGTCGGGCTCAACACGCTCGGCACGTTCAGCCCCGTACTGCTCGCCTTGGCGTACGCGCAGTCCGGCCTGCCCCTGGGCGTCCCCCTGACCCTGGCGATGTTCGCGCTCGGCTTCGTCCTGCAACCCCTGCTCCGCGGCCTCCATCTGCCCCGGGTCGCCCGGCTCGGCGTCCTGATCGCGGTGGTCACCTCGGGGCTGATCGGCGCCCAGCTCGGCCTCGGCAGCTTCGGGCTCTCCGACTCCTGGGGCATGTCGCTGCCCATCGTCGTCACGGCGATCGTCACCGAGCGCCTGTGGGAGGCGTGGGACCTCGACGGCCTCCGGGCCGCCGCCACCGGGGCCGCCCTCACCATGGGCACCGCCGTCCTGGTGGCGGCGGTCCTGCTCACGCCGTACGTGCGGGAGCTCGCCGAAGCGGTCCCCCTCCAGCTCGCGGTCGTCTGCGCCGTCTGGACCGCGGTCGTCGGCACGTACCGGGGACTGCGCCTGAGCGAACTCTTCCGGTTCGCTCCCGCGGCCCGGGCCCAGGAGGGCGCCTCGTGATCGGGCTCCGCAGCTGGGACCCCGTCATGGGCATGAACCTGCGCAACGCCCGGATCGCCCGGCAGAACCCGTCCGCCGCGATCCGGCTCGTCAACGACAAGTACGCCACCAAGGAGGCGCTGGCCTCGGTCGGCGCCCCCACCTCGCCCACCCTCGCCGTGCTGCGTTCCCGGCGGGAGATCGCCGCCCTCGACTGGGACGCCCTGCCCGCCTCCTGGGCGCTCAAGCCGAACCAGAGCCTGGGCGGCAACGGCATCCTGCTGGCCTTCGGCCGCCGCCGCGCGTACTGGACGTCCTCCTCCGGGAAGCGGATCACCCGGGCGGTGGTCGCCGACCAGCTGCGCCGCATCGTGGACGGGGAGTTCTCGCCGCGGCCCAGCGACTGGGCGATGTTCGAGCCGCTGATCCGGGCCCATCCGGGGCTGGCCCACCTCTCCCACCAGGGCCTGCCCGACATCCGGGTCATCTGCGAACGGGACCGGCCCCGGCTGGCGATGCTGCGGCTGCCCACCCGGTTCAGCGGCGGCCGGGCCAACCTGCACCAGAGGGCCATCGGCGCCGCCTTGGACCTGCCCACCGGCCGGATCACCCACGCGCTGGTCGGCAAGGAGCCCACCGACACCCACCCCGACACCGGCGCGCGCCTCATCGGGGCGACCGTCCCGCACTGGCCGGAGGTCCTCGACGCGGCCCGCCGCTGCGCGGGGGCGACCGGCCTGCGCTACCTGGGCGCGGACATCGTCGTCGACGCCGACCGCGGGCCGCTCGTCCTGGAGGTCAACGCCCGTCCGGGACTGCAGATCCAGAACGTCACCGGTCGCGGCCTGATGGACGCGGTCGAACCCCCGAGGAGCCTCTGATGCGCCGGATCGCGTGGACCGCGCTCGTGACCAAGACCGCCGTCGCCGGAACGGCGGGCGCCTTCCTGGCGTTCAGCGCGGCGGGGGCAGGACCGGCCCCGACCCCGGCACTGACCCCGGCCGAGACCCCGGCGGAAACCCCGGCTCGGACCCCGGCTTCGGATCCGAAGCCGACCCCCACACCCACACCCACACCCACACCCACACGGATACCGGCGCCGACACCGACGTCTACGCCCCCGGTCGGCGTTCCCCCCGCCTGAGCCGGGCGTCATGGGCCAGGAGTGCCGCCTGGACGCGGTTGGCGCAGCCCAGCTTCGTCAGCATCCGGCTCACGTACGCCTTGACCGTGCCCTCCCCCAGGTGCAGCCGCTTGCCGATCTCCGCGTTCGAGGCGCCGGTCCCCACCATCGCGAGCACGTCCCGCTCGCGGTCGGTGAGGGCGGCGATCCGGCCGACGCGGGGGTCGGCCGGCGGCTCTCCGCGGTCGAGGTAGTGGTCGATGAGGTGCCGGGTGATCGGCGGGGAGACGACCGGTGCGCCGCCGGCGACCCGGCGGACGGCCTGGATGAGCTCCTGGGGCGTGCTGTCCTTCAGCAGGAAGCCCATCGCCCCCGCCTTGAGGGCGCGGTCCACGTACGCGTGCTCGCCGAACGTGGTGAGCATGACGACCCGTACCGAGGGCGCCGCCCCGGCGATGCGTTCGGCCGCCTCCAGTCCGTCCTCCGTGCCCTGCATCTGGATGTCGAGCATCGCCACGTCGACCCGGTGCCGGGCGGCGAGCCGGGCGGCCTCGGGGCCGTCGGACGCCTCCGCCACGACCTCGATGTCGTCGGCGTGCTTGAGGACCAGTCGGATGCCGGCGCGGACGAGGTCCTGGTCGTCGGCGAGGAGAACACGTATCACTGCGGGGCCTCGGGTCGTGGGGGAGGAAGGTGCGCGGCACGCGGTCTAGGGGAGGTCGGGGCAGGGGACGAAGGCGAGGGTGACGAACTGCAGGGCGACCACGCCGGCGACGCCGAGCACCATGGCCGCGGCGGCGGCCACCCGGTCCCCCCAGGTCCGTTCGGCGGAGACGGCCCGGTGCCCGGGCGGTGCGGGGGTGCGCACCACGGCCGGTCCGGCGCCCAGCGGGATGCGGGCGGCCACGGCGTAGCCGCCGCCGTCGGCGGGTTCGGCCCGCAGCGTGCCCCCGAGGAGGCGGATCCGCTCGTGCAGGCCGACCAGGCCGAGGTCGCTGCCGGGCAGGCGGTACGGGCTGGCGCCGGCCGTCTCGGGCCCGTTGCGCACGTCGATCCGCACCTCGCGGGCCTCACGGCGCACGACCACCCGCACGTCGGCCGCCGCCGCGTGTTTGTGCACGTTGGTCAGCGCCTCGCGGACCACCCGGTCCACGGCCCGCCGGGCGGTGGGGCTCTCCCCCGACAGGTCCGTGCCGGTCCATTCGAGGTCCACGGCGATGCCGGCCCTGCGGGACTGGGCGACCATGGCGACGAGCTCCGCGTGGGTCCCGGTCCGGGCCGTCAGCGGCTCCGGGCCGGCCACCGGGTCCCCGGCGCGCAGGACGCCCAGGATGTCCCGGAGTTCGTCCATCGCGCGCCGCACGGTGCTGTGCACGAGCAGCGCGCTGCGGTGGACGTCGGGGTCGCCCCCCTCGGTGGCCATCCCCAGGCCGCCCGAGTGCAGGGCGATGAGGCTCAGCCGGTGCCCGAGCAGGTCGTGCATCTCGCCGGCGATCCGGGAGCGTTCCCGGGCCCTGGCCTGTTCCTCGGCGGAGTGGTGCGCCTTCTCCAGGTGGGCGTTGCGTTCCGCCAGGGCGTGGACCAGCCGCTCGCGCTGGCCGGCGAGGGCGCCGGCGAGACCGGGCAGCACCCCGCAGACGATGCCGGTGACGAGGACGACCATCACGTCGTACTCCAGGATCGGGGTCGGCCGCGTGGCCGAGCCGGCCGCGGTGACCGCCAGGGGCAGGGTGACGCACCCGGCCAGGAGCGGGACCCGGCCGCGGAGGCGGGCCCAGCGCGCGCCGGCCGTGTACGCCACGGCGGCCAGGGCTCCGCCGGTGAGCGGCTCCAGGGCGACGAGCAGCGAGGCGCCCGCGAGTGTGGTCGCGGGCGCCGCCCGGCGGGCGAGGACGGCGACCACCGCGCCGGCGGCGATGAGGAGCCGGCCCGCGGTGCCGAGCGGCGCTTCCTGTACGGAGCTCCAGCCGTCCCAGTCCAGGAGCGCGCCGACCGTCGCCCCGGTCACGGCGATGAGGACGAGATCGGCGCCCGTCCGGAACACGCGGTCCCGCATGCCGCTCACCTCTTCTCTTCTGCTCCGGCAGGACGCCGGCCGTCGCCCGGGGGCGGCGGCCGGCGCGTGGTACGGGTGTGGTGCGGGTGTGGCTCAGACGGCCGGGGGGACGACCGGCTGCGACTGGGTGGCGCAGTGGATGCCGCCGCCGCCGCTCGCGATGTTGTCGATGTCGAGCTGGACGACGGTCCGGTCGGGGTACGCGGACTGGAGGATCGCGTAGGCGACGCCGTCGGCGTGGGGGTCGCCGAACTGCGGCATCAGGACGGCGCCGTTCGCGGTGTAGTAGTTGGTGTAGCTGGACAGGAAGCCGTCCTCCCCCTTGCGGCGGATGGCGGCGCGGTCCGGGCCGGGGAGCTCGGTGACGGTGAGGCGGCGGCCCTGGGCGTCGGTGGCGCTCTGCAGCACGCGCTTGGTCTCCTCGTAGACGGCGACCCACTTGGCTTCGGTCTTGGGGCCTGGCTTGTCGAGGATGACCTGGCCGGGGGCGACGAAGCGGGCCAGGCAGTCGATATGGCAGTCGGTGATGTCCTGGCCCGCCAGGCCGGGCACCCAGACGACCTTGTCGATGCCGAGCGCGGACTTCAGGGCCTGCTCGACCTGCGCCTGGGACATGCCCGGGTTGCGGTTGGCGTTGACCAGCGAGCTGACGGTGGCGAGCAGGGTGCCCTGGCCGTCGGTCTCCAGGGAGCCGCCCTCGCCCACGAAGGCGGCCTGGACGCGGTCGACGCCGTACTGGCCGAGCAGGGTCGCGGCCGCGGCGGCGTCGTTCGCGTAGGGCTGGGCGTACGTGGTGCCGGCCTTGCCCCAGCCGTTGAAGTTGGTGTCCACGCCCGCGACGGCGCCGGGGGCGACGAGGAAGGTGGGGCCGAAGTCGCGGATCCACAGGTCGTCGTTGGGGATCTCGACGACCTCGATGCCGTAGGAGGCGCCGCTTCCGCACTGGTAGCGGGCCTCGGCGGCCTGACCGGGCCGGGCCAGCATCACGACGGGCTCGAAGCGCGAGAGGGCGTACGCGACGTTGGCGATGTCACGGCGGACCGCGCCGAGGGAGCGCGGCCACACGGACGCCAGGGCGGGCCAGGCCATGAAGGTGCGGACGTGCGGGTCCGTCTCGGCGGGCATCCGGAGGGTGGCGCCGGACGGCGCGGTGGCCGCGCGGGCGACCGTCGGCAGTGCGGCCCCGAGAGCGGCGAGGGGCACGGCGGCGGCGGCGAGCTGGAGCAGCCGGCGTCGGGAAGGGGCTGGCGTGTTCATGGGACTCCCCTGAGGAGGGACGGGAGGACGCCGTCATCCTGGCCCGGACTGAATTTTCAGTCAATACGCGAACTGAAGATTCAGTCAGCATGAGACAATCGCCGGGACCAGGAGGAGGAAAGAGTGGCGACGGACCGCCGAACGGCAATTCTGGAGGGGGCCGCCCGCGTCATCGCCCGGCGGGGAGTGCGCGGGCTGCGGGTCGAGGAACTGGCCGCCGAAGCGGGGGTGTCCACCGCGTTGATCTACTACCACTTCAAGGACCGGGCGGGCATCCTGCGCCACACGCTGGAGTTCATCAGCGACCGGGCCGACCGCTACACCGCCGACCTGGACGGGGCGGACGGCCCGTTCGACCCGCACCAGGAGCTGGAGCGGTCACTGCTCCTCGAGTTCCAGGACCTCCCCGAGGTGCGGGAGAACAGCACGGCCTGGGGCGAGCTGCGGGCCAGCGCGGTCTTCGAGCCGGAGCTGCGGGCGGACCTGGCCAGGGCCGGGCTCACCTGGGTGCACGAGGTGGCGGCCCTGCTGGCCCAGGCCTGCCCCGCGGCCCCCGCCCCGACCCTGACGGCGTCGGCGGAGCGCCTGACGGCCCTCCTGGAGGGCCTGAGCACCCGGTGGCTGACCGACGCCCTCACCGTGAGCCACGCCCGCACCCTGATGCGGGAGGCCGTCGCCGTGGAGATCGGCCACCTGCGCGGGAGCTGGGCGCCGGACGGCGGGCGCGCGGCCGACGGGTGAGGAGATCTCGTCGCACCAGCGGGAGCCGCCCGGATCAGGCGCCGAGCGCCGGGATGACCGCGGAGCCGTAGGCGTCGATGGTGCCCTCGCGGTCGTCGTGCATGGCGTAGACCGCGAACTGGTCGACGCCGAGGTCCTTCAGGTGGCGGAGCTTGGCGAGGTGGGCCTCGGCGGGGCCCAGGAGGCAGAAGCGGTCGACGATCTCGTCGGGGACGAAGGCGGTGTCGGGGTTGTCGGCGCGGCCGTGGTGGGAGTAGTCGTAGCCCTGCCGGTCCTTGATGTACGCGGTGAGCTCCTCGGGGACCATCGAGGAGTGCTCACCGTACTTGGCGACCAGGTCGGCGACGTGGTTGCCGACCATGCCGCCGAACCAGCGGCACTGGTCGCGGGCGTGCGCCAGGGCCTTTGGGGAGTCGTCGGCCGTGACGTAGGCCGGGGCGGCGACACAGATCGTGAGGGCGTCGGGGTCGCGGCCGGCGTCCCGGGCGGCCTTCCGGACCGCCTTGACCATCCACTCGGTGAGGAACGGGTCGGCGAGCTGGAGGATGAAGCCGTCCGCCTTCTCGCCCGCCAGGGCGAGGGCCTTCGGCCCGTACGCGGCCATCCAGACGGGCAGCTTGCCGTTCTTGATCCAAGGGATCTGGATCGCGTTGCCGTCGACGGTCGCCTCCCGTCCCTCCGCCAGGTCCCGGATGACGTCGATGGCCTCGCCCAGGCGGGCCAGGGTGTTCGGTTTGCGGCCGGCGACGCGCATGGCGGAGTCGCCGCGGCCGATGCCGCAGACGGTCCGGTTGCCGTACATGTCGTTGAGGGTGGCGAAGGTGGAGGCCGTCACCTCCCAGGTGCGGGTGCCCGGGTTGGTGACCATGGGGCCGACGTGGAGCTTGGTGGTGTTGGCGAGGATCTGGCTGTAGATGACGAAGGGTTCCTGCCAGAGCACGGCGGAGTCGAAGGTCCAGCCGTAGCGGAAGCCGTTGCGCTCCGCGCGGCGCATCAGGCCGACGACCTGCGAGGCGGGCGGATCGGTCTGCAGGACGAGTCCGAAGTCCACGGGGCGGTCTCCTAGTTCAGGTACTGGCAGGTGGAACGGGGTACGAAGCTGCCGTGTCCGGCGCGGCCGACGTACGCGCGCCGGTCGATGACGGGTTCGCCGCGCGAGAGGACGCTCTCGACCTGCCCGGTGACCGTCCTCCCCTCGTACGCGGAGTAGTCGACGTTCATGTGGTGGGTGGCCGCGGAAAGCGTCTGGCGGGCGTGCGGGTCGTAGATGACGACGTCCGCGTCCGCACCGGGCGCGAGGGTCCCCTTCTGCGGGTAGAGGCCGAACATCCGGGCCGGGGTGGCGCACGCGATCTCGATCCAGCGGCGCCGGGAGATGTGCCCGTCGACGACGGCCTGGTGGAGCAGGTCCATCCGGTTCTCGACGCCCGGCAGCCCGTTGGGGATCTTGGAGAAGTCGCCGAGGCCGAGCTCCTTCTGCCCCTTGAAGCAGAACGGGCAGTGGTCCGTCGACACCACCTGGAGGTCGTTGGTGCGCAGCCCGCGCCAGAGCGCCTCCTGGTGCTCCTTCGGCCGCAGGGGCGTCGAGCAGACGTACTTGGCGCCCTCGAAGCCGGGCTCGGCGAGGTTGTCCGTGGACAGGAACAGGTACTGCGGACAGGTCTCGCCGAAGACCGGCAGGCCCTTGTCGCGGGCGGCGGCGAGTTCGGCGACGGCCTCCTCTGCGGAGACGTGCACGACGTAGAGCGGGCTCCCGGCGACCCGGGCGAGCTGGATCGCCCGGTGCGTCGCCTCCGCCTCCAGGAGCGCCTTGCGGACCTCCCCGTGATGGCGCGGGTCGGTCTCGCCGCGGGCCAGGGCCTGTTCGACGAGGACGTCGATGGCGAGCCCGTTCTCCGCGTGCATCATGATCAGCCCGCCGTTGGCGGAGGCCCGCTGCATGGCCCGCAGGATCTTTCCGTCGTCGCTGTAGAAGACCCCGGGGTAGGCCATGAAGAGCTTGAAGGAGGTGATGCCCTCCTGGACCAGCTTGTCCATCTCCTTCAGGGAGTGCTCGTCGACGTCGGAGAGGATCATGTGGAAGGCGTAGTCGATCGCGCAGACGCCGTCGGCCTTGGCGTACCAGGTGTCGAGCCCTTCGCGCAAGGAGTGGCCGACGGTCTGTACGGCGAAGTCGACGATGGTGGTGGTGCCGCCCCAGGCGGCGGCGCGGGTGCCGGTCTCGAAGGTGTCGGAGGCGGCGGTGCCGCCGAAGGGGAGCTCCATGTGGGTGTGGGCGTCGACGCCGCCCGGGATGACGTAGCGGTCGGTGGCGTCGATGGTCCGCTCGGCGGTCCACCCGGCGGCGATGTCGGAGCCGTGGGCGGCGAGGGCGGCGATCCGGCCGTCCTCGATGAGCACGTCGGCGTGGAGCTCGTCGGCGGCGGTGATCACCAGACCGCCCCGGATGAGAGTACGGGTGCTGCTCACGGACTTCTCCCCTGCGAACGGGACGGGTGCGGTCTGGTGGTGACGGGCGGGCGGGGCGGGGCCGGGCCGGGGGCCCGCCGGCGGCGGGCTAGACCGACCGGAGGGCCTGTTCGAGGATGGCCGCGCCCTCCTCGGCCTCGGCGACGGTCAGGGAGAGCGGGGGTGCGACACGCAGGGCGCTGGTGTTGTGGCCGCCGCCCTTGCCGATGAGCAGGCCGCCGGCGCGGGCCGCCTCCAGGACGGCGCCGGCCGTGTCGGGGGCGGCGCGGTCGGTGCCGGGCTCGGTGAGTTCGATGCCGATCATCAGCCCGCGGCCGCGGACCTCCCGTACGGACGCGGCTCCCGCGGCGGCGGCGCGCAGCCGCTCGATGAGCAGGCCGCCGACACGGCGGGCGTTGCCCTGGAGGTCGTGTTCGAGGAGGTACGTGAGGTTGGCGAGGCCGGCGGCCATGGTGACGGGCGAACCGCCGAAGGTGGAGATGGAGTTCGCGTCGAGGCAGTTCATGATCTCGGCGCGGGCGACCACCCCGCCGATGGACATGCCGTTGCCGATGCCCTTGGCGAAGGTGAGGATGTCGGGCGGTCCGGCCTGGCCGTGCGCCTGCCAGCCCCAGAAGTGCTCGCCGGTCCGGCCCCAGCCCGTCTGCACCTCGTCGGCGATCCAGAGGATGCCGTGCCGGTCGAGGACGCGGCGGAAGGCGGCGTAGAGGCCGTCGGGCGGGGAGGTGAAGCCGCCGACGCCCTGGATGGGTTCGGCGATGAGGGCGGCGACGTCGCGGGTGTGGCCGAGGAGGTCCTCCAGGTCGGCGACGCAGGCGTCGACGAACCGCTCGTCGGTGAACTCGGCGTAGGGGCCCCGGTGGCGGACGCCGCCGTGCACGTACAGCGTCTGCAGCGGGGAGAGGCCGGTGGGCGACCAGGAGCGGTTGCCGGTGATGCCGACGGTCGAGAAGGAGCGCCCGTGGTAGCTGTTGCGCATCGCCAGGATCTGGGAGGAACGGCGGTACGCGGTGGCGAGGAGCAGGGCGGTGTCGTTGGCCTCGGTGCCGGAGGTGGTGAAGAAGACGCGGGCGTCGGGGATGCCGGAGAGGGCGGCGATCCGTTCGGCGAGCTCCACCATGGGGCGGTTGAGGTAGAGGGTGGAGGAGTGGATGATCCGCCCGGCCTGTTCGGCGACGGCCTTGGTGACCTCGGGGAGGGCGTGGGCGGTCATCGTGGTGAGGATGCCGCCGAAGAAGTCCAGGTAGCGGTTGCCGTCGGCGTCCCAGACGTGGCGGCCCTCGCCGTGGGTGAGCTCGATCGGGTCGCGGTAGTAGAGCGAGACCCAGTCGGGGATGACGGCGCGGTGGCGCGCGTAGAGGCCGCTCACGGCTGCACCAGCCCGTCGTAGGCGTCGGGGCGGCGGTCCCGGTAGAAGGCCCACTGCTGCCTGACCTCCTCGATGAGGCCGAAGTCGAGGTCGCGGACGACGAGTTCCTCGGTCTTGTCTGAGGCGGTGTCGCCGACGAACCGGCCGCGGGGGTCGACGAAGTAGCTGGTGCCGTAGAAGTCGTTGTCGCCGTACTCCTCCTGGCCGACACGGTTGATGGCGGCGACGAAGTACTCGTTGGCGACGGCGGCGGCGGGCTGTTCCAGCTGCCAGAGGTAGGAGGAGAGGCCGCGCGAGGTGGCGGACGGGTTGTACACCAGCTGGGCGCCGTTCAGGCCGAGTTGGCGCCAGCCTTCCGGGAAGTGCCGGTCGTAGCAGATGTAGACGCCGATCTTGCCGACGGCGGTGTCGAAGACGGGCCAGCCGGCGTTGCCCGGGCGGAAGTAGTACTTCTCCCAGAAGCCCTTGACCTGCGGGATGTGGTGCTTGCGGTACTTGCCGAGGTAGCTGCCGTCGGCGTCGATGACGGCGGCCGTGTTGTAGTAGAACCCGGCCTCCTCGACCTCGAAGACGGGGACGACGATCACCATCCCGGTCTCCCGGGCGAGCTCCCGCATCCTGCGCACGGTCGGCCCGTCGGGCACGGGCTCGGCCCAGCGGTAGTGCTCGGGCTCCTGCACCTGGCAGAAGTACGGGGCGTTGAACACCTCCTGGAACCCGATGACCTTCGCGCCCTGCCGGGCCGCCACGCGGGCGTGTTCCTCATGCTTGGCGATCATGGATTCGGTGTCGCCGGTCCAGGTCGCCTGGACGAGCGCGGCGCGTACGACGTCGGTCATGAGCTGCTCCTTCGGCACGGCGTCAGAGAGCCTCTACGCACGTAGACGCGGTGCGTAGGAGGAGAACGTAAGCCCCGTCACAGCCCGGAGCAAGACCACTGCCGTGAACCGGCCGAGTCGATCATGTTTCATACCCGAGTGGTCCACGTCGGACACGTACCGACACGTCCTCTTCGGCCCGATCGCGCCCTTGTACGAGCCTTCCGCGGGCCGGCCGGCGGGCGGGACGGGTCCGGCACCTCAGGCCGGACAGGCCCGTCGCCTCAGGCCAGACCGGCGACCCGCAGGGCGTGCAGCAGGTCGCGCGCGTGCGACGGCGAGACGGCGCGGGCCGCGGCGAGCAGCCGGGGCGTGAGGGCGGCGGGGTCGAGGGCGGCCAGGCGCGCCGCGTCCTCCGGTGTGCGGGTGCGGACGAACGCGGTGAGCAGGGCCTGCGCCTCGGGGTCGTGCCCCTCGGCGGCCAGGACGGCGCAGGCGTCGGCCAGTTCCGCCACGGGGCGGGCGACGCCCTGGCGGAGGAGCTGGTCGCGGTCGTGCGGGCGGCCGGCGTCGGCGAGGGCACCCGCGACCGCGGCGAGCCGGGCCGGTGGCAGTGCGGCGGCCTCCCACAGCAGCGTGTCCCAGTCGGCGGCCAGACCGGCGCGGTGCAGCTCGGCCGCCAGGACCGGCAGCCAGGCGGGCGGCCCGGCCAGCGCCTCGCACAGCAGCCCGTGCGCGTCACCGCCCCGCCCCTGGGCGCGCAGCCGGCGCAGGGCGTAGACGGCGTTCCCCGCGGCGCGGGCCGCGTGCCCGGGGTCGGCGGCCGGGGCGGGCACCGGGGCGACGGCCGGGGCGGGCACCGGGGCGGCGGCCGGCGCCCCGCCGAACCGGGCTCCGCGCGGGGCCGCGCCCCCCGCGGGCAGCTCGGGGACGGCGGCCTGCGCCGGACCGTCGGCGGCGTCGTCCAGCCAGGCGTAGCGGGCGCCGCGGGGGCGGCGCTTGGGCGGGCGCACGGAGTCGGCCGGGGGTGGGGCGGGGGCCGGGGCCACGCTCGGGGCCGCTGCCGCCCCCGCCGCCGGGGCCACGGTCACCACCCCCGGCACTCCCGCCACCCCCG
Source organism: Streptomyces sp. NPDC093111 (assembly GCF_040683955.1). Taxonomy (NCBI): domain Bacteria; kingdom Bacillati; phylum Actinomycetota; class Actinomycetes; order Kitasatosporales; family Streptomycetaceae; genus Streptomyces; species Streptomyces sp. NPDC093111. The sequence goes on along the minus strand of NZ_JBFBNW010000005.1, from coordinate 178,346 downwards.
GCACTCCCGCCGCTCCCGCCGCTCCCGCCGCCCCCGTCCCCGCCAGCCTCGTCATCCGTGCCGCGAGTTCCGCCACCCGGGCCCGGGAGCGGGTCAGGTCGTCGCGGGCCCAGGCCAGGGCGGGGCCGGGGGTGGCGGACAGGTGGTGGAGGCGGGTCTCGGCGTCGGCGGCGGCCCGGTGTGCCTGGCGGTGGCGGGCGGCGAGGGTCCGCGCGGCGTCCGGGGCGCGGTCGTGGGCGGCCGCCGCGGCCCCGTGCAGGGCCAGGCCGCGCACGGCCCGGGGGCCGCCGGGCGGTTCGCCGAGGTCCTGGAGCAGGGAGGCGACGAGGTCCCAGGGCGGCAGCTCCGTACCGTCGAAGCAGGCGCGCAGGCCCTCCGGGTCGCGGGCGGCGAAGACCCCGTACCAGCCCTCGCCCGGCCGGAGCCGGCCGGCGAGCTCGCTCAGCCAGCCGGCGAACGTGACCTGCTCCGCCGGGAGTTGATGCACCGTCATAACCCTGCCTTTCGGTCCCGGGCATTGGACCGCAGTCGTGTTACGGGACGGCTACGCAGAGTTTTCGGTCAGGCGCCGGGGAAGCTCACGACGATCCCGGTGTGGGGGCGCTTTCCGAGGCGGGCGACGGTCGCGGGCCAGTCGACGGCCCAGAACTGCCAGGTGTACTTGCGGGAGAGCAGCCGGCGCACCCGGCGCAGCTCCTCCCCCGTCACCAGCCGGGCCGTGCCCTCCACCCGGACGGCCCCCTCGGGGACGTTCCCGCGCACGTCGCAGACGGCGGCCACGGTCCGGGGGTCGCGGCGCAGCCGCTTGACCTTCCAGGAGTCGGTGCGGGTCCAGGCGTACAGCCGGTCGCCGTCCACCGCGTACCAGACGGGGGTGGCGACCCCGGTGCCGTTCTTGCGGAAGGTGGTGAGGCTGACGTAGCGGCCGTGGCGCAGCTCGTCGGGGATCGTGTCGGGCGTCATGCCCGGGAGCCTACGCAGGGGCCGGGGCGACGGCGCGGGTGAGGGTCTCCCGGGCCGCCGGACGGCCCGGGGCGGAGCGGGACGTGACGGACCGGTCAGCCCTTGGGCTGGATGGCACTGAGGCCCCTGCGCAGGTCCTCCGGGTTCATGACGGGCGAGTAGTGGATCTTGGCGTCGAGCCCGACGAAGAAGGGCTCCGAGATCATCGGCAGGTCGGAGGGGTCGATCAGGTCGAAGAAGAGATACGCCGTCCGGCAGCCGTCCTCGACGGTGAAGTAGGCGGCCTCGGGACGCAGTTTGTCGAGCGCGGCCTCCATGGTCTTCTGGAGGGTGCCCGACTTGATGGCCTCGTTGGAGGCCGGCGTGTCCATCTGAACCTTCAGCAGCATGCGCATGACGCGGCCCTTCCCGGCCGGGCGGAGGCTCCGTTCGCTACGCCCTCGGCACACCCGGACGCTCGTTTCCAGCGTCCCCCCTCCGGCGCGGCCGGTCCACTCGGCACCCCTCCTACACGGGGGCGAGGGCGCAGCGGGTCACGAGCTCGTCCATCGACAGGCCGAGCACCCCGGCGAGGGCGGCGACGGTGAAGAAGGCCGGGGTCGGGGCCCGGCCCGTCTCGATCTTGCGGAGGGTCTCGGCGGAGAGGCCGGCCGCCGCGGCGATCTCGGCCATCGAGCGCCCGCCGCGGGCTTCGCGGAGCAGCGTGCCGAGGCGTTCGCCGCGTTCGCGCTCTTCTGGGGTGAGGGGTGTGCGCACCATGCCACCCATTCTAATACCGGTATAGTAATTGGCATGATGGAGATCAAGACGGATGCGACCCTGCTGGCGATGCGCGAGGCCGGCCGGGTGGTCGCGCAGGCCCTCGCGGCCGTACGGGAGAAGGCGGCGCCCGGTGTCACACCGGCCGAACTGGACCGGGTGGCCCGGGAGGTGCTGACCGGGGCGGGGGCGGGATCGCCGTTCCTGGACTACCACCCGGAGTGGGCCCCGCGGCCCTTCCCGGCGGTACTCTGCCTCTCGGTGAACGACGCGATCGTGCACGGGATCCCCGACGGCACCCCGCTCGCCGACGGCGACCTGGTCAGCGCGGACTGCGGGGCCGTCCTGGGCGGCTGGGTCGGGGACGCGGCCGTCAGCTTCACGGTCGGCCGGGCCCGCCCCGAGGACACCCGGCTCGTCGACACGGCGTACGAGGCGCTGGAGGCGGGGATCGCGGCGGCGACGGTCGGCAACCGGGTCGGCGACATCGCGCACGCGATCGGCCGGGTCTGCCGCCGCGCCGGATACGGCATCCCCGACGGCCTCGGCGGCCACGGCGTGGGCCGCACCATGCACGAGGACCCGGGCATCCCCAACGAGGGACGCCCGGGCCGGGGCGTGCCGCTGCGGCACGGCATGGTGATCGCGATCGAACCGATGCTCGCCGGCGGCGGCCTCGACGCCCACTACACGGCGCGCGACGGCTGGACCATTCGCACCCTCGACGGCTCCCGCGCGGCCCACGCCGAACACACCGTGGCGATCACGGACGAGGGGCCGCGCGTGCTGACCGCACTCTGAGCGCGGCCGTGGCCACTCAGGGCGCCGGCCGGACCACCATCGCCGAGCCGCCGCCCCTGCGGACCGGCTCCGCCGCGGCCAGCCAGCGGCCGTCCGGGAGGCGTTGGACACCGGTGGCGGCGCCGATCTCCGGGTTCTGGCGGAAGCCGTGGCCGATCGCTTCGAGTTCGGCGCGGAGCGGGCTGTTCCACAGCTCGGGTTCGAGCTCGGTGGTGGCCTGGTTGCGCTGGCTGGCCCGGGGCGCGGCGATGGCGTCGACCAGCGGCAGGCCCCGGTCCACGACCCCGGTGAGGGTCTGGAGGACGGTGGTGATGATGGTCGCGCCGCCCGGCGAGCCGAGCGCGAGCACCGGCCGGCCGGTCTTGTCGAGCACGATCGTCGGCGAGATGGAGGAGCGCGGACGCTTCCCGGGGCCCGGCAGGTTGGGGTCGTGGACGGCCGGGTTCGCCGGGGCGAAGGAGAAGTCGGTCAGCTCGTTGTTGAGCAGGAAGCCGCGCCCGGGGACGGTGATGCCGCTGCCGCCGGTCGACTCGATGGTCAGCGTGTAGGCGACGACGTTGCCCCACTTGTCGGCGACCGTCAGGTGGGTGGTGTTCTCGCCCTCGTACGGCGTCGGCGCGGCCGTCCCGCCGCTCGCGCAGGCCGCCGGGTGGCGCGGGTCGCCGGGTGCGAGCGGGCTGGTCAGGACGGCGTCGTCGCGGATCAGGCAGGCCCGGGAGTCGGCGAACCGCTGGGAGAGCAGCGCGCGGGCCGGGACGTCCTCGAAGGCCGGGTCGCCGACCCAGCGGCCCCGGTCGGCGAAGGCGATCCGGCTGGCCTCGATGAAGCGGTGCAGGTAGCGGGCCTGCGAGGCGCGGGAGAGGTCGGTGCCCTCCAGGATGTTGAGGGCCTCGCCGACGGTGGTGCCGCCGGAGGAGGACGGCGCCATGGAGTAGACGTCGAGGCCGCGGTAGGACACCTTCGTGGGCTTGCGCTGGATCGTGTCGTAGCCGGCGAGGTCCCGTTCCGTCAGGTCGCCGGAGCGCACCACGCGGGTGGCGCCCGCGCGGACCGGCGGGCGCTGGACGGTGTTCACGATGTCGCGGGCGAGCGGGCCCCGGTAGAGCGCGCCGACGCCCTCGCGGCCCAGCTTCGCGTACGTCCGCGCCAGGTCGGGATTCTTGAACGTCGTGCCGACGACCGGCAGTTGCCCGCCGGGCAGGAAGAGTGCGGAGGTGGCGGGGAAGTCGCGGAAGCGGGCCTCGTTCGCGGCGGTCTGGGCGCGGAAGGTCGCGTCCACGGTGAAGCCCTGGCGGGCGAGCCGCTCGGCGGGTTCGAGGAGCCTGCCCAGCGGCCTGCTGCCCCACTCGTCGAGCACGGTGTCCCAGGTGGCGGGGGTGCCGGGGGTGCCGACGCCGCGACCGCTGGTCTGCCCCTCCTCGAAGGGGATGGGCTTGCCGTTCTCCACGAAGAGTCCGGCGTCGGCGGAGCGGGGCGCGGTCTCGCGCCCGTCGACGGTGTGGACCGTACGGGTCCTGGCGTCGTAGTAGACGAAGTAGCCGCCTCCGCCGATGCCGGCCGAGTACGGCTCGGTGACGCCGAGCGCGGCGGCGACGGCGACGGCGGCGTCCACCGCGTTGCCGCCCTTGCGCAGCACCTCGATGCCGGCTGCCGACGCGTCCGCGTCCACGCTGGACACCGCGCCGCCCCAGCCGCTGGCGACGGGCACCTTGGCGGGCGGCGGCGGTGCCGCAGCCGTCGGGGGTGCCGCGGCACCCACCGAGAGGACCGTCGCGGCGACGGTGAGGACCGCCAGGTTCCGCGCGGTCGAACGCCGCATTCGAGACTGCATCCGTACCTCCAGTCAACGCCCGTCCCCGCAGCGTAACTTCTGCCCGTGCTCCCGTCAGGAGCGCGTCCGGGCCGCAACAGGACTGTCACGCGGACGCCCCTCGAACAACGGCCCGCTCCCCCGCTAGCATGCGCGCCCATGAACGAAGACCTGCGCAACATCGTGCTGGGCGTGCTCGCCACCGGGGTCAGCGGCTCCCTCGGCTGGCTGACCCGCACCCACCTCTGGCGACGCGGGCTCCGCCGGAAGCAGGCCTTCTTCGGCCTCCCCCACCACTCGGAGTGCCTGCTGGTCGTCAACCGGGAGGCGGGCAACGACGGGGCCGTGCACCGCTTCGACGTCTCGGCGCTGCTCGAACTCGCCGCGCTGATCAAGGACTGCGGTGCGCACGCGCAGATCGTCCAGCACGATCTGGCCCGGCTCGGCTTCGGCGACCGCACGGAGTTCTGCGTCGGCGGCCCGGGGTCGAACCGGCGCATGGCGGCGCACCTCTCGTCCCTTCTGCCCGGTCTGACGATGAGCGTGGCGCGGGAGCCGGTGGAGGAGCGGGGGGCGATACGGATCGGCGAGGACCGCTACCTCATGGAGCCGGGCGTGTCCGAGTACGTCCTGCTCGCCCGGGTCACCGCGGGCGAGGGCGGGCGCCCGGTGTTCCTGTTCTGCGGCCAGCGGGCCATCACCAACCAGGCGGCCACCCGCTATCTGGCCCGGCACCACGAGCGGCTCGCGCGTTCCCACCGGGGCGGCAGCTTCGTGCTGCTCCTGAGGGTGGTCAACTCGCAGGCGTACGGCCCCGACGTCGTGGAGCTGGTGGCCGACGTGACCCGGCGGGCGCTGACGCCTAGCCCCGCCACTCCACCCGTACCGGCAGCGACTTGACGCCGTTGATGAAGTGGGAGACCAGCCGCCGGGGCGGTCCGGCGGTCTCCAGGTCCGCGCAGGCGTCCCTGATCTCCTCGTGGAGGAGCCGGAGTTGGAGCCGGGCGAAGTGGGCGCCGAGGCAGACGTGCGGGCCGTCGCCGAAGGAGAGCTGAGGGTTCGGCGTCCGGGTGAGGTCGAGGCGGTGGGGGTCGGCGAAGACGCGGTCGTCGAAGTTCGCGGAGGCGTGGAAGACGACGACCTTGTCCCCGGCGCGGATCGGCACTCCGGCGAGCTCGGTGTCGCGGGCGGCGGTGCGCCGGATGTGCAGCACGGGCGGGTGGACGCGCAGGAGTTCGCCGACGGCCGTGTCGACGTCCCGGTCGCCCGCCCAGAGGCGGCGCCGTTCGTCGGGGTGTCCGGCGAGCGCGAGCACGCCGCCGGGGGCGGCGCTGCGGACGGTGTCGTTGCCCGCGACGGTGAGCAGGAAGAAGAACATCTCCAGTTCGGCGTCCTGGAGTTCGGAGTGCGCGAGGACGGTCATGACGTCGTCGGCGGGGTGGGCGCGCTTGTGCGCGGCGAGGTCCTGCGCGTAGCCGAACATGTCCGCGAGCATGGCCGGTGAGCGGGGGTTGACCGGGCGCCCGTCGGCGTCGAGGACGGGCGGTTCGTCGGGGTCCTGGTAGGCGATGACCCGTTCGGTCCAGGTGTGCAGGAGGCCGCGGTCGTCGGGCGGCACGCCGAGGAGGTCGGTGAGGTTGAGCAGCGCGTAGTCGTCCGTGACGGCCCGGACGAGGTCGGTCACGCCGCCCGCCTCGCGCGCGTCGCGCAGCAGTCCGCGGGCCCGCAGCCGTGCGGTGCCGGCGAAGCGCTCGATCCGGCCGGGGGTGAAGGCGCGGCTGACCAGACGCCTCAGCCTCCCGTGGTGGGGCGGGTCCTGATTGAGCATCATGCGCCGGATGAACGGCAGGTCGGCGGGGTCGGGGTCGCGGATCTGGGTGGCGCCGAGGTGCGAGGACCAGGTGCCGGGGTCCTTCAAGACGCGCAGGACGTCGGCGTGCCGGGTGACGGCCCAGAACCCGGGGCCGGCGGGCCAGCCGAGCACCTCGTACTCGTCCTGGCGGGCGACGGGGTGGTGGTCGCGCAGGACGCGGAACCGGTCGTGCGGGATGCCCTCGACGTAGAGCCGCGGGTCGAAGACGTCGGGCACCTCGGGCACGTGGCTCGCGCCGGGCCCTTCGCGTACGTCGCTCGCGTCGCTCAACGGCCCTCCCGTAGGGGTGAAGACGTCACCATGATGACAGGCCGGCGCGTTTTCCGTGGGTCCTCCTCGCCGTGCGGCGGTACGGGGAGGCGGCGGGGCCTCGCGGACGCGGTGGAGGCACGGGCGCGCTGTCGTGAGGTGGACGCCTCAACAATCGTTACCCTCGCGTAACTTACCGACCGGTTACCTGGAGTAAGCCACCGAGGTTACCGTCGGGTCACTTTCACTGCCCCCCACTCAACGCACCAGTGAGGAGTGACCCGTGCGCACAGCCCTGGCCTTCGCCGTCTCGGCCGCCCTCGTCGCCGGGACGGCCCTCGGGCTCGCCCCCGCCGCCCAGGCCGCCCAGGCCGACGCCTCCCTCCGCTTCGTCGACATCGCCGGGGACGGCGGAACCGTCCTCAAGGCCAACGTCGTCACCCCGGCCGGCGCCGACGGCTCGTCCCGCTACCCGGTGATCGTGCTCCCCACCAGCTGGGCCATGCCCCAGGTCGAGTACCTCGCCCAGGCCAAGAAGCTGGCCGACTCCGGCTACGTCGTGGTGAGTTACAACTCGCGCGGCTTCTGGCAGTCCGGCGGCGAGATCGAGACCGCGGGCCCCAAGGACATCGCGGACGCCTCCCTCGTCATCGACTGGGCGCTCGCCCACACCCCCGCGGACCCCGCCAAGGTCGGCATGGCCGGCGTCTCCTACGGCGCCGGCATCAGCCTGCTCGCCGCCGCGCACGACAAGCGGATCAAGGCCGTCGCCGCGCTCAGCGGCTGGGCCGACCTCATCGACTCCATCTACAGCGGACGCACCCAGCACCTCCAGGCCGCCGCCCTGCTCGGCGGCGCCGGCTACCTCACCGGGCGCCCCGGCCCCGAACTCCAGCAGATCCTCGCCGACTTCCTCTCGTCCAACCTGGACAAGGAGGACGAGATGATCGCCTGGGGGCGCGAGCGCTCCGCCGTCACCTACCTGGACGCCCTCAACACCAACCGCCCGGCGGTCATGCTCGGCAACGCCTGGGGCGACACGATCTTCCCGCCCAACCAGTTCGCGAGCTTCTACGAGAAGCTCAGCGGCCCCAAGCGGCTGGAGTTCCGCCCCGGCGACCACGCCACCGCCGAGGCCACCGGCCTGCTCGGACTGCCCAACGACACCTGGACCAACGCCCACCGCTGGTTCGACCACTACCTCAAGGGCGCCGACAACGGCGTCGACCGCGAGCAGCCCGTCCAGCTCAAGCCCCGCTCCGACGCCGGCTACGAGGGGTACGCGGACTGGAAGTCGGTCAACGCCGACCGGCGGAAGTTCGCGCTGGCCGGCTCCGAGCACGTCTGGGCCAACGTCGACTCCGGCGCCAACGGCGGCATCGTCATGCTGTCCAACCTGCTCGACCAGTTCTTCCAGGCACCCCCGGTCGCCTCGATCCCGCTGCTCCCCCGCGCCTTCGCCGGCGTCTGGCAGTCCGAGCGGTACGCCACCGCGCAGCGGGTACGCGGCACGGCCCGGCTGCACACCACCGTCACCCCCACCGCGGAGAGCGGCACCTTCGTCGCGTACCTCTACGACGTGGGCCCGCTCGGCGTCGGCAAGCTGGTGACCAACGCCCCGTACACCTTCCACGACCGGACCCCGGGGAAGCCCTTCGCCGTCGACCTGGACCTGTTCTCCACCGCGTACGACGTGCCCGCCGGACACCGGCTCGCCCTGGTCGTCGACACCGTCGACCCGCTCTACATCGAGCACAACCCGACCGGCGCGCAGCTGACCTTCTCCTCCCCCACGGCCGACCCGTCGTACGTGTCGGTACCGCTTCGGACGGAGTGATCACCGGCTGCTGCCGGGCGGGCAGGGCCCGTGCGGGGCGGGCTAGTCCCGGCCCGGCAGCACCGTGACCGGCTCGGCGGGGGCCACGTCCGCGGCCCTGGTCCGCGGACTGCGCCGCTCCCGCCTGGCCACCCAGGTGGCGAACCAGGAGAGCAGCATGCACATCCCGATGTAGATGGGCGAGATCACCATCACGACCGGGATGAACGGCAGGTCGTAGTCGAGGTTGGACGCGATCAGCTTGCCCGCGTGCAGGAACTCCTCGTAGGTGATGAGGTAGCCGAGCGAGGTGTCCTTCAGCGCCACCACCAGCTGGCTGATGATGGCGGGCAGCATGGCCCGCAGCGCCTGCGGTGCCAGCACGTACGTCATCACCTGGGTCTTGCGCATGCCGAGCGCGTACGCCGCCTCCCGCTGGCCGCGGGCCACCGCGTGGATGCCGGTGCGGAAGACCTCGGCGAGCACCGAGCCGTTGTACAGGGCGAGGCCGGCCACCAGCGCGGGCAGCGGCTGGACCTTGAGGGCCACGAAGATGAAGAAGATCATCACCAGGACCGGCATGGCCCGGAAGAACTCCACCAGCACCGTGCAGGTCCAGCGGAAGACCCGGTGCTCGGAGAGCCGCCCCGTGGCGAGCACCGCGCCCAGCGCGAGCGAGAGCACCGAGGCGTACGCGAAGGCCTTGAGGGTGTTGCCGAGGCCGCGCAGCAGCAGCTCCTGGATGCCCTTGTACGTGAAGGGCGCCCACTTGGTGGCGGTGAACTGGCCGGTGTCGAAGAGGAGATAGAGGACCCAGGCCGCGAGTCCCAGGATGACGACGGTCGAGATCAGTCCGTAGATCAGGTGGCGCTTGCGGGTGCGGGGGCCCGGGATGTCGTAGAGCGCGGTGGAGGCGGCGGCGGCGGCGGTGGTCATCGGGCGACTCCCCAGCGCTTCTCCAGGACGTGGAAGAGCGCGCTGATGGCGAGGGTGATGATGAGGTAGCCGACGGCGATCCAGACGAAGGTCCAGACGATGTTGTAGCCGAGCTCGCTCAGGGTCTTGTACGTGCCGAGGAGTTCGGTGACGCTGAACGCCCCGGCGATGGCCGAGTTCTTGGCGAGGGCGATGAGGGTGGAGCCGATCGGCGGGATCACCGAACGGAAGGCCTGCGGCAGGACGACGGCGCCGAGGGTCTGCCCGAAGCTCATGCCGAGGCTGCGGGCGGCCTCGCCCTGCCCGAGGGGCACGGTGTTGATGCCGGAGCGCAGCACCTCGCAGATGAAGGCCGAGGTGTAGCAGCCGAGCGCGAGGATCGCGAACAGCTTGAAGGGCAGCACGAGCCCGAACCGGGGCAGTCCCAGCATCACCGCGAAGAACAGCAGGGTGAGCGGGGTGTTGCGCAGGATGGTCACCCACACGGTGCCGAAGACCCGGAAGGAGCCCACGGGCGCGACCCGGAACGAGGCCATCAGGAAGCCGAGGACGAGGGCCAGGATCGAGGCATAGAAGGTGAGTTCGACGGTGCCGAGGAAGCCGTCGCCGTAGAGCGAGAAGTTCTGTGTCAGGACGTCCATGGGAGGCGGTGCTCCTTCCTCAGCCCGCCGGGTAGCGGTCGATGGCGGGCGGTGTCGGGGCGGGCACGCCGGACAGGCCGAGGGTCACGTCGTAGGCCTTCTTCCAGTCGCCGTTCTTCTCGTGGGCCGCGATGGCGTCGTCCAGCGCGAAGCGCAGCGCGTTGTCGTCGTGCGGCACGCCGATGCCGTAGGGCTCCTTCGAGAACGGCTTCCCGGCCAGCTTGAGCTCGTCGGGCACCTTGGCCGCGTACCCCATGAGGATGGTGTCGTCCGTGGTGACCGCGTCGACCTGGTAGGTGAGCAGGTTGTCGACGCAGACCGAGTAGGTGTCGTACGCGACGAGTTCGGCCTTCGGGTACTCCTTCTGGATGCGCTGGTACGGGGTCGATCCGGCGGCCGAGCAGACCCGTTTGCCGTCGAGGTCCTGCGGCCCGTGGATGTCGTTCTCGTCGGTGCGCACGAGCAGCGACTGGCCGGCCATGTAGTAGGGGCCGGCGAAGCCCACCAGCTTCTTGCGGTTGTCGTTGATCGTGTACGTGCCGACGTAGTAGTCGATCTGGCCGTTCTGCAGGGCGGTCTCGCGGTTGGCCGAGGCGATGGTGCGGAACTGGATGGTGGCCGGGTCGAAGCCGAGCGAGGCGGACATCATGCGGGCGATCTCGATGTCGAAGCCCGAGTAGGTGCCGGTGGCGGGGTCCTTCTCGCCCATGTAGGGCTGGTCCTCCTTGGCGCCGACCACCAGGTGGCCGCGCTTCTTCGCCCGGTCCCAGGTCGGCGAGTCGGGCAGGGTGAAACCCGACCGGACCTGGTAGACGGGGAGTTGGCCGGGCTGGGGGCCCTTGACCGGCGGACTGCCCTCCTTGCCGCAGCCCGCGGTGCCGCCGAACGCGGCGGCGAGCAGCAGGGCGAGCGCGGCGAGGGTTCGTTTCGTACGCTGCATGGCTCCCGGTCCGGTCAGTGCTTGAGGATCTTGGACAGGAAGTCCTTGGCGCGCTCGCTGCGCGGGGCGGTGAAGAAGTCCTCGGGCGCGCGGTCCTCGACGATCCGGCCGTCGGCCATGAAGACCACGCGGTTGGCGGCGGAGCGCGCGAAGCCCATCTCGTGGGTGACGACCACCATCGTCATGCCCTCCTGGGCCAGCTGCTGCATGACCTCCAGGACCTCGTTGATCATCTCCGGGTCGAGGGCGGAGGTCGGCTCGTCGAAGAGCAGCGCCTTGGGGTCCATGGCGAGGGCGCGGGCGATGGCCACGCGCTGCTGCTGGCCGCCGGACAGCTGGGCGGGGAACTTGTCGGCCTGCGCGGCGAGTCCGACGCGTTCGAGGAGTTCGCGGGAGCGCCGGTCGGCCTCGTCCCGTTTCCGCTTGCGGACCTTGATCTGCGCGAGCGAGACGTTGGCGAGGACGGTCTTGTGGGCGAAGAGGTTGAAGGACTGGAAGACCATGCCGACCTCGGCGCGCAGCCGGGCGAGCGCCCGGCCCTCCTCGGGCAGCGGCTGCCCCTCGATGAGGATCTCGCCCGACTCCACGGCCTCCAGGCGGTTCATGGCACGGCAGAGCGTGGACTTGCCGGAGCCGGAGGGGCCGATGACGACGACCACCTCGCCGCGGCCGACGGTGAGGTCGATGTCCTGGAGGACGTGCAGCGTGCCGTAGTGCTTGTTGACGCCACGCAGTTCGATCAACGGTTCGTCGACGACGCCCATACGCTGCCCCTGCCCCTGTGTCTCTCGGCCGGTGTCGAGGTCAGCGCAAACTATCCAGCTCGGAAAGGGACTTCACCGCCGACACGCATGAAAGCGGGATAAGCGCGATAAGCCGTATTTACTGCGGAAGGAGCGGCGGGCCGTCAGTACTCCGCCGACTCCGCGTAGACCTGGGAGAGCTCGGGGGCACCGGTGGCGGCCCAGTCGAGCCCGGCCTCCACCACGTTGACCTCGCGGCCGGAGGGCAGCAGCACGACCGGCTGCCCGTCGGGGCGCAGCCGCCAGCCGGCCGCGGCGACCGTGCGCACGATGACCGTGCCCAGGTACAGCCCCGCGTCGTTGCCGAGCCAGGGCAGCTCCTCGGGGTCGTCCCGCCAGCGCGGCGGGAGCTGGTCGAGCGCCGCGAGGGAGCGGGGCGTGTCGTCGAGCGCCACCCCGGCCTCCTGGGCACGGGCGCGCAGCAGCTCGCACTCGGCGAGCAGTTCGGCGGCCCCCTCCGGGTCCCGGTCGAAGGCCGAGACCAGAGGGGAACGCCCCGCATCATGCTTCTTGCGCCAGTTGTCCAGGAAAGGAATGTTCATCCGAACAGCGTCGCATCGGTCCCTCCCGGGGCACCACCCGGCGCGCGGAGATCATCGGGAGTGGACGGCCCGGCCGGCCCGCGCCGGTCGGGGACGCCGCCCCGTCGGTCACACGTCGAGGTCGACGACGACCGGGGCGTGGTCGGATGCTCCCTTGCCCTTGCGCTCCTCGCGGTCGACGTAGCTGTCCTTGACGGCGTCGGAGAAGGGCTTGTTGCCGTAGACCAGGTCGATGCGCATGCCCTTGTTCTTCGGGAAGCGCAGCTGGCGGTAGTCCCAGTACGTGTACGGGTGGGCGTACTTCAGCGGGCGGGGCACCACGTCGCCGAGCCCGGTCTCGCGCAGTCCGGCGAGCGCGGCCCGCTCCGGGGCGGTGACGTGGGTCGCGCCCTCGAACTCGGCGATGTCCCAGACGTCCTCGTCGGTCGGGGCGATGTTGTAGTCGCCGAGCACCGCGAAGGGGCGCTCGCCCGCCGCGTCGTCGGCGACGGCGGCCTTGAGCGCCTCCAGCCAGCGCAGCTTGTACGCGTAGTGGTCGTGGTCGACCTCCCGCCCGTTCGGCACGTAGACCGACCAGACGCGGACGCCGCCACAGGTCGCGGAGATGGCCCGGGGCTCCTGCACGCCCTCGTAGTCGGGGCCGCCGGGCAGCCCGGTGACGACGTCCTCCAGGCCCACCCGGGAGATCAGGGCGACCCCGTTCCACCGGCCGGTGGCGTTGACGGCCGACTCGTACCCCAGTGCGCGGAGCTCCTCGGTGGGGAACTGCTCGGCGGTGCACTTGGTCTCCTGGATGCACAGCACGTCGGTGCCGGTGCTCTCCAGCCAGGCCAGGAGCCGGGGCAGTCGGGCCGTGATCGAATTGACGTTCCAGGTGGCGATGCGCATGGGCGCAAGCCTAGCCGCGCCCTGTGACAGTCACCGGGACCCCGCTCACAGCTCGGCGGAGGCCCCCGGGGCGAGCCGTCCGTGGTCGGTGCCGCCGAGGGCGCCGATCTGGCGGTCGTAGATCGGCCGGGCGAGGTCGGTGAGCAGGGCGTCGTGGACGTCGTAGGCGCGCCGCGGCTTCACCTCGCGCACGTAGTCGATGACCTCGGAGATCTTGTTCCAGGGGGCCATCACCGGGAGCAGCAGGGTCTCCACCGGGTGGTCGGGGACGGTGAGGGCGTCGCCGGGGTGGAAGACGGACCCGTCGACGAGGTAGCCGACGTTGGTGACCCGCGGGATGTCGGGGTGGATCACGGCGTGCAGCTCGCCGTGCACCTGGACCTCGAAGCCGGCCGCGCTGAAGGTGTCGCCGTGCCCGACGGTGCGGACCCGGCCGGGGAACGCGGCCGTCAGCTGCTCGGCGACGCTCCGCAGCGTCCACAGCTCGGCGGCCGGGTTCGCGTCCAGGGCGGCCCGCAGGTGCCCCTCGTCGAAGTGGTCGGGGTGCTCGTGGGTGACGAGCAGGACGTCCGCGCCGAGCGCGGCGTCCTGCTCGGTGAACGCGCCGGGGTCGATGACGAGCGACCGCCCGTCCTTCTCCAGCCGGACACAGGCGTGGGTGTTCTTCGTCAGCTTCACGGCACCCACCCTAGGCCGGTCAGGCCTGCGGTGTGGTGTCCTCCTTGACGACCCGCCCGACGACCCGCAGCGCGCTCTCGGCGGCGGGCAGGCCGCAGTAGACGGCGGTCTGCAGCAGGATCTCGCGGATCTCGTCCGGGGTGAGGCCGTTGCGCAGGGCGGCCCGGGTGTGGTCGGCGAGGGCGTCGTGGTGGCCGCCGGTGATGAGCGCGGCGAGGGTCACGGCGCTGCGGGTGCGCCGGTCGAGGCCGTCGCGGCTCCACACCTCGCCCCAGGCGAAGCGGGTGACCAGGCCCTGGAAGTCGGTGCCGAACTCGTCGGCCAGGGCCTCGTCGACCTGGGCGTCGCCGAGGATCTCCCGGCGCAGCTTGAGCCCGTGCTCGTACGGGTCCGGGAGCGGCGCCCGCTCGTCCTCGGCGGGCGCGGCGGGGGCCGGCTCCCCGGCGGTGGCGACGGGGGCGGGGCCGGGCGGCATCGGCGGGGCGGTGAGGGAGCCGGTGTCCGAGGCGAGGCCGGCGAAGTGCCCGACGAGCAGTTCGGTGACGGCGGCGGGCTGCTCGACGGGCGCCAGGTGGGAGGCGCCGGGGACGACGGCCAGCGGCGCGTCGGCGATCCCGGCGACCAGGGTACGGGCCTCGGCCGGGCCGGTGACCTGGTCGTCGGCGCCGACCAGCACGAGCGCGGGGACCGCGATCCGGCCCAGCGCCTCGCGGACGTCGAAGACGGCGAGCGCCTCGCAGCCGGCGATGTAGCAGCCGGGGTCGGTGGTGCGGACCATCTGCACGGCCCAGTCGACGATGGCGGGCTGCGCGGAGGCGAAGGCGGGGGTGAACCACTGCTCGGGCGCGGTGCGGGCGATCGGCTCCAGACCGTTGGTCCGCACGATCACCCCGCGCTGGCGGAACTCGTCGGGGGTGCCGAAGCGGGGCGAGGTGGCGACCAGGGCGAGCGAGGCCACCCGGTGCGGCGCCCGGAGTGCCAGGTCGAGCCCGATGGCCCCACCGAGCGCGCAGCCCGCGTACCCGAACCGCTGGATCCCCAGCTCGTCGAGCGTGGCGAGCACCCGGTCCCCGAGCTCGGCCACCGATCCGGCGGGCTGCACGGGCGCGCCGCCGTGCCCGGGCAGATCGAAGCGGACGACCCGCCAGGTGCGGGTGAGCTCCGGTATCTGCCGGTCCCACATGTGCCAGGTGGTGCCCAAGGACGGGCCGAGGACCAGGACGGGGGCGTCCTCCGGGCCGTCGGATCGGTATTGCAGGGGGTTCGTCGCTGTCTCACTCACTCGCCCGACCCTCTCATCTCCCGTCCGACCGCACGTCGCCGGGTCGGATCCCGCACCGTTTCTCCATGAAGGGGCGGCGGCGCGCGCTCAGCGTGTCCCGAGCCACTGCTCGGCGCCGTACTCCTCGTAGCGCTCCACCTCGGTGAAGCCCAGTTTCTCCGCGAGGCGCAGGGAGGGGGTGTTGGCGGTGCGGGTGACGAGCAGGACGGGTGCGCCGGGGTGGCCGGTGGTGAACCAGTCGAGGGCGGCCGCGCAGGCCTCGGCGGCGTAGCCCTTGCCCCAGGCGTGCGGCAGGAGGAGGTAGCCGAGTTCGGTGGCGCCGGGGGCGGGGCGGTCCGGGCCGCGCGGGTCGAGGGTGACGAGTCCGATCATCGTGCCGTCGAGGTCGACGACGAAGCAGCCGGGGCGTTGCCCGGGGACCTCGGGCATCGTGCGTTCGACCTCTTCGCGCGGGCGGGCGCCGCCGATGTGGGTGCCCACCTCCGGCGAGGAGAACAGGTCGACGAACGCCGCCCGGTCCCGGGCCTCGGACGCGCGGAGCGCGAGCCGGGCGGTGCGTATCGGGGCGGGCGGCGGCCAGGCGGCGGCGCCGGGTGCGGTCGGTCCGTCGGGTGTGGTCATGCGGGGGAACCTACCCCAACGGCCTTGAGCGGCCCGGCAGTCGGGTCAGAGGGTCGGGATGCCGGCCCACGGACGGACGGCCTCGATCGCGGTGGCGGCGCGGAAGACGGTGGTGTCGTCGTAGGTGCGGCCGACGATCTGCACCCCGGTCGGCACCCCGTGGGAGGCGAAGCCGGACGGCACGCTCAGCACCGGGCAGCGGCTGGCGATGTTGAACACCGTGGTCATGGCCGCGTCCATGTAGTGGCCGAGGGTCACGCCGTCGACGACGACCTCGGTCGAGGTGTAGTCGTCGTCGGCCGCGTAGGCCGGGATGGCGAGGGTCGGGCAGAGCAGGACGTCGTACCGGTCGAGCAGCGTGCCGAGCGCGGCCTGGATCTCGCCCTCGACGACCAGGCCCTCCAGGAAGCTGCCGGGCTCGGCGACGTACGCGGCGGTCTCCTCGGCGAAGGCGAGCGCGTACGGGGTGAGCAGCTCGGCGTGCTCGGCGGCCACGGAGGCCACGTACGGGCCGAAGACCGAACCGAAGTGGATCATCGACGCCTTGCGGACCTGGGCCCGGGTGATCGGGACCGCGACCTCCTCGACGACGGCCCCGGCGGCGCGCAGCGCGTCGGCGACGGCGCGGGTGTTGGCCTCGACCTCGGGGTCGACCGGCCAGTCGCCGAGGCCGACGGAGAGCGCGACCCGCAGTCCGGCGGCGCCCTCGAAGCGCTCCGGCAGCACCAGCTTGGGCCGCAGGGACACCGCGTCGAGCGGGTGCGGTCCCGCGATGACGTTCTGCAGCAGGGCGCAGTCGGCGACGGTGCGGGCCATCGGGCCGTCGTGGCAGTACGTGTCGAGGTTGAACGGCGCCATGGCCGGTACCCGCCCGTACGGGGGCTTGTAGCCGACCGTGCCGGTGGCCGAGGCGGGGATGCGGATGGAGCCGCCGATGTCGGAGCCGGTGGCGAGGGTGGTCTCGCCCGCCGCGAGGGCCGCGCCGGCGCCGCCGGAGGAGCCGCCCGGCGAGTAGGCCGGGTTCCACGGGTTGCGGGTGACGCCCCACAGCCGCGACTGGGTGAAGGCGGCGCTGCTGAACTCCGGTGTGGTGGTGCGGGCGTGCACGATGCCGCCGGCGGCCAGGACCCGTTCGACGACCGGGTGGGTCTCGTCGGCGACCTCGTCCTTGAAGGCGAGGGAGCCGTCGGTGGCCAGGCGGCCGGCGATCGGCTGCTCCTCCTTGGTGGCGACGGCGAGCCCCTCCAGGGGGCGCGGGGCCTCGCCCTTGCCGGCGTAGCGCGCCTCGGCGGCCCGGGCGGCGTCCATCGCCGCGTCGAAGGTCCGCTCGGCGAGGGCGTTGACGGTCGGCTCGGCGGCCTCGGCGCGGGCGATGACGGCGCCCATCAGCTCGACGGGTGACAGCGTGCGGTCGCGGAACCGGCGCAGCGCCTCGGTGGCGGGGAGGTAGGCGAGCTCGGTGGTGTCGGTCATGTGCCTGTTTCCTTGTGACGTACTGCCCGATGGGTACGGCCTGTTGACGCATGCGTGCTCCGGATGGGCGTCATGAAAGCCGTCGCGCTCGGGGAACGTCAATGCTGTTGTCGTAAGGCCGCCCCTCGCGCGGCTCAGGCTCCGTCGCCGCCCGCCCAGGTCAGCGCGGCCTCCCGGGTGTCGAACTCCTCCCAGGTCCGCGGCTGTCCCTCCGCCGCCTCCTCGAAGGTGAGCCGGGTGGCGACGGCGACGCGGTGGCCTCGGCGTACGAGGTCGGCCAGGACGGCGGACAGGGCGGTCGCCGGGCCCGGGAGCACGCCGGAGACCGCCGTCAGGTCCAGGACCAGCCGGCCGGCGGCGGGCGGGGTGAGGTCGCGCAGGGCGTACAGGAGCGCTTCGGTCTCGGTGAACTCCAGGGTGCCCTGGGCGGTGACGACGCCGATGCTCCGGCCCTCGCGTTCGACGCGTTCGACGCCGGTGACGGTCGCCGCGCGGAGCCCGGAGTTGTGCATGATGTGCAGCCCGAAGCGCCCGGACATCTCGCCGAGGGCCGCCACGGCCCGGACCGGGTTGCCGGAGGCGTCGAGCGGGGGACTGTGGACGGCGACGCCGAAGCGGCCGGGGCTGGCGGCGATGAGGCCGCCCGAGACACCGCTCTTGGCGGGCAGGCCGACGTCCAGGAGCCACTGCCCGGCGCCGTCGTACATGCCGCAGGTGGCCATGACGGCGAGGGTGCGGACGGCGTCGGGTTCGGCGACGACCCGGACGCCGGTGACGGGGTTGCGGCCGCCGTCGGCGAGGGTCGCGGCCATGACGGCGAGGTCGCTCACGGTGACCCGGACCGCGCACTGCCGGAAGTACGTGTCGGCGGCCTCCGCCGGGTCGGCGCGCAGGGAGCCGGCCGAGCGCATCAGGTAGGCGAGGGCGCGGTTGCGGTCGCCCGTGGCGGCCTCGCTGGCGTAGACGTCCTCGTCGACGTCGAGGGGGCGGCCGGCGAACGCGGACAGGCAGGCGAGGACGCGGGCGAAGCGTTCGGCGGGACCGTCGGCGCGGACGAGGGCGGTGGTGGCGATGGCGCCGGCGTTGATCATCGGGTTGGCCGGGCGGCCGGTGCCGGGTTCCAGGCTGATGGCGTTGAACGCGTTGCCGCTGGGCTCGACCCCGACGTGGCGCAGGGTCTCGCGCGGGCCGAGGTCGCCCAGGGCGAGGGCGTAGACGAAGGGCTTGGACACCGACTGGATGGTGAACGGGCTGTCCGCCTTCCCGGCCCGGTACACGTGTCCGCCCATGCTGACCAGGGCGAGGCCGAAGTCGTCCGGGTCGGCCCTGGCCAGCTCGGGGATGTAGTCGGCGACCTTCCCGTCCCGCAGGCCGCCGAGTCTGCGGTGGATGTCGTTCAGGGATTCGGTCACCGGATCCACGGCACCGGACCTTCCTCGCGCGGGAGTGCTGGCGAGACAGATCCTTTCCCCGCCGGTCAGGAAAGCTCCGCCGCCTCGCGGGCGATCCGCTCGAACTGGGCCCCCATGGCCTCGGCGAGCGCCTGGGCCGCGGAGAGCGGGCGGACCATGACGGTGAAGTCGTCGATCCTGCCGTCCTCGTCGAAGTGGAGGAAGTCGCAGCCCTGGATCCGCCGGCCGCCGACGGTCGCGGTGAAGACGAGGGCGTGGTCGCGGCCGCCGGGGTCGGCGATCTCGCGGACGTAGCTGAAGTCCTCGAAGACGCGCAGCACGGCGCGCAGGATGGCGGCGGTGATCGCCTTGCCGGGGTACGGCTTGAAGGCGATCGGGCTGGTGAAGACGACGTCCTCGGCGAGCAGCGCCTCGATGGCGGCGATGTCGCGGGCCTCGACCGCCGTGCGGAACGGGTGCATGGGAAACGTACCCCTCAATACTCAACGAGTTGATTAGGTACGTCGGACAGTACTGTCTCGCCGGACGCCCGACAAGGAGCGGTGGCCGCGCCTCAGGGCGAGGTCGCGGAGACCACGTACACGCGCGGGAAGGCCGGGTCCGTCAGGTCGACCGTGATGTCGCTGGTGGGGCGCGGCTTCTCGTGGGTGACGGTCGTGCCGGTCCAGGCGTGGGCCGGCACGAAGTCCCAGCCGACGATGCCGGCGTCGTGGTCGCCGACGGTGACGCCCGGGGTCAGCGCGGAGCGGCTGGTGCCGCTGTCGTGGAGGTAGCTGTCGAGGCCGTTCGCGGTGGTCGTGAACTGGACGTAGAGCCGGCTGGTCTTCCAGTTGCTGGTCTCGTAGTAGCTGACGTCCCAGGCGCCCGTGGGGACGGGGATCTCGAAGACCCGGCGCTTCATCTGGGAGGGCCAGTTGTCCTGGAGCCCGGCCGCGGAGGACTCGCGCTCCTTGTCGCGGCCGCTGTCGCGGCTCTGACCGGCCGAGATGACGAGGTAGCCGGCCGGGATGCCGACGAGGAGCACGATGGTGATGGCGGTGAGCCAGCGGCGGCGCAGCATGTGGCGCCGGTCCTCGGGGAGCTTTCCGTCCTGGGGGGCCGTCGGGTGGGGCAGGGTCATGAAGGCGGGTCCTGGGGGTTGCGGGGGTCCCGGTCCGTCGCGGGGACCCCGCGCAGGACCTGGGCGTAGCGGCCGTAGCGCTCGTAGCGCTCGACCCGGCGGCGGTTGGCGCGGCGGAAGCGGCGGGCGACCAGCCGGGCGAGGTCGGCGGCGCCGACCATGCCGGCCTCGGGGCCGAGCTGGGCGCGGGCGATCCGGGCCTCGGGGCGGTAGCCGCGGCCGGTGAGGTGGCGGCGGAAGGCGTCCCTGGCGGGGCCGATGAGCAGGTCGTCGGCGGCCGAGACGCCGCCGCCGATGACGAAGCAGGAGGGGTCGAGCGCGGCGGCCAGGTTGGCGATGCCGACGCCGAGCCACTGGCCGATGTCCTGGAGGAGCTCGACGCACATGGCGTCGCCCTCGCGGGCCAGCTCGGTGATGAGCGGGCCGGTGATGTCGGGGACGTTGCCCTTGACCCGCTCGATGATGTTGTACGCGACCGGGGAGTCGGCCGCGGCCAGCTCACGGGCCTCGCGGACCAGCGCGTTGCCCGAGCTGTACTGCTCCCAGCAGCCGCGGTTGCCGCAGGGGCAGCGGTGCCCGCCGGGGACCACCTGCATGTGCCCGAACTCGCCGGCCACCCCGTACTTGCCCCGCTTGACCTGGCCGTCCTCCAGGATGGCGCCGCCGATGCCGGTGCCGAGCGTGATCATGACCAGGTGGTCCTCGCCGCGGCCGGCGCCGAAGCGCCATTCGGCCCAGGCGGCGGTGTTGGCGTCGTTGTCGACCATGACGGGGACGGCGAGCCGGTCCTGGAGCGCGTCGCGCAGCGGCTCGTTGCGCCAGGCGAGGTGGGGGGCGAAGAGCACCCTGGCCCGGTCGGCGTCCACCCAGCCGGCCGCGCCGATGCCGACGGCGTGCACGTCGTGCCGGTCGGACAGGTCGAGGACGAGCTCGGTGATGGTGTCCTCGACGACCTTGGCGCTCTTCGACTTGTCGGGCGTCTCGGTCTTGATCTTCTCCAGGATGTTGCCGTCCGCGTCGACGACGCCGGCCATCACCTTCGTACCGCCGATGTCGATGCCGACGGTCGGCACCCGCGGCGCGGTGAGGTGCGAGCGCCGCTCCCGGGTGCCGACGGTCCGCAGGACCGTGCCGCGAGCCGAGCCGCGGTGCGTGAGGTCACGGTAGGTACTCATCGGCTCGATTCTGCCAGCAGTGGCGTGTGGGGCGCGTTACGAAGCGGAGGTCGGTCCGGAGGGGCGTTCCAGCTCGTGGCGCAGGTCCTCCAGCTCGCTGCCGCCGGCCATCTGGCGGGTCAACTCGTCCAGGGTGACGGAGTTCTTGGTGTGGCTGCCCGCCATGACACCGCGCTTCAGGAGCACGAAACGATCACCCACGAGATACGCGTGGTGCGGGTTGTGGGTGATGAGGACCACGCCGAGGCCCTGGTCACGTGCGGCGGCCACGTACTTCAGGACCACCCCGGACTGCTTGACGCCCAGCGCGGCCGTCGGCTCGTCGAGGACGAGGACCTTGGCGCCGAAGTGGACGGCCCGCGCGATGGCCACGCACTGCCGCTCGCCGCCCGACAGGGTGCCGATCGGCTGGTCGACGTCGCGCAGGTCGATGCCCATGCGCAGCAGCTCGGTGCGGGTGGTGGCGCGCATCAGGTCGACGTCGAGGCGCTTGAAGGGGCCCTTGCCCTTCGTGGGCTCGGAGCCGAGGAAGAAGTTGCGCCAGACCGGCATCAGCGGGACGACGGCGAGGTCCTGGTAGACGGTGGCGATGCCCCGGTCCAGGGCGTCGCGCGGGTTGGCGAGCTCGACGTCCTCGCCCTCGATGCGGAAGGTGCCGCCGTCGTGCCGGTGCAGACCGGCGACGATCTTGATGAGGGTGGACTTGCCCGCGCCGTTGTCGCCGAGGACACAGGAGATCTCGCCGGCCCGGACCTCCAGGGACACCCCTTCGAGGGCCCGGATGTTGCCGTAGTACTTGCTGACGTCGTCGAGCTCCACGAGGGGAGCGGGCGAGCCGGGGGTGGCTTCCGTGGTCGCTTCAGTCACTTCGTCGCCTCCACGCGCTTGCGGATCCAGGCGTTCAGGAGGGTCGCGAGCAGCAGCATGGCGCCCAGGAAGAACTTGAACCAGTCCGGGTTCCACTCCGCGTACACGATGCCCTTGCTGGTCATGCCGAAGATGAGGGCGCCGACCGCCGAGCCGATCGCCGAGCCGTAGCCGCCGGTGATCAGACAGCCGCCGATGACGGCCGCGATGATGTAGATCAGCTCGTTGCCGACGCCCTCGCCCGACTGGACGACGTCGAAGGAGAACAGCAGGTGCTGGCCGGAGATCCAGGCGCAGAAGGCCACGCCCATGTAGAGGCCGATCTTCGTCTTGAAGACCGGGACGCCGACCGCGCGGGCCGCGTCGGAGCCGCCGCCGACCGCGAAGATCCAGTTGCCGAAGCGGGTGCGGAGCAGGATCCAGGTGGCGACGGCCACCAGGCCGAGCCACCACAGGATGGTGACCTTGAGCTCGACGCCGCCGACGGTCCAGGTCGAGGCGAAGAGCTTCTTGGCGGAGGGGAAGCCCTCCATGTCGGCGATCGACTTGGTGGAGACCGTGCCGCTGATCAGCTTGGTGAAGCCGAGGTTCAGACCGGTCAGCATGAGGAAGGTGCCGAGCGTGATGATGAAGCTGGGCAGTTTGGTGCGGGTCAGCATGAAGCCGTTGAACGCGCCGATGGCGAGGGTGACGAGCAGCGAGACCCCGACGCCGACCCAGACGTTCGCGGTCAGCTGGTAGCTGACCATCGAGGAGATCAGCGCCGAGCTGGTCACCAGCACACCGGCCGAGAGGTCGAACTCGCCGCCGATCATCAGCAGCGCGACCGGCACCGCCATGATGCCGATGGTGGACGCCGCGTACAGCACGGTGCCGAGGCTGGCGGCCTTCACGAAGCTGTCGGCGGCCAGCGCGAAGAAGACGAAGACGGCGAGCGCGCCGACGACCGAGCCGAGCTCGGGGCGGGCCAGCAGCTTCTTCATCGGCGAGGTGCGCAGCAGCCGCTCGTCGACGTGGTCCAGGCCGTCGGCGGGCGCCGGTGGCGGGGCGGTGGCGCTCATCGGGTACCCCGCTCCGTGTAGCCCTTGAGCGCGGCGGCGTCGTCCTTGGTGATGATCTGCGGGCCGGTCAGGACCGGCTTGCCGCCGCCGAGGACGTCGGCGTTGTAGCGGTAGAGCCAGAGCAGGTCGACGGCCTCGTACCCCTGGAGGTAGGGCTGCTGGTCGACGGCGAAGCCGAGGGTGCCGGCGGCGAGCGCGTCGGCGACCTTGGCGTTGAGGTCGAAGGTGTCGACCTCGGCCTTGCTGCCCGCGCTCTTCTTCGCCTGGACGGCGGCGTCGGCGAACGGCGCGCCGAGCGTGACGACGGCGTCGATGGACGGGTCGGACTGCAGCTTGGCGAGGATGGACGCCTGCACGTCGGGCATGTTGGTGCCGTCGACGTAGAGGTTGGTGAGCTCGCCGCCGAAGGTCTTCTTCGCCCCGGCGCAGCGCTGCTCGTGGCCCACGTTGCCCTGCTCGTGCAGGACGCACAGGGCCTTCTTCCGGCCGCGCTTGTCCAGCTCGTCGCCGACCGCCTCGCCCGCGACGGTCTCGTCCTGGCCGATGTGGGTGAGGGCACCGAAGGCCTTGGAGGCGTCGGCTCCGGAGTTCACCGTGATCACCGGGATGCCGGCCTTCACGGCCTTCTGCACGGCCGTCTTCATCGCGTCCGGCTTGGCGAGCGTGACGATGAGACCGTCGACGCCCTTCGCCACGTACGAGTCGATCAGCTGGGCCTGCTGCTGGGCCTCGTCGCTGTGGGCGTAGAGGAAGTTGATGTTGTCCTTGACCGCGGCCTGCTTGGCACCGTTCTGGACGATGTCCCAGAAGGTGTCGCCGTCGCCCGAGTGGGTGACCATGGCGAAGGTCCAGCGGGGGGTGTCCACCGCTGCCCGTCCCTGGGCCGCGGCCGCCTTGCGGGCGTCCTCCGCGCGCTTGCCGCCGGTGCTGCTGCATCCCGCGAGCGCGGCGGTCAGCGCCACCGCGAGCACGGCGGTCAGCGCCACCGCGAGCACGGCGCCGATGGCCGCGCGTACCCCTCCATTAGGAACCCTGGTCACGAGGCCGTGCCCTCCTTTGTGTCCTTCTGCGTGCATTGCAGTATCGGTCATGGGGGTCGCGCGGATCTTCAGGGGGCCTACCCACGGGCCAGCAACTGGAACTCGAAGGAGTAACGCGAGGCCCGGTAGAGGTGCGAACCGAACTCCACGGCACGGCCCGTCGCGTCGGAGGTGACGCGTTCCATCGTGAGCAGCGGCGCGCCCGGGCGCTCGCCGAGCGGCTCCGCCTCCGCCGGTTCCGCGGCGCGCGCCCCGACGGTCTGGCGGGCGCTGTGCAGGGTGAGTCCGGCGGCGCGCAGCAGCCGGTAGAGGCCGGTCGCGGCGACCCCCTCGGCGTCCGCGGCGAGCAGGCCGGCCGGGAGGTGGTTGCGCAGCAGCGCGAGGGGTTCGCCGTGCGCGGAGCGCAGCCGCTCCAGGTAGCGCACCTCGGTGCCCTCGGCGACACCGAGCGCCGCGGCGGCCCGCGGTCCGGCCGGTTCGAGCCGGTCGGCCAGGACCCGGGTGGCGGGCCGCTGCCCGGACGCCTCCAGGTCGTCGTACAGACTGCTCAGCTCCAGCGGACGGCGGACGCTGCTGTGCACGACCTGCGTGCCGATGCCCCTGCGGCGCACCAGGAGGCCCTTGTCGACGAGCGAGCGGATGGCCTGGCGGACGGTGGGCCGGGACAGGCCCAGACGCGTGGCGAGGTCGATCTCGTTGCCGAGCAGGGTGCCCGGGGTCAGCGCGCCGGTCTCGATCGCCGCCTGGAGCTGCCCGGCGAGCTGGAAGTAGAGGGGCACCGGGCTGGCGCGGTCCACGGACAGCGGGAGCGAAGCGGGGTCGGTCGAGGGTGACGGGGAGGGCGAGGACGAGGGTGAGGACGAGGGGGGTGGGTACTGGGGCGGCTGGGGAAGCACGTCCGGGAGCGTAGCCCCGGGGTTCGGCCCCGGGAAGGCGTGGCGTCCTGTTGTCCTGACATTTCCTTGACAGGGAGTCCGTTCCGCACCACCTTGGGGCCATGCGTATCGGACTGATCGGCACGGGACGGATCGGGGCCTTCCACGCGGGGGTGCTCGCCCGGCATCCGGAGGTCGAGGCGCTCGTCCTGGCCGACGCCGACGCGGTGCGGGCGGCCCGGGTGGCGGAGGCGATCGGGGCCGGGGCGGCCCCGTCGGTCGACTCCCTGCTGGAGCACCCGCTGGACGCCGTGGTCATCGCGTCGGCCACCGCCGCGCACGCAGAGCTGATCGGGCGCGCCGCGGCGGCGGGTCTGCCGGCCTTCTGCGAGAAGCCGATCGCCCTGGACGTGCCGGGGACGCTGGAGGCGCTGCGGGCGGTCGAGGCGGCCGGCACCGAGTTGCAGCTGGGCTTCATGCGCCGGTTCGACGCCGGGTACCGGGCGGCGCGGGACGCCGTGCTCGACGGGCGGCTCGGGCGCCTGCACACCGTCCGCGCGGCCACCTCCGACCCGGCGCCGCCGCCCGCCGCGTATCTGCCGCAGTCGGGCGGGCTGTTCCGGGACTGCCTGGTGCACGACTTCGACATCGTGCGCTGGGTGACCGGCCGGGAGGTCGTGGAGGTGTACGCGACCGGGTCGGACGCGGGGCCCGCGATGTTCCGGGAGGCCGGGGACGTGGACACGGCGGCGGCCCTGCTGACCCTGGACGACGGCACGCTGGTGACGGTGACCGGGACCCGGTGCAACGGGGCCGGGTACGACGTGCGGATGGAGCTGGCGGGCGAGCTGGACCAGATCGCGGTGGGGTGGGACGAGCGGACCCCGGTCGAGTCGGTCGAGCCGCTGGGTCCGCGCCCGCCCGCCAAGCCGTGGAGCGGCTTCCTCGACCGGTTCACGCCGGCGTACGAGGCGGAGTTGGACGCGTTCGTACGCCTGGTGCGCGGCGAGCGGGACAACCCCTGCGACGGGGCCGAGGCGCTCGCCGCGCTGCGCGTCGCGGAGGCGTGCGAGCGGTCGCGGCGGGAGCGGCGCGCGGTGCGGCCGGCGGAGATCCCCTAGGCCGTTTCTCCCCGATCCAGCCCGATCCGGAA
Source organism: Streptomyces sp. NPDC093111 (assembly GCF_040683955.1). NCBI lineage: Bacteria > Bacillati > Actinomycetota > Actinomycetes > Kitasatosporales > Streptomycetaceae > Streptomyces > Streptomyces sp. NPDC093111. Next base: position 152,568 of record NZ_JBFBNW010000005.1, on the reverse strand, counting down.
GAAACGGCCTAGTTCGCGGGCCGGAGGCGGGTCGCGGTGCGGACGAGGTCGGCGACGGGTCGGGATCGGCTGTGGGGTGGCCAGGCGATGACGGTCGTGACGGCCGGCGCGTCCGGCACCGGCACCGTCGTGTGATCGTCGCGCAGGTGGGCCCGGAGGGACTCGGGCACGAGCGCGCAGGCCCGTCCGAGCGCGATCAGCTGGAACAGCTGGGTGTGGTCGCGCACCTGCGGGCCGGGCCCGTCCGGATAGCCCCCGCCCCGTAGCGGCCAGCGTGGCAGGGGCAGTTCCGTCAGGGTGGTGACCTCGGCCATCGACAGGTGGGGCCGGTCGGCCAAGGGGTGCCCCGCGGGCAGGACCACGACCTGCCGTTCGGTGTGCAGGTCCTCGGTGTCGAGTCCGGCCGTCGTGTCGAAGGGCCGCAGGAGCAGGGCGACGTCGGCCCGCCCGTCGCGCACCAGCCTCTCCTGCTCGCCGGGTCCGCACAGCATCACCTCGACGGCGACCGCGCCGGGCTCGGCGGCGTAGGCGTCGAGCAGCTTCGACAACAGCTCGCTGGACGCTCCGGCCTTGGTTGCCAGCACCACACCGGGCCGTTCGGCGGCCGCGCGGCGGGTGCGGCGCTCGGCGGCTTCGACCGCGTCGAGTGCGGCCCTCGCCTCCCTCAGGAGCACCGCCCCGGCCTCGGTCAAGGCGACCGAGCGGGCGGTGCGGTGCAGCAGGACCACTCCGAGCCGCCGTTCGAGCTGCTGGATCGCCCGCGACAGCGGCGGTTGCGCCATGGTGAGCCGCTGCGCCGCCCGCCCGAAGTGCAACTCCTCTGCGACGGCGACGAAATACCGCAGCTCCCGCGTCTCCACCGCGTCATCGTATCCGGCGCTCACCAACCATCGAGATCCGCGTAACCGGCGCTCACCACCATCGACATCCGCGCATCCGGCGCTGACCACGATCGATATCCGTGAGGTATCGCCGTCCACCCGGTCGGTCTTGGACGTCCCGCCCGGGTCGGCAGCACGCTCGACGGCATGAGTGAACGGACGATCGCGCTGGTGACCGGCGCGAACAAGGGAATCGGGTACGAGATCGCGGCGGGCCTGGGCGCGCTCGGCTGGCGGGTCGGTGTGGGGGCGCGGGATCGACGGCGCCGCGACGCCGCGGTGGAGAAGCTGCGTGCGGCCGGGACCGACGCGTTCGGCGTTCCGCTCGACGTGGCGGACGACGCGAGTGCGGCCGCCGCGGCCGAGCTGGTCGCCGACCGCGCCGGCGGGCTCGACGTCCTGGTCAACAACGCCGCGATCACCGGCGGGATGCCGCAGACGCCGACCACGGTCGATCCCGCGACCGTGCGGGCCGTCGTGGAGACCAACGTGGTCGGGGTCATCCGCGTCACCAACGCGATGCTGCCCCTGCTGCGCGCCTCGGCATCGCCGCGGATCGTGAACATGTCCAGCAGTGTCGGCTCGCTCGGGCTGCGGACCACGCCCGGCGTCGACATGGGCCCGGTACCCGCCGCGTACGCGGCGTCCAAGACCTTCCTCAACGCGGTCACCGTCCTCTACGCCGAGGAGCTGCGCGGCACCCGCGTCCTGGTCAACTCCGGCTGTCCCGGCTTCACCGCCACCGACCTCAACGGCTTCCGGGGCGTCCGCACTGCCCGGCAGGGCGCGGCGATCGCGGTGCGCCTCGCCACGCTGCCCGACGACGGACCGACCGGCGGGTTCTTCGACGACGGCGGCACCGTGCCCTGGTGACAGGCTCAACCGCCCTGGATGGAGCGGGTGTTCGCGGGTGTCACCACACGACGGGCAGGCGGCGGGTGCCGCGGATCAGCATGCCGGGGAGCCACTCCAGGGGATCCGCCTCGGGGTCGAGTTCCAGCCGCGGGAAGCGTTCGAGGAGTGTCCGGATCGCTGTCTTGCCTTCCAGCCGGGCGAGCGGGGCGCCCAGGCAGAAGTGGATGCCGTGGCCGAAGGCGAGGTGGCCGCGCGGGTCGCGGCGGATGTCGAAGCGGTCCGGCTCCGGGAAGCGGCCCGGGTCGTGGGCGCCGGCGGCGAGGCCGATCAGGACGATGGCCCCGGCGGGGATCTCGGTGCCGCCGAGGGTGAGCGCCTCGGGGGCGAAGCGGAGGGTCGCGTTCTCCACCGGGCCGTCGTAGCGGAGCCCTTCCTCGATCGCGCCGTCGAGCAGGCCGGGGTCCGCCCGCAGGGCCGCCAGTTGCTCGGGGTGCGTGAGCAGGGCGCGGACCGTGTTGGAGATCAGGTTGACGGTGGTCTCGTGGCCCGCGATGAGCAGCAGGTAGGCGAGGGCCCGGAGTTCGGGCAGGGAGAGCCGGTCGCCGTCCTCGGCGCGGGTGGCGATGAGGGCCGAGAGCAGGTCGTCGGCGGGGCCCGCGGCCCGCTTGTCCTCGATGAGCGCGTCGAGGTAGCCGCCGAAGCCCTCGACGGCCTCCCGGTCGGTCATCGCGCCGGTCGGCGTGACGAGTTCGTTGGACCAGGCGCGGAAGGAGTCGCGGTCGGCGGCCGGGACGCCGAGGAGCTCGCAGATGACGGTGATGGGCAGCGGGAAGGCGAAGGAGTCGACGAGGTCGGCGCGGCCGTCCGGCTCCATCGCGTCGAGGAGTTCGTCGGTGAGCTGCTGGACGCGCGGGCGCAGGGCCTCGACGCGGCGGCCGGTGAACTCGCCCGCGACCAGCTTGCGCAGCCGGGTGTGGTCCGGCGGGTCGACGATGAGCAGGTTGGGTCCGACGATCTCCTCCTCGGGCAGTGGCATGCCGAAGGCGGAGAAGGACTTGGAGAGGCGCTGGTCGGCGAGGGCGGCGCGGGCCTCCTCGTACCCGACGACCAGCCAGGCAGGCATGCCGTCCGGTGTCAGGACCTCGTGGACGGGCCCCTGTGCGCGGAGCTTGGCGTAATACGGGTACGGGTTCGCGGTGAAGTCCGCGCCGTACTCCCCCAGATCGATGACGGACATCGTTCAAGCCTATGCATCGGGCTCGCCCTCGTGAAGATCGACAAGTCCGGCGTCGTGGACGAGCAGGGCGATCTGGACACGGTTGTTGAGGCCGAGTTTGGCCAGAATCCGTGAGACGTGCGTCTTGACGGTGGGGACGCTCATGTACAGGGCGGCGCCGATCTCGGCGTTGGACCGGCCCTGCCCGACGGCGACGGCGACCTCGCGCTCGCGGTCGGCGAGCAGGGCCAGGCGCGCGGTGGCGGTGGTGCGGCGGGGCGGTTCGTGCGCCTGCGCGGCGACGTGGCCCATCAGCTGGCGGGTGACGGCCGGGGAGAGCACCGGTTCGCCGGCGGCGACCCGGCGGACCGCGGTGACGATCTCGGCGGGCGGGGTGTCCTTGAGGACGAAGCCGGCGGCTCCGGCGCGCAGCGCCCGCAGCACCTGCTCGTCGGCGTGGAAGGTGGTGAGGACGACGACCTCGGGGGCTCCGCCGGTGGCGCGCAGCCGTTCGGTGGCGGTGAGGCCGTCGACCCGCGGCATGCGGATGTCCATGAGGATCACGTCGGGGGCGAGCCGTTCGACGAGCGCGGGCACCTCGGATCCGTCGGCGCCCTCGCCGACGATCTCGATGTCCTCGGCGCCGCCGAGCATCAGGGCGAGGCCGCCGCGGACCAGTGGGTCGTCGTCGACGATGAGCAGACGGATGGTCATGCGGGCCACGGTAGCCAGGCCCGCAGGGCGAACCCTCCGTCGGGGGCGGGTCCGTGGTCCAGCCGCCCGCCGGCGAGGGTGGCGCGTTCGGTGAGTCCGATGAGGCCCTGTCCGGAGCCGGGGACCTCGGGGACGGGTCCGGTGGGGGCGGGATTGCGGACCTCGACGGTCAGGCCCTCGCCGGGGCGGCCGCGCAGGGTGACGGTGACCTCGGCGCCGGGGGCGTGCTTGCGGGCGTTGGTGAGGGCTTCCTGGGCGATGCGGTAGACGGTGCGCCCGGTGGAGGCGGGGACGGACCCGGGGTCGGTGACGGTGGTGTCGAGGACGACCCGCATCCCTGCCTCGCGGACCTCCTCGACCAGGGCGTCGAGGGTGGCGAGGGTGGGCTGGGGCCGGTCGGCGGCCTCCTCCCCCGGGGCGCGCAGGACGCCGATGATCTCGCGCAGGTCCTGGAGGGCCTCGTGGGCGCTGTCGCGGATGACGCCGGCGGCGCGGGCGACCTGCTCGGGCGGGGCGTCGGGCCGGAACTCCAGGGCGCCGGCGTGCACGCTGAGCAGGGTGAGCCGGTGCGCGAGGACGTCGTGCATCTCGCGGGCGATGGCCTCCCGGGCGAGCCGCTGGGCCTGCTCGAAGCGCAGTTCGGCCTCGGCCTCGGCGCGCAGGGCCCGGTCGCGCAGGGCCTCGACGAGCTGGCGGCGGGAGCGGACGAGCATGCCCCAGGCGGTGACGAGGAGGATCAGGACGATGCCGAGGCCGATGGCGACGACGACGTTGACGGTGGGGTCGGGCCGGACGAAGACCTGGACGACGGAGGCGCCCGCGGCGAGCGCCCCGATCCAGGCGACCTCGCGGAAGGGGCGCCGTACGCCGACGCTGAACAGACTCGCGAGGACGGCGCCGCTGGCGGTGGGCGCGACGACGCTGACCGCGGAGAGGGTGACGGCGAGCCCGGCGGGCCAGCGGCGGCGCAGCCAGAGGGCGCAGCAGGCGAGGCCGCCGAGGATCTGGTCGGTGAGCGCGACCGGCTCGCTGCTGTATTTGACGCTGGTCTCGGCGGCGAGCAGCCCGACGAAGGCGGCGAGCAGGAAGAGGGTGGTGTCGACGATCCAGTCCCGCACGGTGCGCCGGGGCCGGCCGTGCGGACCGGGCGGCTCGGTCCCGGCGGCCTCGACGAGGTGGGAGGGGAGCAGCCAGGTGTGCCGCTCCGGGCGTGCCGTGCGTGTCATACCGGAAATGTACGCAGGCGGGGGCGGGGAACGCGGGGTGCGGCGGCCGGTCGGATACCAAAGTCGCGGGGGCGTCGACTTCGGTCGTACGGCGGGGTCCGGGCGGGATACCGGTGGCCGACGCGGCCCGCGGCGCGTGTGGATCATGCTCGGGGCATGAAGAGGTTTCTTGAGGTCACGGGTTTTCTGGTCATGGTCTTCGGCGTGTGCGGGGTGGTCCGCGAGCTCACCGACGGCTGGTTCAAGCTGATGGGTCTGACCCGGTTCCTGACGGACCACGTGTGGTTCCTGGAGGGCCGGGAGCTGTTCGCGAACATCGTGATCGCGGCGCTCGGCCTGGTGATCATGGTGGTGTCGGACCGGGTCCCGAAGTCCTGACGCCTACCGCGCGGCGGTGTCGGCGTCGTCGGCGGCGTCGGCGGCCCGGCGGCCCCAGGTGGTGCCGGCCAGGACGAGGACCGCGCCCGCGAGGCCGAGGGTGCCGGGGCGGTCGCCGGCGAGGGCGATGCCCGCGCCGGCGGCCCACAGCGGCTCGGTGCCGAGCAGCAGGCTGACCCGGGACGGGGAGGTGCGGCGGACGGCCCACATCTGCACGAAGAAGGCGAAGAGCGTGCAGAAGACGGAGAGGAAGAGCAGTCCGGCCCACTCGCGGGGCCCGAAGCCGAGCGCGACGGACCAGGGGGAGGCCCCGGTGCCGGGCAGTGCCGCCAGGACGGCGAAGACCGCGACGGCGGAGCCCAGCTGGACGGTGGTGAGGGAGAGCGAGTCGGCGCTCCGCACCGCCTTGATCCGGGACATCGCGAGGACGTGCGCGGTGCGGGCCAGGGCGGCGAGCAGCATCAGCAGGTCGCCGAGGGTGGGCGCGGTGAAGCCGCCGCCCTGCGTCAGCAGCACCACGCCCGCGACGGAGAGCGCGGCGGCGGCGAGGAAGGCGCGGGGCGGCCGGGTGCCGGTGACGGCGGCTTCGGCGAGCGGGGTGAGGATCATGGTGAGGCTGATGATCAGGCCCGCGTTCGTGGCGGAGGTGTGGACGACCCCGTACGTCTCCAGGAGGAAGATCCCGGCGAGGATCAGCCCGAGCGTGCCCGCCCCGCGCCACTGGGCGGCGCTCAGGGCCGTCAGCCTGCGCCACCCCGCCGCCACGAGGACGGGCAGCACCACCGCGAAGCGCAGGACCAGCACCGCGATGACGGTGTGGGTGGTGGTGATGCCCTTGGCGGCGAGGTAGCTGGCGCCCCAGACGACCGCGACCAGCAGGACGGGCAGGTCGGTGAGCCAGCCGCGGCGCGGGGCGTCGAGGGGTACGGGTACGGCGAAGGAGGACATGGGAGCCGGCTCCAACTCGATGAACGGGGTGGAGACTTCGACGGCTCGCACGCGGAAGGGTCACCGTATCCAAAGCGGCCCGTGGTGGCTACACCTTGTCGGTGCGAGGTGGTCAGTAGCTCCCGTATGTGGGGCGTCCCGCCTGCTCGTACGTCTGGATGGCGACGCCGGCGGCCGTGGTGCGGGCGTCGGTGAGCCGGAAGGCGCTGGGGGTGGCGCCGTCCGCGAAGAAGCGGAGGCCCTTGCCGAGGACGACGGGGAAGACGGCCAGGTGCAGGGTGTCGATGAGGTCGTGCTCCATCAGGGTCTTGGCGAGCCCGGCGCTGCCGTGCATCTGGATCTCGCCGTCGAGCTCCTCCTTGAGCGCGGCGACCTGCTGGGCGACGTCGCCGGAGAGGACGGTGGTGCCGTTCCAGTCGGCGGTGGTGAGGGTGCGTGAGGCGACGTACTTGGGGAGGCCGTTGAGCTTGCTCGCGACCGGGTCGTCCGGGTCGGTGTGCTTGGGCCAGTAGCCCGCGAAGATGTCGTACGTGCGGCGGCCGAGCAGGAAGGCGGTGGGCCGTTCGAAGACCTCGGTGATGAAGCGGCCGAAGTCCTCGTCCCCGTACGGGACGGACCAGCCGCCGAGGTCGAAGTCGTCGCTCGGGTCCTCCTCCGGGCCGCCGGGGGCCTGGTGGACGCCGTCGAGGGAGAGGAACTGGGTGAGGCTCAGGGTGGCCATGACAGGTGCCCTTTCTCTTCTTCCGGACCATCGTGTCTCACCCCTGTGGACCGCGCCGCCCGGCGGAACTCATCGGTGATCGCCTCACCGTCCGATTCCCGCCAGCGTCGGAACCGCGCCCCGCGTTTGATTGAACTCGCAACGATGCGAACGACGCAGACGACGCGAACAACGCAAGCAACGCGGACAACGCGGCGGCATGACGACGAACGACGGATACGAAGGAGTACGACATGGCCGGCATGAGCGGCAAGGCGGTTCTGGTCACCGGGGGCAGCCGGGGCATGGGGGCGGCGACGGCTGTCCGGTTCGCCCAGGAGGGCGCGGACGTGGCCTTCACCTACGTCCAGGGCGAGGAGCGGGCCCGCGAGGTCGCGGCGCGCGTCGAGGCCGCCGGCGGGAAGGCGCTGGCGCTGCGCGCCGACGCGGGGAGCGCGGGCGACGCGGCCGGCGCCGTGGAGTGGGCGGCGGACGCCCTCGGGCGCCTGGACGTGCTCGTCAACAACGTGGGCGCCGGGGTGCTCGGCCCGCTGGAGTCACTGACCCTGGCCGACGTGGACCGGGTGCTCGCGGTGAACGTCCGCGCGGCCTTCCTGGCCTCGCAGGCCGCGGCGGCGCGGATGGAGCGGGGCGGGCGGATCGTCACGATCGGCAGCTGCATGACGCAGCGGGTCCCGGGTCCCGGCGGCACGCTGTACGCGACGAGCAAGGCGGCGCTGGTCGGCCTGACGAAGGCGCTGGCGCGGGAGCTGGGCGGCCGCGGCATCACCGCGAACATCGTCCACCCGGGCCCGACGGACACCGACATGAACCCGGCCGACGGCCCGTACGCGGAGCCCCAGACGCAGATGACGGCCCTGGGCCGGTTCGGCACCGCCGAGGAGGTCGCGGCGATGGTCGCGTTCCTGGCCGGTCCGGACGCGGCGTACGTGACGGGCGCGGAGTTCTCGGTGGACGGCGGGCACGCGGCGTAGCCGCACCACCGGGACCGACGAGTGAGCCGAAGGGCGCGCCGGTCGCACGGCTCCGAGCGCGCGGAGCCTCCCGAGGAACGAGGGAGGCGAGCACGCTCGGAGCCGTGCGACGGGCTCAAGGCGCCCGGAGGCGAACCGAGTCCCGAAAAAGAGCGAAGGCGAGGGCGCACCGTTGCTGTCGGTCGGTGCGCCCTCGTGTGCCGGGCGGGGTGTCGTGCCCGCCCAGTTCATGGTCCGGGTGGCGTCAGCCGCCCAGCTCCTGGTGGCGGGCGGTCAGCCGCGCCGTGCCCGCTTCGGTGAGCGAGCCGAAGAGACGGAGGCGGGAGATGCCGCCGTCGGGGAAGATGTCGATCCGCACCCGCGAGCCGACGGCCGGCGTGTCGAGCACGAAGCGGTGGTTGGTGTCGGGCTGGAGGCGGGTCCGGGGCAGGATCTCGGTCCAGTCCTCGGAGCCCTCGGCGGCCACGGAGAGCGCGGCCCAGCCGGCGCTGTTGCCCTTGAGGTACGCGGTGTCGATCTCGACGGCGCGGATCTCGGACTCGGCGGCGAGGCTGTAGCGGATCCAGTCGTTGCCCTTGTCGCGGCGGCGGCGCGTCTCCCAGCCGTCGTCCATCTTGCGCGAGCGGCCGGGCTGGATGGTGTTGGTGGCCGGGGAGTAGAAGCGGTCGGAGGCGTCCTCGACCTGGCCGCCGTTCTCCAGGGCCGCGAGGTCGAAGGTGCCGAGCACGCCGAGCCACCGCGGGTCCGGGGCGACCTCGCCGTACACCCGCAGGCGGGCGATGCCGCCGTCGGGGTGCTGGTTGACGCGCAGGTGGGTGAAGCGCTGCTCGACGTCGACGGCGAAGCCGTTGGCGGCGTGGCCGCCGATGGCGGTGCGCGGGACGAGCGTCGTCCACTTCACGTCGTCGGCGAGGAGTTCCTCGGGCGAGGGCGAGCCGGCGACGGAGGTGGCCTCGACGGAGACGGCCTGCGGGTAGTTGCCGCGGAAGTGGGCGGTGTCGACGACGATGCCGCGGATGACGCCGGGGGCGCCGAGGCGTACGAGGGCCCAGTCGTGGTCGTCCTCGGTGGGGTGCGGCACGGCGGCGGAGACGCCGCGGCGGCGGCGGGTCTCCCAGCCGTCCATGATCTTGCCCTTGTGCCCGAAGTGCTCGGGGTCGAACTCGGCGGCCTCGGGCTTGAGCAGGTTCTCGCGCTCGGCGAAGAACTCGTCGTTGGCGGCGGTCACGCCCGCGCCGAGGCGCCGGTCGGCGAGGTCGGCGTACTGGGTGAAGGGGAAGTCCGCGGTGCGGTAGTCGGCGTACGGGTCGCCGCCGCCGTAGGGGCTCGCGTCACCGGTGAAGCTGGGTATGGACGACACGTCAGTTGTTCCTTTCGAGGAGGCGGCCGGAGGGCTCGGCGAGGGTGCCGCGGTCGGCGATCCGCTCTCCGCGCAGCCAGGTGGAGGTGACGACGCCGTACAGGGTGCGGCCCGCGTAGGCGGTGACCCGGTTGCGGTGCTGGAGCTCCGCCGGGTCGACGGTGAAGGTGGCGTCGGGGTCGACCACGGCGAAGTCGGCGTCGCGGCCGGCCTCGATGGCGCCCTTCTGCCCGAGGCCCGCGAGCCGTGCCGGTGCCTCGGACATCCAGCGGGCCACGTCGGTGAGGTCGTGGCCGCGGCGGCGGGCCTCGGTCCAGATGGCGGGCAGGCCGAGCTGGAGGGAGGAGATGCCGCCCCAGGCGGAGGCGAAGTCGGGGGTCTTGAGGTCGGCGGTGGACGGCGAGTGGTCCGAGACGATGCAGTCGATGGTGCCGTCGGCGAGGCCCTGCCAGAGCAGGTCCTGGTTGGCCTCCTCGCGGATCGGCGGGCAGCACTTGAACTCGGTGGCGCCGTCCGGGACCTCCTCGGCCGTGAGGGTGAGGAAGTGCGGGCAGGACTCGACGCTGATGCGCACGCCCTCGGCCTTGGCGGCGGCGATCAGCGGCAGCGCGTCGGCGGAGGAGAGGTGCAGCACGTGGACGCGGGCGCCCAGGCGGCGGGCCTGGTTGATCAGGTTCTCGATCGCGGTGTTCTCGGCGACGCGCGGCCGGGAGGCGAGGAAGTCGGCGTACTTGACGGCCTTCTCACCGGCCATCTGGGGGGCCGCGGCGAGCTCGTGCGGGTCCTCGGCGTGGACGATCATCAGTCCGTCGAAGCCCGCGATCTCGGCCAGCGAGGCGGCCAGCTGGTCCTGGTCGAGTTGCGGGAACTCGTCGACGCCGGAGGGCGAGAGGAAGCACTTGAAGCCGAAGACGCCGGCGTCGTGCAGGGGGCGCAGGTCCTTGACGTTGTCGGGCAGCGCGCCGCCCCAGAAGCCGGTGTCGATGTGCGCCTTGGCCCGGGCGACGTCCTGCTTGACGCGCAGGTGGTCGACCGTGGTGGTGGGCGGCAGCGAGTTGAGCGGCATGTCGACGAGGGTGGTGATGCCGCCGGCGGCCGCGGCGCGGGTGGCGGTCCAGAAGCCCTCCCACTCGGTGCGGCCGGGGTCGTTCACATGGACGTGGGTGTCGACGAGTCCGGGCAGGACGACATCGTCGCCGACGTCCTCCAGCCGGGCGCCGGCCGGTACCTCGGCGTCGTACGGCAGCACGGCCGCGATCGTCCCGCCGGCGACGGCGATCGAGGCGGCGCGCGTCCCCTCGGGAGTGATGACGCGCGTCGAGCGCAGGACCAGGTTGACGTCCACCCGTACCCCTTCTTCCAGGAACTTCTTCCACGAACATCCACGAAGAACTTCCACGAAGCAGAAATTCAACGAACTGTTGAAGGAGTCTTCCCGCGAGACGACATGTCGTCAAGGGCACACTTCCAGCATGGGCGACTCTTGAACCCGCCTTGGATGTTTCCACAGAGTGGAATGTAAATTTCGTACAGTAGAACGTAGCTCCGCACATGCGGGGCCCACAAGGACCCCTCCCGGCGGCCTCCGACACCGGACAAACACCCCCCTGACCGGCCCGGACGCCGGAACCGGGCCGTGTGTCCCGGCCACCCGCCCGGTAGGCTGCTGCCTTGCCCGCCTGCCCCGAAAGGACCGTTGCCGTGCCGACGTCCAGCGCCAGCACCACCGACGCCGCCAAGCCCGCCGCCGCGAGCGGCGGCGTCCAGTCCCTCGAGCGTGCCTTCGATCTCCTGGAGCGGATGGCCGACGCCGGCGGCGAGGTCGGGCTGAGCGAGCTCTCCGCCAGCAGCGGGCTCCCGCTGCCCACCATCCACCGCCTCATGCGCACCCTCGTCGCCTGCGGGTACGTACGCCAGCAGCCCAACCGGCGGTACGCGCTCGGCCCCCGGCTGATCCGCCTCGGCGAGTCCGCCTCCCGCCTGCTCGGCACCTGGGCCCGGCCGTACCTGGCCCGGCTCGTCGAGGAGACCGGCGAGACGGCGAACATGGCCCTGCTCGACGGCGACGAGATCGTGTACGTCGCACAGGTGCCGTCCAAGCACTCCATGCGCATGTTCACCGAGGTCGGCCGCCGGGTGCTGCCGCACTCCACCGGTGTCGGCAAGGCGCTGCTCGCGTACACCCCGGCGGACGAGGTGCGCGCGCTCCTCTCCCGTACCGGCATGCCGGCCGCCACCGAGAAGACCATCACCACGCCCGAGGGCTTCCTCGACGCGCTCGCCGCCGTGCGGGAGACCGGGTACGCGGTCGACGACAACGAGCAGGAGATAGGAGTCCGCTGCCTGGCGGTCTCCGTCCCCGACTCCCCCACCGCGGCGGCGATCTCCATCTCGGGCCCGGCCGGCCGGGTCACCGAGGCGGCCACGGAGAAGATCGTCCCGATCCTCCAGCAGGTCGCCGAGGAGCTGTCCGCGGCCCTCGCGAACACGGCGGCCAACGGCAACGGGCAGGGCTGAGACCCGTACACCGGCACACCGAAGGGGGCGCCCGGAGTCCGAAGACTCCGGGCGCCCCCTTCGCCGTACCCGCGCCGGATCAGACCGCGGCGGGATCCCCGGCGTCCGTCGCGAGGTCCGCACCGCCGACGCCGTGAGCACCGTGAGCACCGTCCGTGCCGCCCGTGCCGTCCACGCCGTCTTCGGTGAGGCGTCCGTCCCGCACGGTCACCGTGCGGTCCGCGCGGCTCAGGTGGGTGCGGTCGTGGGTGACCAGGACGGTCGCGGTGCCCCGCTCCCGGGTGAGGCCGGCGAGCAGTTCCATGACCGCCGCCCCCCGCTCGTGGTCCAGGGCGCTGGTCGGCTCGTCGACCAGGAGGACCGAGGGCTCGTTCATCAGGGCGCGCGCGATGTTCACGCGCTGGCGCTGACCGCCGGACAGCTGGTGCGGGCGCTTGTGGGCCTGGTCCGCGAGGCCGACCGCGTCGAGGAGCTCCATGGCCCGCTGCCGCGCCGCCCGGCCCATCCGCCCGGACAGGTGCGCCATCACCTCCAGCTGCTCCAGCGTGCTGAGCGAGGGCAGCAGGTTGGGCTGCTGGAAGACGATGCCGATCTTCTCCCGCCGCAGCTCCGCCTTGGCCGCCTGGCTCAGCGGCCCGATGTCCGTGCCGGCCACCACCACCCGGCCGCTGTCCGGGGTGACCAGCGTCGCAGCCACCGCGAGCAGGCTGGACTTGCCGGAGCCCGAGGGGCCGACGACGGCGGCCAGGGTGCCGCCGGGGACGTCCAGGGAGACCGCGTCGAGGGCGGTCAGGCGTCCGTCGCCGTCGGGGTAGGTCAGGGTCACGTCGTCGAGGACGAGGTTGTCGGTGGTCACCGCGCGCTCCCAAGGGCGGTCAGAGGGTCGACGGCCGTGATCCGCCGGATGGACAGCGCCGCGCCGAGCACACCGAGCACGATGATCACGGCGGCCGGGCCCAGCACGGTCAGCGGCTGGAGGACGAAGGGCACGTTCCCGCCGCTGATCAGGGCGCCGATGCCGGTGGCGAGACCGGTGCCGACCAGGGTGCCCGCGCCGAGCATGATCACGGCCTGCCCCAGCGCGTCCTTGAGGAGGTACGGGGTGGAGGCGCCAAGCGCCTTGAGGACGGCCACGTCACCGCTGCGCTGGATGGTCCAGACGGTGAAGAAGGCTCCTATGACGAGCGCAGAGATCGCGAACAGGAAGCCGCGCATCATCTGCAGCGAGCCGTTCTCGGCCTGGTAGGACCCTATGGCGGTGAGCGCCTCGTCGGGCGTCTTCGACGAGGTCTTGTCGGCCGCGTCGCCGGCGGCCCAGTCCACGCCGGAGCCGCTGAGCGCGATCACCGTGGCCTGCTCCTCGGACGTGGTGCCGCTGTGGCCCAGCTTCTGCCAGTCGTCGAGCGACGTCCACACGACGGGCGTGTGGCTGTACGAGGCGTCGCCGGAGACCGCGACGACCGTGGCCTCCACGGAGCCGAGCCGCACGGCGTCGCCCGTCCGGACGTCCAGCTCCTCGGCCGCCGACTCCGACAGGACCGCCTTGCCGGGGGCAAGCCTGCCGCTCTCCGGGGCGATCCCGGAGCCCGGCTCCGTACCGAAGGCGGAGAGCGCGGCCGTGCGGTCGCCCGCGGTGGCGTTGAGGCTGCGGATGCCGAGCGGCTCCGCGCTCTCCACGCCCGGGCGCGCGGCCCAGTCCCGCCACTGCTTCTCGGTGACGGTCGAATTGGTGAAGGACACCGACTGGCCGGCGGGCGGGGCCGCGAAGGCCAGCCGGTCCGCGGACAGACCGGTGATCGCGGAGATGTTCTCCCGCGCGAGCCCGGCGGTCAGGCCGGACAGCAGTCCCACCAGCAGGGTGATCAGGACGATCACCGTGCCCATCAAGGTGAATCGCCCCTTGGCGAATCTCAGGTCTCTCCATGCCACGAACATGGGACCAAGCCTGCTCGGCGGGGCCCTCCCCGGGCATCGCGCCACGGATTGCACCGCAATCAAACTTTCGGTTGAGTCCGGAATGTCCGGACCGGCCCCCGGGCCCGCATACGCTGGACGGACCATGGATCCCCGTTCACTGACCCCCGTCATGCGCGCCCTGCGGCTCTGCCTCCATCTGCTGATGGCGGGGCTGCTGGTGCTCGCCGCGCTGCGCGCCGAGTCGGCCGCGGGTGTCGCGGCGGCCGTACTGACCGCCGCCGTCTACGCGGCCGGCTCGCTGCTCCCGTCGGTGCGGGAGTCGCGGCGGGGCGCGGCGGTGTGGCTGGGCGCGCTGTCCGCGGCCTGGCTGCTGCTGCTGTGGACCACGCCGGACGGACTCTGGGTGGCCTTCCCGCTCTACTTCCTCCAGCTGCACCTGCTGCCGGTGCGCTGGTCGGTGCCGGCCGTGGCGCTGACGGCGGGCGCGGCGATCCTGTCGTACGTGCGGCACGGCGCCCAGCTCAATCCGGGGGTGTTCATCGGGCCGGTGCTCGGCGGGGCGGTGGCCGTCGCGACCGTGCTCGGCTACGAGGCCCTGTACCGGGAGAGCGAACGGCGGCGGCGGCTCATCGAGGAGCTGATCGCCACCCGGGCCGAGCTGGCGGCTGCGGAGCGGCACGCGGGGACGCTCGCCGAGCGCGAGCGGCTGGCCCGGGAGATCCACGACACGCTGGCGCAGGGGCTCTCCTCGATCCAGCTGCTGCTGCGGGCCGCCGAGCGGGCGCTGCCCGCGGACTCCCCGGCCGCCGGGCACATCGAGGAGGCCCGGCGGGCCGCGCAGGACAACCTGGCGGAGGCCCGGCGCTTCGTGCGCGCGCTCAGCCCGCCGGACCTGGAGCACGGCTCACTGGCCGGGGCCCTGGAGCGGCTGTGCCGGACGGCCGGTCCGGACGGTCCCCGGGTGCGTTTCTCGGTGAGCGGGACGCCGGCCGAGCTGCCCACCCCGTACGAGGTGGCGCTGCTGCGGATCGCGCAGTCGGCGCTCGCCAACACCGTCCGGCACGCCGCGGCCTCACGGGCCGAGATCACCCTGTCGTTCATGGGCGGTTCGGTGGCCCTGGACGTCGTGGACGACGGTACGGGCTTCGAGCCGGGCGCGGTCCGGCCCTCCTCCGAGGGCGGCTTCGGGCTGCCCGCGATGCGCTCCCGGGCCGAGTCGCTGGGCGGTGCGTTCACCGTCGAGTCGGCGCCCGGCCAGGGCACCGCCGTCGCCGTCACCCTTCCCCTGCCCGCCGCCCCTCTGCCCGCTGGAGCCGACGCATGACCATCCGACTGCTGCTCGCCGACGACCATCCGGTGGTACGGGCCGGGCTGCGCGCCGTCCTCGACACGGAGCCGGACTTCGCCGTGGTCGCGGAGGCCGCCACGGCCGAGCGGGCGGTGGAGCTGGCCGCCGCCGGGGACGTGGACGTGGTCCTGATGGACCTCCAGTTCGGTGCCGGGATGCACGGCTCGGAGGCGACGGCCGCGATCACGGCCGTGCCGGGCGGGCCGCGGGTGCTGGTCCTGACGACGTACGACACCGACGCGGACATCCTGGCGGCGGTGGAGGCCGGGGCCTCGGGCTATCTGCTGAAGGACGCCCCGCCGGAGGAGCTCGCGGCGGCGGTACGGACAGCCGCGGCCGGCCAGTCGGCGCTGGCGCCCGCGGTGGCGCACCGGCTGATGGACCGGATGCGGACCCCGTCGGAGGCGCTGACCAAGCGGGAGCTGGAGGTGCTCCAGCTGGTGGGCGAGGGCCTGTCGAACCAGCAGATCAGCAAGGCGCTGTTCCTGAGCCAGGCGACGGTGAAGTCCCACCTGGTGCACGTCTTCGCCAAGCTGGGCGTCGACTCGCGCACGGCGGCGGTGGCGACGGCGACGGCCCGGCGGCTGATCAGGCGCTGAGCTCGGGCCCGGGTGGGCACCCTGGGGCGGCCCACCGTCGGCGGGAGCGTCGGCGCCGTGGGCCCGCCTACCGTCGGCGGGCGGTTGGGCGGGTGTCCCCCGTCGGCCGGAGGTTCGGCGGGTGTCCCCGTCGGCGGGCGGTTGGGCGGGTGTCCCCCGTCGGCCGGAGGTTCGGCGGGTGTCCCCCGTCGGCCGGAGGTTCGGCGGGTGTCCCCGTCGGCGGGCGGTTGGGCCGTGTCGCCGTCGGTCGGTGGGCGGTTGGGCGGTGTCGCCGCCGGTCGTCGGACGGTTGGGCGATGTCGCCGTCCGTGGACGGTGCCGCCCTCGGCGGTGTCAGCCCGTCGGCGGGCCGAAGAGGTCCACGGCGCGGCGGAGGACGGTCAGGCCGTCGGCGAGGGCGCTGACGGAGCCGACCGAGCCGGCGACGAGCAGCAGCGAGCGGCGCAGCCGGCGGACCTCGGGGGCGCCGCCCGCGGCCATGGCGTCCAGCGCCGCGAGCTCGTCCTCGGCGATGCCCCGGTCGGTGAAGTCGGTGCGCAGCGCGGCCAGTTCGCGCCTGAGCCGGGAGACGGCGGTCCTCAGCCCGTCCACCCTGGGGTCCACGCCCTCGCCGGTCACTCGCCTCTGCCCCACGCTTCGCAACATGGTTCCCCCCTCGTGCACGTCCTTGTGCCGACCCGCCGGGCGCACTCCGGCGCCCGGGGTCGCGGGCCAGTTAACTCCTTCGCGCGCCCGGCGCGCCAGCGGGCGGACGTAATTCAGGCGTCCGTGTGACGGGGGCGCGGGAAGGGCGATGCGGTATGCAGTCCTCATGACTGGTGAGACGACTGGTGAGACGACTGGTGAGATGACCGGTGAGACGGCGGAACCCCTCGTGGCGGGCCTGCTGCTGGCGGCCGGCGGCGGCCGGCGGCTCGGCGGCCGGCCCAAGGCCCTGCTCACGCACCGCGGGCGCCCGCTCGTCGAGAACGCGGTGCGGGTGCTGCGCGAGGGCGGCTGCGAGGTGGTGCACGTGGTGCTCGGCGCGGCGGCCGACGGGGTGCGGGAGCGGGCGGTGCTGCCGGGCTGCGTGCTGGTGGACAACCCGGACTGGGCCGAGGGCATGGGCTCCTCGCTGCGGGTGGGCCTCGCCTCCCTGCGGGCGGCGGCGCTGCCGGTGGACGCGGCACTGGTGTCGCTGGTGGACCAGCCGGGGATCGGGGCGGCGGCGGTGGCCCGGGTGCGGGCGGCGTACCGCTCGCGGGACAGCCTGGCGGCGGCCTCGTACGAGGGGAAGCGCGGCCATCCGGTGCTGTTCGGCGCCGGCCGGTGGGCGGGGATCGCGGCGGGGGCGGTCGGGGACCAGGGGGCGCGCGACTACCTGAAGGCGCACCGGGATGCGATCACGCTCGTGGACTGTTCGGATGTGGCCGAGCCCTATGACATCGACACGGAGGCGGACCTGGTGCACCTGGAGTGAAGGCGGTGGCACCGAGCGCCACGTTGTGTCGACCCGAAGAATCTCGACATCAACAAACCATTGAACTTCCACCATGAGGAAACTAGTATCCACTGTTCAGAAGCGCCTGCTCTTTGAGACGGCGCTCGCGGCCGTACCTCGGCGCCTATGGCACTCCGTGCCGTACGCGATGCCCGGCGGCCGTCTGGCACCGCCCGTGAAGCCCGCTGAAGGAAGTGACAGTTCATGTCCGCACCAGCGCCGTCCTCCCTGGTCGTCGTCGAAGCCGAGCCCCTGCCGCGCCAGGAGGAGGTGCTCACCGACGCGGCGCTCGCCTTCGTGGCCGAGCTGCACCGCCGGTTCACCCCGCGCCGCGACGAGCTGCTCGCGCGCCGCGCCGAGCGCCGCGCCGAGATCGCCCGCACCTCCTCGCTGGGCTTCCTTCCCGAGACCGAGGCGGTCCGCGCCGACGACTCCTGGAAGGTCGCGCCCGCCCCGGCGGCCCTGAACGACCGGCGGGTCGAGATCACCGGCCCGACCGACCGCAAGATGACGATCAACGCGCTGAACTCGGGCGCGAAGGTCTGGCTCGCGGACTTCGAGGACGCCTCGGCGCCCACCTGGGAGAACGTGGTCCTCGGCCAGGTCAACCTGGTCGACGCGTACACCCGGAACATCGACTTCACCGACCCGCGGTCGGGCAAGTCCTACGCGCTGAAGTCGGCCGACGAGCTCGCCACGGTCGTCATGCGCCCGCGCGGCTGGCACCTGGAGGAGCGTCACCTGACCGTCGACGGGCGCCCGGTGCCCGGCGCCCTGGTCGACTTCGGCCTCTACTTCTTCCACAACGCCCAGCGCCTCATCGACCTCGGCAAGGGCCCGTACTTCTACCTGCCGAAGACCGAGTCCCACCTGGAGGCCCGCCTCTGGAACGAGATCTTCGTCTTCGCCCAGGACTACGTCGGCATCCCGCAGGGCACCGTCCGCGCCACGGTCCTCATCGAGACCATCACGGCCGCGTACGAGATGGAGGAGATCCTCTACGAACTCCGCGACCACGCCGCCGGGTTGAACGCGGGCCGCTGGGACTACCTGTTCTCCATCGTCAAGAACTTCCGTGACGGCGGAGCCAAGTTCGTCCTCCCGGACCGCAACCTGGTCACGATGACGGCCCCGTTCATGCGCGCGTACACCGAACTCCTCGTCCGCACCTGCCACAAGCGCGGCGCGCACGCGATCGGCGGCATGGCGGCCTTCATCCCGTCCCGCCGGGACGCCGAGGTCAACAAGGTCGCCTTCGAGAAGGTCAAGGCCGACAAGGACCGCGAGGCCGGCGACGGCTTCGACGGCTCCTGGGTCGCCCACCCCGACCTGGTCCCGATCGCCATGGCCTCCTTCGACGCGGTGCTCGGCGAGAAGCCGAACCAGAAGGACCGGCTGCGCGAGGACGTGCACGTCGAGGGCCCCGAGCTCATCGACATCGCCTCCCTGGACGCCCACCCCACCTACGACGGCCTGCGCAACGCGGTCCAGGTCGGCATCCGCTACATCGAGGCATGGCTGCGCGGCCTGGGCGCCGTCGCGATCTTCAACCTGATGGAGGACGCGGCGACCGCCGAGATCTCCCGCTCGCAGATCTGGCAGTGGATCAACGCCGAGGTCGTCTTCGAGAACGGTCAGCAGGCCACCCCGGAGCTGGCCCGCGCGGTCGCCGCCGAGGAGCTGGCCGCGATCCGCGCGGAGATCGGCGACGAGGCGTTCGCGGCCGGGAAGTGGCAGCAGGCGCACGACCTCCTGCTGCACGTCTCGCTCGACGCCGACTACGCGGACTTCCTCACCCTCCCCGCGTACGACCAGCTGGTCGGCTGACCGCACAGCGGCCGAACAGCACAGGCGTTCACGCGCCGGACACCGCGCGCGGCCCCGCGCGCACAGGCTCCGCCCCCGTTGCCGAGGCACCGGGGGCGGAGCCCTTTCCGTATGCCGTTCGCACGTTTGCCTTCCTTTCGATCCATGGCGTTTCACAAGTCACGTGACGTAACCGAGACGCGCGGCTACCTAGCGGTAATAAGCCGTGCCGTGCGAGATTCCGCCATGCCACCGGCCGGCGGCTGTCCCCCACTCACTGCGCACCGCACACCGCAGGAGCACAGCCATGCCTTCGTCCCCCCACCGCGCCCTGCGCGGACTGCTCACCCTGTGTCTCGCCGCCGGACTCGCCTCGCTGGCCCCCACCCCCGCCCTGGCCGCGCCCGGCTCCGGTCCCACCGCCGTCGTCTCCATGGGCGACAGCTACATCTCCGGCGAGGCCGGCCGCTGGCAGGGCAACAGCCTGACCACGAGCGGCTCCCGCACCGGCACCGACCGGGCCTGGACCGGCAGCGGATACGACCCGAGCCGCGTGTACGGCGCCTCGCAGACCAACGGCTGCCACCGCTCGGACTCGGCCGAGGTGAGGAGCGCGGGCGGCCTCGCCACCGAGCAGATCAATCTGGCCTGCTCCGGGGCCACCACCCGCAACGTCTTCCGCGCCTCCAACGGCGGGGTCGCCTACAAGGGCGAGGCCCCGCAGGCCGACCAGCTGGCGTCGGTCGCCGCCACCCGTGACGTGAAGCTGATCGCGCTGTCGATCGGCGGCAACGACCTCGGCTTCGCCGACGTCATCACCACCTGCGCCACCGACTACATCGTCTGGTACTCCTACTGCCACGACGACCAGCAGGCCGCCGTCGACGCGAGGATCGACGGGGCGATGGCCGCCGTCGGCAAGTCGATCGACGAGATCAGGGCCGTGATGACCGGCGCCGGCTACGCCACCGCCGACTACCGGATCGTCCTCCAGTCGTACCCCTCCCCCATCCCCCGCTCCACGGAGAACCGTTACGGCGAGAGCGGCTGGAGCCGGACGAACACCGGCGGCTGCCCCTTCTGGAACGCCGACTCCGACTGGGCCCGCGACTCCCTCGTCCCGCAGATCGCGAACCGCCTGAAGGCGGTGGCGCGGGCCAAGGGCGCGCAGTTCATGGATCTGCGCGACATGCTCCAGGGCCGCGAGGTGTGCGCGAAGACAAGCAAGCTGGTCGGCTCCACCGCCCCGGCCTCGGCGACGACGAGCGAGTGGGCGCGCTGGATCGACCAGAACGAGACCCAGGGACCGCTCCAGGAGGACATGCACCCCAACTACTACGGGCAGTTGGCGCTGGGCCGCTGCCTCGCCCTGATCAACGGCCGCACCACCGGTGACTACAGCTGCCGCAACACGGCGGGCACGGGCGCCTCGGGGATGTACCTCACGGCGGGGTGACAGCTCGACCACCAGGTGACGGCGGGAGGCACCCCGGCCGGGTCACGGCGGAACGGCACGCCGGCACCCCGGCCGGGTCACAGCGGGACGATGCCCAGGGGTCCGAGGACCCGTACCGTCTCGTGCGGGTCGGCCGCGGCCATCGCGGCCACCAGCGCGGCCGAACCGCCGGGCCAGCGCCCGGCCGCCGTGTCGAAGGCGGTACGGCGGGACTCCAGCGGCCCCTTCTTGCCGGGCAACCCGTCGAGGACGGCCAGGGCCCGGGCGGAGGCCGGCACCGCCTTCGGATCGACGTCCTCGCCCCGGGCCCGCAGGGCCGCCTCCGCGCGGGCCCCGGCCACCGGGTCGGTGAGGGTGCGGCGCAGGGCGCCGGCCGGCGCGGCGGACAGGTCGAGGACGCCGAGCAGCGCCCGGGCGGACGCCGCGTCGGACGTGCCCGCGTGCACCCGGCCGACGGCGCCGAGCAGCTCCGTCCAGGCCTGCTCGTCGACGTCGCCGGGGGCCGCCTCCAGGGCCCGCAGCCACTCCCTGAGCACCCGCTCGGCGGCGGCCGGAGGCCAGCCCGCGGCGGCGCCCACCAGCGTGGGCGCGTCCCAGGCGGCGGCGTCGGCGGCGTCGGGCACGGCGACCCCGCGGACGGCGAGCAGATAGCGGACGGTGGCGGCGCCGTCCGGGGTGAGACCGAAGGCGTCGCCTCGGCGGAAGACGAGCCCGGTCGAGGCCAGCCGGTCGACGACGGCGGCCAGCTCGTGGGCGGGCCCGTCGAGCCGCGCCCGGTCGGTGTCGTTGATGCCGGGGGTGCCGAGCAGGCGGGCGAGCTCACCGGCGGTCGGCGTCGTGTACGCGGGTGAGGCCGGCGGCGGTACGCGGACGGGGGCGTCCTCCAGGGCCGGGTCGACCGGCCAGTCCTCGAACTCGGCGGCGCGGCGGGCGACGGACTCGGCGGAGCAGCCGCGCTGGTACAGCGTGTAGAGCAGGTGGGCGGCCTCGCCGCCGTACGTGCCCTCGTCCGCGAGGGCGTCCACGGCGGCGGCGAGCAGGTCGGCGTCGCCCTCGGGGTCCGGCGGGTCGCCCTCCTCCTCCGGCGGGGGCAGCGGCTCGGCGGGGTCGCCGTAGTAGTCGAGGTGTTCGTCGAGCAGCGCGTCGGCGAGGACGAGGTGCGGGAAGGCGTCGGGTCCGGGCGCGAGGTGGGCGTAGGCGCCCGTGAGACCTTCGGCGAGGCCGGCCGCGGTCCACCGGTCGAGCAGCGCGGCGGCGACCGTGCCGATCCCCTGGGCCACGTCGTGGTCGGTCAGCACCGGTCCGGCGGACGGCGGTTGCCCGGCGTCGCGGACATAGGCCCGGGTGAGCGCCTCGGCGAGCAGGACGTCGGCGACGGCGGTGCGCCCCATGAGGTCGGCCCGCCGCACCCCGGCGGGGACCGGCGGCCCGTCGAGCCGGGCGAGCCAGGCCCGTACGGCCGCGGGGTCGTCGGGATCGGTGCCGTCGGCCCGCAGGAGCTGGGCGTACCAGCGCGGCCAGGTGAGGTTGCCGGGGTCGCCCATGGCCCGCTCGAAGTCGTCGGCGGCCTCCCCGATCACCCCCTCGACCCCCGCCCGGCCGTCGCCGTCGAAGCGGCGGGCGAGCGCCCGGAGCACGGCCGGGTAGGCGGCCAGCTCCTCGGGTGCCGCGCACACGAACGCGGGCAGGTCCTCCACGAGCAGCCGCCGCACCAGGGCGGGCGTCGGCTCGGGCAGCCCCGTGGCCCGGTCCGCCCCGCGCAGCGCGAGCAGACCCAGCACGGCGTCGGCGGCCCTGCGCGCTCCAGGGCCCCGGAACTCGGGGCTCGCCTCCAGGAACGCGGCGAGCCCGGTGTTGGTGAGAACGATCTCGGCCACGCTTCCCAGCGTAGTTCCGACGCGGTGTGCGTGCGTGCCTTCAAGGGGTCACCCTTCAGGGGGTCACCACCGTGCGGGGCGCGGAGAAGTCGCCCCAGGTGCCGTCGGGGAGCCGGGCGCGGAGCGTGACGGTGTAGCGGGTGCCGGGGGTGGTGGGGACGGTGAGGGTGTACGTGACGGGGCCGGGCGGGGGCTGGGCGCCCCAGACGATCGTGGTGGCGAATCGGCCGTTCAGGTAGAGCTGGTGCTCCTTGACGGGGTCGCCGGTACGGGGCGGGGTCCAGGTGAGGGTGACGGCGCCCTTCGTGGCCTTCGCGGTGACGGCGGTGGGCGCGGTGTTGGGCGGGGCGCCGGCGGCGGGGGCGGTGGTGAGGTCGGCGGGGGCGCTGTCCGGGGAGGAGTTCTCGGCGGCGTCGCGGGCCCGGACGGTGAACGCGTAGGCGGTGCCGGGGCGCAGACCGGTGAGCCGGGCGGTGGTCCCGGTGCCGGGGACGGTGTGGACGCGGGCGTCGCCCTGGTAGACGTCGTAGGCGGTGACCCGGGTGTCGTCGCGGGCGGGACGCCAGGTCAGGGTGGCGCCGTCGGGTCCGGCGGGGGCGACGCGCAGGGCGGTGGGGCGGGTGGGGGGCGTGCGGTCCTCGGCGGTGGCGGCGAGGGTCGTGGCGGAGACGGCGGCGCTGTCCGGGGAGAGGTTCCCCGCGGCATCGCGGGCGCGGACGGTGAAGGTCTGCGGGGTGGCGGGGGCGAGGCCGGTGACGTCGGTCATGAGGGTGTCGGCGGGGAGGTCCTTGACCTTGCGGCCCTGGCGGTAGACGGCGTAGCCGGTGACGCCGCGGTCGTCGGTGGCGGCGCTCCACATGACGTGCACGGTGCTGGCGCTGCCCGCGGCGGCGGTGACACCGGTGGGCGCGGTGGGGGCGCCGGTGTCCTTCGCGGGCGCCGCCGAGCAGGCGGCGACGGCGAGGCAGGCGACGGTCAACAGGCTTGTGGCGAGCGGGCGTTGCACGGGACGCCTCCGTCCGGCCGGGCGATCCGGGAAAGGTCTGGACCTGTATGACACAGGGGTGGGCGGCTCGACAAGGGGCGGGCGGGGAGGGGCGCTGTCAGCGGGGTGCGCTTCACTGGATCCATCACTCTCCGTAGTCGATTTCAGGGGGATTCGTGACGGACCGTACGACCTATCTGACCGTGACCGGGCTGCGCCTGCGCGGCTGGAGCGACGCGATGATCGCCGAGCTGCTGGGCCAGGCCGATGTGCAGGGGCGGGACCCGAGGCGCTGGTCGCTCACACCGGTGCGGCTCTTCCTGCTCGCCCGGATCGAGGCCGTCGAGCGCACCCCGGAGTTCCTCCACGCCGCCGCCGTCGCCGGGCGGGGGTCGGCGGCGGCCGGGGCGGGGGCCGAGCGGCGGCGCAGGGCGGTGCTGGCCGCGATCCGGGCCGAGCCCATCGAGGTCCCCCGGCTGCTCGCCGCCGAACTGGAGCGCCGCGCGGTGCGCCACCGCCACCTGCTCGGGGCACGCGGACCGGGCGGCATCACCGCGGGCGCGATGGTGCGCTGGCAGGTCGGCTACCTGCGCCAGGCACTCGCCCGGTACGAGACCCTCCTCGACGGCCTGTACGGCGACACCGGCCGCGCCGAGGCGGAGCGCCTGCTGCGCCGCCGCCTGTACGAGGCGATCGCGGCGGCGTATCCGGCACTGGCGCACGAGTGCGGGCGACGGATGGAGCTGGAGCGGTGAGGGCGGAAGCGCGTACGGCCGATCCGCACACGACATCCGCCGCGCCCTTCAGCGATCGAATCGAAAGGACCACCGCCGTCGGTTCCGCCGTGCACACTGTGCACACCAGCACGTCACGAACGTCAAGGAGCCTTCGTGGAGGACGAATTAACAGCCTTCTCACTCACCGCTGGGGCCAGGCTCGTCGCCGTGATGACGACCGACGCTCACCCGCGCGCCCTGCAGGCGGTCCTTGAGCAGTGGCGCCGGATTCGCCCGGCGGAGGCCGACATACTCCTCGAACAACTGGAGGACTCTCGCGCTGCTCTGATGGACGCCAGGGCCCGAGGCATCGTGCGGCGTGAGGGAGAGCTGGGTGCGTGGTGGCAGGAACGCCTCACTTGGTTGTTCTCCACCGACCCGAGAGCGGTCGGCGCGCTGCACCTTGCTTTGACCCGCAAGACCACAGAGGCCACTTCCCAAGTTGACGTCCGGGCCGGATCCATACGGATGGCAGGCAGAGCACGAGGACACGCGCGGGTTTTCCAGGCCGGCCGCGATCAACACATCATCGAGCACTGACAGCTGCACGGCACGCCGTGCAGCTGTCTTCAGTCCTTCCTGACACGTCCAGCGGCAATCCATCCAGAGAACGGAGCACACGTTGCTGTTTCGCGACAGTGACATGGTCCAGCACATCAGGCAGAAGGCACGGGTCTCCGGGGAGGGTCGCGTCGTCCAGGCCGGACGCGACCAGGTGAACATCGAGGGCGACGTCGTGAACGTCTACCCAGGCGCCCACGATCCATCGGAATTCGCCAGAGTCTCCGTCACTCCTCCGAAGGGTCTGCACCCACGCCACTTGCACGGCCGTGACGCGGTGCTTCGCGCACTCGGTGCGGACGGCATCGAACCCTTGAGGGGCAGCGTCACCGTCCTGCACGGCATGGGTGGGGTCGGAAAGTCCGCCGTTGCCCTGTCACTCGCCTCCATCGTTCAGGACAACGGCATCCAGGTGTTCTGGGTCCGAGCCTCCGACGCCGAGGGCATTCCGGCTGCCTTGCGCCAGATCGCCGCGAAACTGGTCGGTTCCGAAAACCACGCGCGACAGGTGGCCGCCGGTGTTCTGGCCCCGGTGGACCTGGTGTGGGAGGCCCTCGATGCGAGCAGCCGGCCCTGGTTGTTGGTCATCGACGGTGCGGACGCCCCTGCTGAGATCGAGCGCACGTTGGAGCCGGCCTGGCTGAGGGGATCCATGACCGGAGCGGTCTTGGTCACCACCCGACTCGGCAGCCCCGATCTGTGGCCAGCAGAGGCATCCATGATCAAACTCGAACCTCTGGATCCGGCATCCGGTACCGAATTGCTGCTCGATCTGGCCGGCGGCTCGGAGGCTCAGTGGCAAGCGGCCGACCTGCTCTCCCGGCGCCTCGGCGGCATTCCGCTCGCCTTGCGACTCGCTGGCCGATGCATCTCTCAGCCGCTTTCCCCCCTCCGTGACTTCGCGACATTCCACGCCGCCCTGGACAAGGACTTTGCGAACGTGGTCGACCGAGCCGTCGACGCGTCGGTCCGTCCTCGTTCCGACGGAGACGCCCGAGATCTCGTGATGCAGACCTGGGAGGTGTCGCTGGACGCCTTGGAGTGGCAAGGCGTACCTCACGTCAGGTCGATCATGCGCGTGCTGTCGTGCTGGGCAGCGCAGTCGGTACCCGTGGAGCTCCTCTCGCCCAAAGTCCTCCTCCGCACGCACGGATCCGACGAAGGGCCCTGGGACCCTCTCGCCGTGGAGCGCGCACTGAGTGCTCTCCACGCCGTCGGGTTGATCGACATCGTCGACGAGAGTCCGGTGATCCAACCAGTGGAGGGAAGCACCTTCTACCACTGGACAGGTGACGTTCGTACCCATAGATGCGTCGTCGTGCATCCGTTGGTCTCCGAGGTCAACGCCGCGAAGCTGATGGGCTCACCGGGACGCGCCAGCGCATGGGCCGCCGCCGCTCGTTGTATCGGGGCGATGCGAGGCGGATGGGGAGCCCCGTCCTCCGCCGGCCTCTGGCAGCTCCTGGTTCCGCACCTGGCGGCGACAGCCGCGCGTCTCCCGGCTGACTTACCCGAGTTGTTCGAAACGATCGTCGAAACACAGATGTACCTGAGCAGGTATCTCAGACTGTCGGGGCAGTACGAATCCGGGCACAGGACTTCCCGAGCACTCCATGACCGGCTCAGCAGTATCAGCCCCAGCGACGGATGCCGCTTCCAGATCGTGTACGAATGTGCGGAATGGGCATGGCACATGTCCCGGCTGGAGGAGGCGAACGCCCTCGTCTCATCGGCATGCCATCTCGCCGAAAGGACCTTCGGGAAGCAGAATTTCCACACCCTGATGGCACGCGAACTGGCCATCGCCATCCACACGGAACTCGGAAACCTCAGCTCTGGCGAACTCCTGGCCCGCGAGCTGTGCCAGGAGTTGGAAGACCTGCCGCAGTTTCCCTACCTCTCTATGCAGGCACATCACCATCTGGCGACCACCCTCAGAGAATCTGGACGACTCGAAGAAGCGGAGGTCTACTCCCGCAAGGCTGTCGGACTCATGGACGGGCTTAACGTGGCGCCCTTCACTCGCGCCGTGCTCCAGCACGAGCTGGGAGTCATCTGGTGGCATCGAGGTCATCTCGACCGGGCCCGCCGGCTGCTGGAGAGGGTGCTACTCCTGCAGAAGAAGTCCCTTCCTCCGTGGCACCCGTCCATTCTGGTCACTCGCTACGACATCGCATCCATTCGAGGTATCGAAGGAAACCTCGTACGGGCACTGTTCGAGTTCATGGACATCCAGCTCATCGAGCAGGACGTCCTGGGTGATGATCACCGGAACACCCTGCAGACCAAGCATCAAGTAGGGCAGCTCCTCGTGCAGCTGAAGGAACTCGACCGGGCCGAAGCCATTCTCGACCAGGTGGAAGAGGGATACCGTTCGGGGGGACTTCTCGGCCGCACAGCCGATGTGCTGTCAACACGTCATGAAAGGGTCCACATCTTGGCTCAGCGGGGGCGCCACAGGGAGGCCCATCGCGAGTGGAGACAGATCCTTGCGGAAGAACAGCGGAGTCTCAGCGCCGAGCACCCGTCGACACTGAGAACCCACTACAACTGGGCTGTCTGCTGGGCGAGACTCGGCTTCCCGGCATTGGCCCGCGCCGAGATGCGGAAGGTTCTCGCGGCACGACGCCGTGTCCTCGGACCCAATCACTATGAGACCCTCGAAGCCGTACAGACGCTCGCCGACCTGGGCCGCCTACCCGCCAAGGGATGGTCCTTCGGCGGTACGGGCAGAGCCAACATTCCCCGCAATCGGCAGGAACGCCGGAGCAAAGGCGGCTCCCAGGGCCCCACTCCCGCACAATGACCGCCTCGGGACACCATCTGGTCCGCAGCCTCGTCTCGTGCCCAGGCCCGCTCGCCGGCTAGGTCAGAAGCCGTGTGATCGTGCGGCAGGCGGCGGGGACCGGGGCGATGACCGGCACCGGGAGTCGGGTGCACAGGGACTCGGCCGCGTCGCCCAGTGGGCCGCCGCCGATGACGACCGCCTCGGCGCCGTCGCGCCGGACGCAGGCGAGGGCGGCGCCCTCCAGGGCGGCGAGCAGGGGCCCGGGGTGGGCGGCGAGGCGCTCGGGGTCGGCGGCGGTGAAGCGGGTGCCGGTGTACGAGGCGGCCAGACCGAGGTGTTCGACCCGGGCGTCGATCGCGGCCGCGAGGCGTGGGGTGGTCGTGGCGATGCCGAAGCGGCGCCCGCCGGCCGCCGCTTCGGCGAGCGCGGCCTCGCCGATGCCGACGACGGGCAGGGCGTCCCCGAGGGCCGCCCGCAGTGCGGCCACGCCCGGGTCGCCGAACGCGCCGACGATCAGGGCCGCTCCGTCGCCCCCGGCCAGGGCGGCGCGCGCGGCGGCGACGGTGTGCGGGGCGGCGGCGCGCAGGGCGGCCGGGTCGGTCAGCATCGCCGGGCCGTGGGCGGCGGTCGCGCCCCGGACGCGCAGGCCCGTGCCGGTGAGGGCGCGGCGGGCGAGGGTGGTCATCATCCGGGTGGTCGCCGTGGAGGTGTTGGGGTTGACCAGCACCACCGCCCCGGGCCCCGCGGCGTGCGCGGGGACCGGGGCGGGCGGGGGTGGCGGGCGATGGTTCAGTGGACGTGCGCCGCCTTGGCGCTTCTGGTGTCGGAGATCTCGCCGCCCGGCTCCATGGGCGCGGTCACGGTGTCCTCGTCACCGCGCTTGCCGAGGTGGTTGAAGACCAGGTTGAGCAGGACGGCCGCGACACAGCCGGTGGAGATGCCGGAGTCCAGGATGATCTTCGCGGTCTCCGGGAAGGCGTGGTAGAACTCCGGCTTGGTGATCGGGATGATGCCGACCGCCAGCGAGACGGCGACGATCAGCACGTTGTTGTCCTTCTCCAGGCCGGCCTTGGCCAGGGTCTGGATGCCGCTCGCGGCGACCGAGCCGAAGAGGACGATGCCCGCGCCGCCGAGGACCGGCCGCGGCACGACCGATATCAGCGAGGCGGCCACCGGCGACAGGCCCATGAGGACCAGGAAGCCGCCGCCGCAGGCGACCACGAAGCGGCTGCGGATCCGGGTCATGGCGACCAGGCCGATGTTCTGTGCGAAGGCGCTGCACATGAAGCCGTTGAACAAGGGGCTGAGCGCGGAGCCGAGGGTGTCGGCCCGCAGTCCGGCCGCGATCGTCTTCTCGTCGGCGGGCCGCTCGACGATCTCGCCGAGCGCCAGCATGTCGGCGGTCGACTCGGTCATCGAGACGAGCATGACCACGCACATGGAGATGATCGCGGCGACGGCGAACTGCGGTGCGCCGAAGTGGAACGGGCTCGGGAAGCCGACGATGTCCGCCTCGGTGACCGGGGTGAAGTCGGTGACGCCGAACGGTATCGCGAGGAGCGTGCCCACGACGAGGCCGACGAGGACGGCAACCTGCTTGAGGAAGCCGCGGGTGAAGCGGCGCAACAGCAGCACGATGACCAGGGTGATGCCCGCGAGGGACAGGAAGGTGGTCGAACCGTAGTCGTCCGCCTTGGGGTTGGGCCCTTGGGCCCAGCCGAAGGCGACCGGGAGGAGGGAGACTCCGATGAGGGTGATCACGGAGCCGGTGACGACCGGCGGGAAGAACCGCACGAGCCGGGAGAAGAAGGGGGCGGCGAGGAAGCCGAGGAGTCCGGCGACGATGATCGCGCCGAAGATCACCGGCAGGGCGTCGGCCTTGTCCTTCGTGGTGTCGACGATGGCGAGCATCGGGGCGACGCCGGCGAAGGTGACGCCGTTGACGAACGGCAGGCGGGCGCCGATCTTCCAGACGCCGAGGGTCTGCAGGAAGGTGGCGAGTCCGGCGGTGAAGAGACTCGCCCCGGTGAGGAAGGTGAGTTCGGTCCCCGAGAGGCCGACGGCCGCTCCGACGATCAGCGGCGGGGCGACGACTCCCGCGTACATGGCGGCCACGTGCTGGAGGCCACTGGTGAGCATCTTCAGTGGGGGCAGGACCTCGTCTACCGGGTGTGTGTCCCGGGCCTCAAGGGCGGACCCTGCGTCTTGTGCATTGCGAACCTGGGGCTTGGCGGCCACGGCGGTTCCTCCGGTCGGGTACGCGTCGGCGGAGACGCGGGTGTCAGGGAGGTGGTGCGATGCGGTGCGAAGTGCAGGAGGTGCGGCTCGATGCGGCGCCGGCGGAGGGGGTGCGGCGCTGACGGGGTGTCCGATGGGGAATGCCCGGGTGGGGCACGGAGACCGTTCACCGTCCCGGGGGGTGCGTACGACTGGGCGCACGTCACCCCCCGGTCGGGCTGCCGCGGACCCCGCTCGGGTCCGCGGCGACCGGTCGAGGGCCGTCCCCCTCGACCGGACTCCTTGGGGAGGGTCAGGCCTGGGCCGCGATACGGGCCAGGCGCTGCGCCTCCGTGCGCGCGTCGCGCGCGATCCGGTCCTCGTCGGCGGTCAGCAGACGGTTGTTCTCCACGATCTGCTTGCCGTTGACGAAGGACGCGGTGACCGGGGCGGCCGCACCGAAGACGATGGCGGTGACCGGGTCGGCGATCGACGAGTGGCCGAGGCCGTCGATCTTCCAGAGCACGAAGTCGGCCAGCTTGCCGGCCTCCAGCGAGCCGATGCTGTCGGCGCGGCCGAGGACCTCGGCGCCGCCGTAGGTGCCGAGGCGCAGGGCCTGGCGGGCGTTGAGCGCGGCCTCGCGGTGGGCGCCGAGCCGGTTGATCAGCAGGGCGTTGCGCAGCTCGGTGTGGAGCTCGCCCGACTCGTTGGAGGCGGTGCCGTCGACGCCGAGGCCGACCGGCACGCCCGCCCTGAGCATGTCGGGTACGCGGGCGATGCCGGCGGCGAGGCGCGCGTTGGAGGAGGGGCAGTGCGCCACACCGGTCTTGGTACGGGCGAAGGCCGCGATGTCGGAGTCGTTCATGTGGACGCAGTGCGCCATCCACACGTCCTCGCCGAGGAAGCCGGTGGACTCGAAGTAGTCCGTCGGGCCCATGCCGAAGAGCTCGTGGCAGAACTTCTCCTCCTCCACGGTCTCCGAGCCGTGGGTGTGCATGCGCACGCCCAGGCGGCGGCCGAGCGCGGCGCCCTCGCGGAGAAGTTCGGTGGAGATGGAGAAGGGGGAACAGGGGGCGACGGCGACC
The DNA here is from genome assembly GCF_040683955.1 of Streptomyces sp. NPDC093111. Taxonomy (NCBI): domain Bacteria; kingdom Bacillati; phylum Actinomycetota; class Actinomycetes; order Kitasatosporales; family Streptomycetaceae; genus Streptomyces; species Streptomyces sp. NPDC093111. The sequence continues at coordinate 121,883 of NZ_JBFBNW010000005.1, read as the reverse complement.
TGGGTCATCGAGTCGAAGGAGGCGTCGTGGAACTTCTTGACGGTCTCCTCGGTCGCGGCGAGCGCGCCCTCGGTGGTCTCGACGGCGAAGTCCGGCGGCAGGCCGCCGTCCTTCTGGCTGCGGTCCATGGAGCCGCGGGCGAGGGTGAAGCGGACGCCCATGTCGCTCGCGGCACCGATGATCGCGCCGGACAGGTCGCCGGAGCCCTGCGGGTAGACGTAGTGGTGGTCCATGGCGGTGGTGACACCGCCGCGGGCCATCATCGCCAGCGATCCCTGGGCGGCGACGCGCACCATCTGCTCGTCGATGCGGGCCCAGGTCGGGTAGAGCGCGACCAGCCAGTTGAAGAGGTTGTGGTCGGTCGCGAGACCCCGGGTGATCCACTGGTAGAAGTGGTGGTGGGTGTTGACGAGACCCGGCGTGATCAGATGGCCGGTGGCGTCGATCCGCCGGACCACGTTCTCCAGGCCCTCGGGGGCCTTCCCGGCACCGATGGACTCGATCTTGTTGTCGGCGACGACGAGGTGGCCGGTGGCGTACTCGGTGTCGTTCGCGTCGACGGTCGCGATCGCCGCGTTCTCGATGACGATGCGCTGGGCTGCCGAAGGTGCTGCCATGACGGTGCTTCCTTCATTCCTGGGGGGATGGTCGGGCACGGCAGGACCCTAGGAGGATTTGAGTGCCGGGGCCGTGTGACGGCTCCGGGTGCCGAGATGGTGGAAGAAGAGATTCAGCAGGACGGCGACGAGCGCCCCCGCGCTGATGCCGGAGCCGAGCACGGTCTGCGCCCAGGCGGGGAATCCGGCGTAGAAGGTGGGTGCGGCGAGCGGGATGATGCCCGCTCCGAGCGCGACGGCCACCAGGATGATGTTGGAGCTGTCGTCGAGTCCCGCCTCGGACAGGGTCCGGATGCCGCTCACGGCGATCGAGCCGAAGAGCACGATGCCCGCGCCGCCGAGGACCGGCATGGGCACCAGGGAGACCACCGCGCCGAGCACCGGGAAGGCACCGAGGACCAGGAGGGCGCCGCCGGCCACGGCGACGACGTACCGGCTGCGCACCCGGGTCAGCGAGACGACGCCGACGTTCTGGGCGAAGGCCGAGGTGGGGAAGCCGCCGAAGACGGGGCCGATCAGGGTGGCGATGCCGTCGGTGCGCAGTCCGCGGGTGATGGTCCGGCCGTCGCTGCGCCGTTCACAGATCTCGCCGAGGGCGAGCATGCCGGCGCTGGACTCGGTCATCAGGACCAGCATCACGATGCACAGGGAGATGATCGCGGCGGGCTGGAACTCGGGGGCGCCGAAGGCGAAGGGCGTGGGCAGTGCGGCGACCGGGGCCTCCCGCAGGGCGGTGAAGTCCGCCATGCCGAAGGGGACCGCGGCGAGCGTGCCGATGAACAGGCCGAGGAGCAGGGCGATCTGCTTGACGAAGCCCTTGCCGAAGCGCTGGAAGAGCAGGACGACGACGAGGGTGAACCCGGCGAGGGCCAGGTACTTCATGGAGCCGAAGTCGGCGGCGTTCTTGTCGCCGCCCTGCGCCCAGCCGACCGGCACGGGCATCAGGGTGACCCCGATGAGGGTGATGACGACGCCGGTGACGAGCGGCGGGAAGAAGCGCAGGAGCCGGCCGAAGAAGGGGCCGACGGCGAGGCAGAAGACTCCGGCGACCATCACCGCGCCGTAGATGGCGGGGAGTTGGTGTCCCGGGGCGGTGTTCTCGGCGATGGCGAGCATCGGGGTGATGCCGGCCGACGAGGCGGCGTTCACGAACGGGAGCCGGTTGCCGGCGAAGCGGCCGAGGCCGAGGGTCTGCAGGATGGTCGCGCAGCCGGCGATCAGCAGGCTGGCGGCGATGAGCCGGGTCATGCCGGCGGTGTCCAGGCCGACCGCCTGACCGATGATGAGCGGAGGGGTGACGACGCCCGCGTACATGGCGGCGATGTGCTGGAGTGCCGCGGGGACGAGCCGCGAGGCGGGGAGTTTCTCGTCCACCGGGTGGCAGGCGACCGCGGTGGTGGACGGGGTGGAACACGGGCCTTCGGCGGTTGCCGGCCCCTTTGCAGGCTGTGCCATGGAAGTTCCCTCCGGTGTGCGCGCCCCCGCCCGACTGCGGGGCGGGCGGAAGCGCGCACTCAGGGCCGCTTAGAGGTTGGTCATGTCGACCGGGATCTGCGCCGTGGCGCCGTCGCGCAGGACCGTGGCCTCGATGAGGCCGTACATGCGGTCGGCCGCGTAGTAGACCTCGTTGTCGTTCTTCAGGCCGAAGGGCTCGAGGTCGACCAGGAAGTGGTGCTTGTTCGGGAGCGAGAAACGGACCTCGTCGATCTCCGAACGGTGGTTGATGATCCGCGTGGCCATCTGGTACAGCGTCTGCTGCAGGGAGTACGAGTACGTCTCCGAGAAGGCCTCGAGCATGTGCTTCCGGGTCTGCTCGTAGGACCGCTCCCAGTTGGGCATCCGCTGCTCGTCGTCGGTCCAGTTGAACCGCCAGCGGCCGGACACCTGCGTGGCCAGGATGCGGTCGTACGCCTCCTGGAGGGTCGTGTACTTGTCCTTGATGTAGCCCCAGAACTCCGAGTTGGTGGAGTTCATGACGACGAGGTCCTTGAGGCCGGAGATGACCTCCCAGTTCGTGCCGTCATAGGTGATCTGGGTGACGCGGGTCTCCTGGCCCTTGCGGACGAAGGAGTGGTTGACCTCGTCCGAGCCGATGAACTTGGAGTTGGCGTCCGAGCTGGCGATCCGCTCCCAGGAGTACTCCTCGATCTGGATGCGGGCGCGGTGGATCGGCTCCTGGCTGGTCACGAAGTGACGCGCCAGGTGGATGCCGAACTGCTCGGCGGACTCGATGCCGTACTCCTTGGCGAACGCGAAGACGGTGTTCTTCGTCGTGTCGGTGGGGAGGCAGTGGGCGTTCGAGCCGGTGAGGTGGACGTCGTCGAGGTCACCCGAGAGGGCGACGGAGACGTTCAGGTCCTTGATGTGGTGGGTCGCGCCGTCCCGCGTGATCTTGACGACGCGGTTCTCTGCTTTGCCGTACTGGTTCTGGCCGAGAATCGTGGGCATGTCTGCTAGCTCCCTCGGTAAACGGAGTAGCCGAACGGGTTGAGCAGCAGCGGCACGTGGTAGTGCTCGCCCGGGACGACGGCGAACGTGATCGCCACCTCCGGGAAGAACGCTCCGGTCGTACCGCTGTCCCGATTCGCGGGGGCGTCCTGCTGCGCCTCGGCTTGCTTGTCCTGCTTGCTCAGGAAGTACGCCTCGGTCTGGAAGTCGAGCCGTACGTGGGTCGTGCCCTCCGGCAGGGCCGGGAGGTCCTTGCATCGCCCGTCCGCGTCGGTGGCGGAGCCGCCCAGGGCGGTCCACTCGGCGTCGGAGCCGGCGCGGGCCGCGAGCGTGATGGTCACGCCCTCGGCCGGACGGCCGACGCTGGTGTCCAGGATGTGGGTGGACACGGAACTGCTCGGCAGAGCCGCGGTGTCGGTGCTCATCAGTTCTCTTCCTCGGTCTCGACGAGACGGGTCAGACGGATGCGGTTGATCTTGCCCAGTTCGGTGCGGACGATCTCCCGCTCCTGTTCGGGCGAGTTCTCGATCCGGTCGCGGACCGCGTCACGCATCTGCTCGCCGGTCCTGCCGGTGGCGCAGATGAGGAAGACATGCCCGAACTTGTCCTGGTAGGCCAGGTTGAGTTCGAGCATCTCGGCCTTGAGCTCCGCGGAGGCGCCGGCCATCCCGCTCTGCTCGCGGGAGGAGGTCGGGTCCCCTGCCTTCGGACGACCGATCGGCGGGTGGCCCGCCATCGCGTCGGCCAGGTCCTCCGCGGTCAGTTCCGCCATGGCGGCGTCACTGGCGAGGAAGAGGGCTTCCGCGGTGGCGTACGGGCGCTGGGCGAGCAGTTTGCTCCCCCACGCCGAACTGGAGCACACCTCGTGGAGTGCGGCGACGGCGTCGCCGTCCGCCGAGGTGTTGAACCGGGTCAGACCCGGTGTCGTACCTGAAGTCACGGGAAGCCTCCGTGGCTGTTTTTCGCTGTGCGTCGGACGGGCTGCGGATAGCTAACGCCCTCCGCAACACGACGTCAACACTTTGTTGAAAACTCGGCCACACAAAAGCCGTCGTCCCGACATCTGGACGACGGCTTGTGGCCACTCATGATCAACTACCCGCTCTTGGGGGCCTTTTCCCTGTTCAGGGCGGTCTCCCTGTTCAGGTAGTTGTACACGGTGAAGCGACTGACGCCCAGCGCCCCCGCCACCGTCTCCACCCCGTGACGCACGGAGAAGGCGCCTCGCGCCTCCAGGATCCGCACGGCCTCCTGCTTGCTCTTGCGGTCGAGCTCGGCGAGCGGCATCCCGTGCCGACGTTCCATCGCGGCCAGAATGTGATCGAGCGATTCGGACAGCTGCGGAAGCCGCACCGCGAGCACGTCCTCGCCCTCCCAGGCGAGCACCACGTCGTCCACTCCGGCCTGCTCCGGCACCAGCAGCTCGGCGCCCATCGCGTCGACCAGCGGCTTCACGGCCGCCACCAGGGGGTGCTCGCTCACTTCTCCCCCTCCTTGAGCTCCTTGGACCCCTCGGACTCCTTGGACTCCTCGGGCTCCCCGGACTCCCCGGCCTCCGGGGACTCCCCGATCACGTTCACCTGGAGCGAGACGCGGGTCGCCCCGGCCGCCAGGGACTGGCGCAGCAGCGCGTCCACGGCGGTGAGCACCACGTCGGCACCGCCTTCCGCCGTATTGCCGAAGGGGCCGACATCCACCGCGTCCAGTTCGGCCGACTGGATGACCTCACGTGCCACGACCGCGTGCGCCGGCGCCTCTTCCAGGTCGAACGGCTCGGTCGTGAACTCCACTCTCAAACGCACCATGCCCCCACGCTACGGCCCGGTCGTGGCCCACGGCAGCCCCGGACCTGCGGGGACCTCTTGACAAGTCGACCGGTCCGCTTGCAACATTCCGTCAGACAGAAAGTTACTTCCGCAATACGGAAGGAGCGCCGCCCCTCATGGCCCGCTTCTCAGACGGCGCAGTCACGGACCAGCGCTTCGATGTGAACCTGTCGATCCTCTTCACGGAACTCCCGCTCCTGGAGCGCCCCGCGGCCGCCGCCGCGGCGGGCTTCACCGCGGTCGAGCTGTGGTGGCCCTGGATCGACACCGCCACCCCCGAGCAGAGCGAGCTCGACGCCCTCAAGAAGGCTCTTGAGGACGCCGGCACCCAGCTGGTGGGCCTGAACTTCTACGCCGGCCGGCTCCCGGGCCCGGACCGCGGCGCGGTCTCGGTGCCCGGTGAGGAGTCCGACCGCTTCCGGGCCAACATCGACATCGCCGCGGACTTCGCGGCCTCGGTCGGCTGCAAGGCGCTCAACGCGCTCTACGGCAACCGCGTCGAGGGCGTGGACCCGGCCGTCCAGGACGAGCTCGCCCTGGAGAACCTGGTGCTGGCCGCCCGCGCGGCCGACCGGGTCGGCGCGATCCTGCTGATCGAGACCCTCAACAAGCCGGAGTCGCCGCTCTACCCGCTGGTGAGCGCCCCCGCCGGCGTCGAGATCGTGGACAAGGTGAACGCGGCCACCGGCCTCGGCAACGCCAAGTTCCTCCTCGACATCTACCACCTGGCCATGAACGGCGAGGACGTCAGCCGGGTCATCGCCGAGTACGCGGACAAGACCGGCCACGTCCAGATCGCCGACAAGCCGGGCCGCGGCGCCCCGGGCACCGGCGAGCTCCCCCTGGAGCAGCTCCTCGGCGAGCTCGTCAAGGCCGGTTACGACGGCTGGATCGGCCTGGAGTACAAGGCGGCCGACGCCGCCTCGTCCTTCGAATGGCTCGCCCCCGAGGCCCGCCCCGCCCGCTGACGCAGGCCCCCTCCCCGTACCACCTTGTTTTGAGAGGCACCCTCATGAGCAACCTCGCTGATTCCTCCCAGCCCGCCCGCCCTGCGATCGCGTGGATCGGTCTCGGCATCATGGGCTCCCCCATGTCCGAGAACCTGATCAAGGCCGGCTACTCGGTCACCGGCTTCACCCTGGAGCAGGACAAGCTGGACCGCCTCGCCGCGGCGGGCGGCACCGTCGCCGGCTCGATCGCCGAGGCCGTCAAGGACGCCGACGTGATCGTCACGATGGTGCCCGCCTCCCCGCAGGTCGAGGCCATCTCCTACGGCCCCGCGGGCATCCTGGAGAACGCCAAGCCGGGCGCGCTGATCGTCGACATGTCCTCGATCACCCCGCAGACCTCGGTCGACCTGGCGAAGAACGCCAAGGAGAGGGGCATCCGCGTCATCGACGCCCCCGTCTCCGGCGGCGAGGCCGGCGCCATCGAGGCCGTCCTGTCGATCATGGTGGGTGGCGAGCAGGCCGACTTCGACGAGGCCCTCCCGATCCTGGAGGCCCTCGGCAAGGTCATCGTCCTGTGCGGCCCGCACGGCTCCGGCCAGACGGTGAAGGCGGCCAACCAGCTGATCGTCGCCGTGAACATCCAGGCGTGCGCCGAGGCCGTCGTCTTCCTGGAGAAGTCCGGCGTGAACCTCCAGGCCGCCCTGGACGTCCTCAACGGCGGTCTGGCCGGCTCCACGGTCCTGACCCGTAAGAAGGACAACTTCCTGAACCGGGACTTCAAGCCCGGCTTCCGGATCGACCTGCACCACAAGGACATGGGGATCGTCACCGACGCCGCCCGCAACGTCGGTGCGGCCCTCCCGGTCGGCGCCGTGGTCGCCCAGCTGGTCGCCTCGCTGCGCGCCCAGGGCGACGGCGGCCTGGACCACTCGGCCCTGCTGCGCGCCGTCGAGCGCCTCTCCGGCCAGCAGGTCTGACCCCGCCCCCCGTCCCGACGGGGCCCTGAATTCCGGGCGGCGGCGGCGCTGACACCTGTCCTGTCGCGCCCAGGCGTCGCCGCCGTCCGGAACACCACACTTCATTTTCAACAAACTGTTGACGCTGCTCGGCGGGCGTACATACGCTCCTGAGCACTCCCAGCAGTGCAGCTCCCGTACGGAAGGTCACGATGTCGAAGCGCGTGCTTACGACCGAGTCCGGCGCCCCTGTCGCCGACAACCAGAACTCCGCCACCGCCGGCGTCGGTGGCCCCATCCTGCTCCAGGACCAGCACCTGCTGGAGAAGCTCGCGCGCTTCAACCGTGAGCGCATCCCGGAGCGCGTGGTGCACGCCCGCGGCTCCGGCGCGTACGGCTACTTCGAGGTGACCGACGACGTCACCGCCTTCACCAAGGCGGGCTTCCTGTCCCAGGTCGGCAAGAAGACCGAGACCTTCCTGCGCTTCTCCACCGTGGCCGACTCGCTCGGCGGCGCGGACGCGGTCCGTGACCCGCGCGGCTTCGCGCTGAAGTTCTACACCGAGGAGGGCAACTACGACCTCGTCGGCAACAACACCCCGGTGTTCTTCATCAAGGACCCGATCAAGTTCCCCGACTTCATCCACTCCCAGAAGCGCGACCCCTTCACGGGCAAGCAGGAGCCGGACAACGTCTGGGACTTCTGGGCGCACGCCCCCGAGGCGACCCACCAGGTGACCTGGCTCATGGGCGACCGCGGCATCCCCGCCTCGTACCGCCACATGAACGGCTACGGCTCGCACACCTACCAGTGGACCAACGAGGCGGGCGAGGCCTTCTTCGTCAAGTACCACTTCAAGACGAACCAGGGCATCCGCTCCCTCTCCGGCGAGCAGGCCGCCGAGCTCGTCGGCAAGGACGCGAACTCGCACCAGACCGACCTGCTCCAGTCGATCGAGCGCGGCGTGAGCCCCTCCTGGACCCTCTACGTCCAGGTGATGCCGGCCGCCGAGGCCGCCGACTACCGCTTCAACCCGTTCGACCTCACCAAGGTGTGGCCGCACAGCGACTACCCGCTGCAGCGCGTGGGCCGTCTGGTCCTCGACCGCAACCCGGACAACGTCTTCGCCGAGGTCGAGCAGGCCGCGTTCTCCCCGAACAACTTCGTTCCGGGCATCGGCCCCTCGCCCGACAAGATGCTCCAGGGCCGCCTCTTCGCCTACGCGGACGCCCACCGCTACCGCCTCGGCGTCAACCACACCCAGCTGCCCGTGAACGCCCCCAAGGCGACCACCGCGGACAACTACGGCCGCGACGGCTACATGGCCACCCGCAACGGTTCGCGCCACGACAAGAACTACGAGCCCAACTCGTACTCGGGTCCGAAGCAGACCGACGCCGCGCTGTCCGCGCCGCTGGCCATCCACGGCTGGACCGGCACCCACGAGGCGCCGCAGCACACCAAGGACGACGACTTCTTCCAGGCCGGTGAGCTCTACCGCCTGATGTCCGAGGACGAGAAGGGCCGCCTGATCGCCAACATCGCCGGTGGCCTCTCCCAGGTCTCCCGCGAGGACATCATCGAGAAGAACCTCGCCCACTTCGCCGCCGCCGACGCCGACTACGGCAAGCGCGTCGAGGAGGCCGTCCGCGCCCTGCGCGAGGACTGATCCTCCGAACACCCAGACAGCGTACGGTGCCTGACGGGAGGTCAGCACTGTACGCGGTCCGGGACACCGGCCCGGATGAGGGGTGGTCGGTGAACCGGACAGCGTGAGGACCGCGGCGGCTCCGAGCCAGTGCGGTGGTAAGGACGCCCGGCCCCCTTCCTGACCTGAAGGAAGGGGAACCGCCGGTGCGCCCGTCGGTGCCGCCGCGGTCCCAACGCCCCCCTCCCCCACAACGCTTCGGCACTCGGGGAGGCTCACGGACTCCGCCCGGCGGCGCGAACGTCCTGTCGCGCCAGCCTCGCACCGTCGGGCGGGCATCACGTGCGCTGTGCGGTTTACGGTCCCGCACCGCGCGCACCAAGGCCGAGGCCTGACCCACGCACAGGGGTCAGGCCTCGGCCCTTTTCCGTTCCCGGGCCGCGGCCGCGGGCCGCCCGGCGAACAGGAGGGCCAGGGTGACCGCCAGCGAGGCCACCGCCAGCAGGCTCATCGCCGTGGCGGGCGAGGTGAGTTGGGCGAGGCCGCCGGCGAGCGCCGCGCTCAGCCCCTGGAAGGCCAGCATCCCGGAGGTGTGCAGCCCCAGCGCGTGGCCGCTCAGCTCCTCGGGGACCAGCTCCATGAGCCGCTCCTGGTAGAGCAGGCTCGCCCCGTAGCCGACGGCCGACAGCGTGATCGCGGCGATCGCGTACGGCGGCGCCGGGTCGAGCGCGAACAACAGGTACGGGACGGCCAGCAGCGCCTGGAGCGGTGCCGCCGCCCGGCCCCGGAGCCCCGCCGGCAGGAACCGGCCCACCGCGACGTCCCCGGCCAGCATCCCGAGCCCGGCACAGGCGAACAGCAGGCCCGCGCGCTCGGGGGCGTACGGCACGAAGAGCGACTCGCAGCCGACGATCAGGCCGTTGGGCACCCAGAGGGCCAGGTAGACGCGCCGCCGGGGCCCCGAGGCCCAGAGCCGGGCGTTCGTCCGCCAGGTCTCCGCGACCGAGACCCGCCCGCTCGCACGCGGCGCCCGCCGGGACAGGCCCCGCCCGGCGACCAGCGCCGCCACGAGATAGAGGACCGCCCCGGTCGCCAGGGTGCCGCGCGGCGCGAGCAGCGCCAGCAGCAGGCCGCCCGTGGCGAACCCGGCGATCTGACAGACACCGGTCGACATGTTGAAGACGGACCGCCCCAGCAGGAAGGCGTCCGGCGCCAGCACCTCGCGCAGCAGCCCGTAGCGCACACCCCCGCCCAGGGAGCCGACGAGCCCCTGGAGGAAGAGGATCGCGAAGACCGCCCCGACGGGCAGCCCGGGGACCGTCTGGGCCGCGGTGCCGGCCGCGAAGGCGAGCGAGACACCGGTGAGGGCCGCGCGGGGCGGCAGCCGGTCGGCGGCCGACAGCAGCATGGTCGCGCCGACCAGCTGGGCGAGCGCGGGACCGAACATGGCGAGCGCGGAGAGCAGCGGGGAGCCCGTCGCCCGGTAGACGAGCGTGGCGAGGCCCAGGCCCGACACGGTCTGGGCGGCGATCTGGGCGGCGCCGCTGAGGAAGAGCGGGGTGAATTCGGGGGTACGGAACAGATCCCGGTAGCCCGGCTGTCGCGGGGAGCGGAGGTCTGGGGGGCTCGGGGGGTTCGGGGGGTTAAGGGGGTTCAGGGGGTCGGGAAGGTTGAGGGGCTTCGAGGGGTTCGGAGACTTCGAAGAGCTCGGGGGCTTCGAAGAGCTCGGGGGCTTCGGCGGCTTCGGGGGCATGTCGGGAGTCTCGGGGTGGTGCCGGGCGGCCCGATAGTGTTTCGCGCGGCGGCGAAACGAGAGGGGGTGGGCCCATGGGCTGGTGGCAGCTCGGCACGGATTCCCTGGCCGGAGGACGGTTCGTCATCTCCCCGCTGGCCGAGACCGTCGCCTCGCTGAAGACCCTGCACGCCGCGGCCGGTGCCCACCCGGGCGAGCGCGCCTGGCTGGCCGGCCACCTCCCGGCGTACCGGGCCCGCCTCGCGGCGGAGCCGGTCGACGCCCTGCTCGTACGGTCCGCCCTGGGGCGCACGTGGAACGCCGACTTCCTGACGCCGACGCCGCTGGGCGAGGGCGAGCAGAGCTTCGAGGAGGAGGTCGAGGCGGTCCGGGAGGTCGAACCGGGCGACGCGGTCCCTCAGTTGGAGGTGTCCCTGGGTGGCCCCGTACCGGATCCGCTGCGTTCGGCGCGCGATCTGCCGCACCGGATGGCGGGGGTGCTGGAGTGGGTGTGGCGGGAGACGGTGCTGCCCGACTGGCCGCGCCGCCGTCGGGTCCTGGAGGCCGATGTGGTGGCCAGGACCGCGCGGTTGGGGCAGGGCGGCTGGGCGGCGGCACTCGACGAGCTGTGTCCCGGCAAGATGCGCTGGCTGGGCGACGGGCGTCTTCAGGTCAACCCGCGCGCGTATCCGCCGAGATGGGTCGACGGCGGCCGGCTGCTGTTCGTGCCGGTGACGCCGGCCGAGGGCTGGGTGTCCTGGGAGGGGACGGAGCGGTCGGCGATCGTGTACGCGTGCTCCGGCACCCTGGCCGACACGGCGGGACCGACCGTCCCCGAGGCCCTGGGCGCCCTGCTCGGCGGCGCCCGGGCCGGTGTCCTCGTACGGCTCGAAGCCCCCAAGTCGACCAGCCAGCTGGTGGCGCTGACCGGTCAGGGCCTCGGGTCGGTGGGGCGGCACCTGAAGGTGCTGCTGGACGCCGGGCTGGTACGGCGCCGGAGGGCGGGGCGGTCGGTGCTGTACGACTGGACGGAGGCGGGGGCGACCCTGGTCCGGGCGCAGGAGGGCCCCCGCCCCGGTGCTCGTCGGGGCGGGGGCCGTCTCACGACTCCCTGATCGGACCAGCTGCGGTCAGACCTCCAGGGCCTCGATGTCAGACCTTGAGGGCCTTGATCGCGGTGGGCGCGTGGCCGGGCTCGGTGGCCAGGTCCTCGAACTCGGTGACGTCGCTCATGTCGACCGTCTTGCTCATCGCGATGTTGGTGATGCGCTCCAGGATCGCCTCGACGACGACCGGCACCTGGAACTCGACGGCCAGCTTCTTGGCCTGCTCCAGCGCCTCGCCCAGCTGGTCCGGGTCGGTGACGCGGATCGCCTTGACGCCCAGGCCCTCGGCGACCTTGACGTGGTCGACGCCGTAGACGCCGATCTCCGGGGTGTTGATGTTCTCGAACTCGAGGTTGACCTCGAAGTTGATGCCGAGACCGCCCTGCGCCTGACGGATCAGGCCCAGGTAGGCGTTGTTCACGAGGACGTGGACGTAGGGGATCTTGTGCTGGGCGGCGACCGCCAGCTCCTCGATCATGAACTGGAAGTCGTAGTCGCCGGAGAGGGCGACGACCGGGGTCTCCGGGTCCGCGGTGGCGGCACCGATGGCGGCCGGGATGGTCCAGCCGAGCGGGCCGGCCTGGCCGCAGTTGATCCAGTGGCGCGGCTTGTAGACGTGCAGGAACTGCGCGGCCGCGATCTGGGAGAGGCCGATGGTGGTGACGTAGCGCGTGTCCTGGCCGAAGGCCTTGTTCATCTCCTCGTAGACGCGCTGCGGCTTCATCGGGATGTTGTCGAAGTGCGTACGGCGCTGCAGGGTGGCCTTGCGCTCCTGCGCGGAGGCGGCCCAGGCGGAGAAGTCCGGCAGCTTGCCCTCGGCCTTGAGCTCCTTGGCGAGCTCGATGAAGAGCTCCAGCGCGGCCTTGGCGTCGGAGGCGATGCCGTAGTCGGGGGCGAAGATCTTGCCGAGCTGGGTGGGCTCGATGTCGACGTGGACGAACTTGCGGCCCTTGGTGTAGGCGTCCAGGTTGTACCCGGTGTGGCGGTTGGCCCAGCGGTTGCCGATGCCGATGACGACGTCGGACTCCAGGAAGGTCGCGTTGCCGTAGCGGTGCGCGGTCTGGACGCCGACCATGCCGGCGGCCAGCTCGTGGTCGTCGGGGATGGTGCCCCAGCCCATGAGCGTGGAGATGACGGGGATGTTCGTCAGCTCGGCGAACTCGACCAGCAGGTCGGTGGCGTCGGCGTTGATGATGCCGCCACCGGCGACGATCAGCGGGCGCTCGGACTCCAGGAGGAAGCTCAGGGCCTTCGCGGCCTGGGCGCGGGTCGCGGCCGGCTTGTAGACCGGCAGCGGCTCGTAGGTCTCCGGGTCGAACTCGATCTCGGTCAGCTGGACGTCGATCGGCAGGTCGATGAGGACCGGGCCGGGACGGCCGGAGCGCATCAGGTGGAAGGCCTGCTGGAAGACGCCGGGGACCTGCGCGGCCTCCAGGACGGTCGTCGCGGCCTTGGTGACCGGCTTGGCGATCGTGGCGATGTCGACGGCCTGGAAGTCCTCCTTGTGGAGCTTCGAGACCGGCGCCTGGCCGGTGATGCAGAGGATCGGGATCGAGTCGGCGATCGCCGAGTACAGGCCGGTGATCATGTCGGTGCCGGCCGGGCCGGACGTACCGATGCAGACGCCGATGTTGCCGGCCTTGGCCCGGGTGTAGCCCTCGGCCATGTGGGACGCGCCCTCGACGTGACGGGCGAGGGTGTGGGCGATCCCGCCCACGTTCTTGAGCTCCCGGTAGAAGGGGTTGATGGCCGCGCCGGGCACACCGAACGCGTTGGTGACGCCTTCGCGCTTGAGGATCTCAACGGCCGCTGCGGCGGCGGTCATACGAGGCATGGGAGTGCTCCTGCTTCGGCCAGGAGGAGACAAGCGCGCCGGGCTCCGGCGGAGGCTTCAGCGTCTTGTTTCCATAATGCGGAAATACTGTTCTGCTATACGGAAGCAATGTAGGTGGGTCGGAGGAGGGGCGTCAAGAGACGATCTGCGGGGAGACCCTCCGAGGTGGCCGAAGTGGCTCCCCCGGACGGCCGGATTGGTGGACGATGGGTGCGCGAGCAGAGGGGGTTCGGTGTGGGTGAATCGGTACAGGTGCGCTGCCCGGAATGCCTCCGTACGCAGAGATACGCGCCACCCGTCTTCCCCTGCGCGTGCGGCACCCCGATCGCGCCCCCGGTGATCCACGGCGCGACCGCGCGGCCCGTCACACACCGCAACTGGTCCGAGGAATGGGTCACCGTCCTCTGCCCCACCTGCGCCCACCCCTCCGACTGGCCCCACCCCGAGCTGGGGTGCGCGTGCGGGGCGGTGCTGCGGGTGCCGGTGAGGGGGCCGGGGTACGCGGAGGGGGTCGAGGGCGTCGGCGCCGGTGGGGGCGCTCGGGGCGCCGACGGGAGCGACGGAGCGGGCGGCGAGGGCGGCGAGAGCGGCGGGCTTGGCGGGAGTGGGAGCGGCGGGGCCGACGTCGGCGGCGTGACCGACGGCCGGTCCGCCGACGGCCGGTCCGCCGACGGCCGGCCTGTCGACGGCAGTGCCTCGCCCGGCGCACACGCACCCACGCTCGGGGCCGGGTCGGGGTCGGGGTCGGGGTCCGCGCACGGGTCCAGCCCCGGGTCCGGGTCCGGGTCCGGAACCCATGACACCCCCGAGGCCGCGCATCGACCGACCACGTGGAGCGGCGCCCAGGCGGCCCAGGCTCCGACTCCGGCTCCGGCTCCGGCTCCGACCCCGGCCCCCGTCCCGCCCCCGGCCACCCCCGCCCATTCCCCCGTATCGGACGCCGACGGATACACCCACGCCGACGCCGACGCCGACGCCGACCGCGACGCCTATCCCACCTTCACCCAGCGCCACCCCTCTCCCCCGCACCCCGCCCTCCCGGGCGCCCAGGCCGCCGCGCTGCCCGTGCGGCCCGCGTTCCGGCCGGTGACGATCAGGACCGCGCGGGACGCGGTGGCGGCCTCCGCCGGGTATCTGCGCTGGCTGGGGTTCCGGGACGTCGTACAGCCGGAGGAGCGGTCGGCGGTGGCCGTGGACCTGCGGGGGCCCGGGCTCGTCGCGCAGGTGGACCCGAGCACCCGGCCGACGGGGCTGCGGGCCGTGGAGTGCCTCTGGCTGAACGGGCTGAGCAACGGGGCGACCAGCGTCTGCTTCTCCCTCGCGGGCTACACGCCCGAGGCCCACGAGCGCGCCGAGGGCCTCGGCATCCCGCTCTTCGTGCTCGATCTCACCGGGACCCCGCAGCCCGTCAACGCTCCCGCCGACACCCTCGTCGACACCGGAGCCGCCTAGCATTTCCGGCCATTCACGGGTGACGACCGGCCCTCCCCCGGGAACAACACCCTCGGGGGGTGAACACCATGACGACGGGGACGTGGTGGTTCTTCGGAGTGACGCTCGGTCAATTGGTTCTCGCGGTCGTCCTGTTGCGTACCCGCAGCAGGGGGCGGCCCGAACTACCGCCACAGGCACTGGCGTTGCTGCGCGGCGGGCCACGGGCGGCGGTCACCGTCGCGCTGGTCGCCCTGCACCAGCGCGGTGCCGTCGCGGCCGGGCGGCGGGGCACGATTCGCGCCAACGGCGGGGCGGGGCGGACCCGCGACCCGCTCCAGCTGGGCGTCCACCGCTCGCTGCAACGGGCTCTCGGCCTCCGCGTGTTGGCCACGCGCCCGAAGGCCCGCCAAGCGCTCGACGCGTTGCGCGCGGAGCTCGGGCGGACGGGTCTGCTCCGTCCGCCCGGCCGGCTGCGGGCGGCCCGGCTGCTGCTGGCCTGCGTGCCGGTCACCGTGGGCGTGGGCCTGCTCGCCACGGAGATCACCGGGCCGGCCGTGCTGCTGGGTGCCGTGCCGGTGCTCGCCGCCGCGCTGCTGCTCTGCGTCCCGCCGACCACCCGGGCCGCCCGCCGCCTCCTCGCGGGCCTGCGCGAGCGGCATCCGCTGCCCGCGCAGCGCCGCGAGGTCACGGACGGCAAGGACGTCCTGCTGTACGTGGCGCTGTACGGCGACCCCGCGCTGGCGCTCTTCCTGCCGCACTTCTCCCGTGACGGCGGCCTGCTCCGCCGGCGCGGCGACCGGGACGACGGCTACGCGACGGGCCGGGGCTGGAACCCGGAGAACGGTCCGACCTGCACGAGCGGCGCACCGGACTGACCGGGCCCCTCCGATCCGCCGCCACCCGGTTGACGCCTTCTTCACACCGGCGGGGCCATACTGACGTATGCGCATCCGAGCGGCCGCACCGGCCGAACTCCCCCTGCTCCAGGACATCGAACGCGCCGCGGGCGAGGCATTCCGCCCGCTGGGCATGGAGGACGTCGCCGACGACGAACCCCTCCCGCTGGACGTCCTGGAGGGCTACCGCAGCGCGGGCCGGGCCTGGGTCGCGGTGGACGCGGCCGACCGGCCGGTCGGGTACCTGCTGAGCGACACCGTGGACGGCGCCGCCCACATCGAACAGGTCTCGGTGCACCCGGACGCCGCCCGCCGGGGCGTCGGCCGGGCGCTGATCGAGCACCTGACGTCGGCCGCCCGGGAGCAGGGCCTCGCGGCACTGACCCTGACGACCTTCACCGAGGTCCCGTGGAACGCCCCGTACTACGCCCGGCTCGGCTTCCGCCGCCTGAAGGAGGGCGATCCGGCGCTCAGCGAGGGCCTGCGGGAGATCAGCCGCGCGGAGGCCGCGCACGGACTGGCCGCCTGGCCCCGGGTCTGCATGCGCCGCGAGATCACGGAGCCGCAGCCCCCGGGGCGGGCACACCCTGCGGAGCATCCCGTGGAACACCCCGCACAGCCCGGGGAACGGCCGCGCCTCGGAAGCCAGGCGCGCCCGCAGGAACAGGCCGGTCAGCCCACCCCGTAACGCTCCCGCAGCTCCACCTTCCGCACCTTCCCGCTCACCGTCATCGGGAACTCGCCCAGGATCTCCACGCGCCGGGGGATCTTGTAGTGCGCGAGGCGGTCGCGGCAGAAGGCGGTGAGCTCGTCCAGGGTGGGTGGGTCGGCGGGGTCGCGCGGGATGACGCAGGCCAGGATCTCCTCGCCGTAACGCGCGTCGGGGACACCGACGACCTGGACGTCCGCGATCTTCGGGTGCGCGTAGAGGAACTCCTCGATCTCGCGCGGGTACACGTTCTCCCCGCCCCGGATGATCATGTCCTTGATCCGGCCGACGATCTGGACGTAGCCGTCCTCGCGCAGCACGGCGAGGTCGCCGGTGTGCATCCAGCGGCCCGGGTCGATCGCCTCCGCGGTCTTCCCGGGCTCGTCCCAGTAGCCGAGCATGACGCTGTAGCCGCGGGTGCACAGTTCGCCGGCGGTGCCGCGCGGGACGGTGAGGCCGGTGCCGGGGTCGACGACCTTCACCTCGACGTGCGGCATGACCCGGCCGACCGTGCCGGTGCGCCGTTCCAGGTCGTCGTCGCGCCGGGTCTGGGTGGAGACGGGCGAGGTCTCCGTCATGCCGTAGCAGATGGACACCTCGGCCATGTTCATCTCGGCGACCACCCGCTTCATGACCTCCACGGGGCACGGCGAGCCCGCCATGATCCCGGTGCGGAGGGTGGAGAGGTCGTACGAGGCGAAGTCGGGCAGGCCCAGTTCGGCGATGAACATCGTCGGCACGCCGTACAGGGAGGTGCAGCGTTCGTCCTGTACCGCGCGGAGGGTGGCGGCCGGGTCGAAGGACGGGGCCGGGATCACCATGCAGGCGCCGTGGGAGGTGGCGGCGAGATTGCCCATGACCATGCCGAAGCAGTGATAAAAGGGCACCGGGATGCAGATCCGGTCCTGCTCCGAGTAGGCGATCATCTCGCCGACGAAGTACCCGTTGTTGAGGATGTTGTGGTGCGAGAGGGTGGCGCCCTTCGGGAAGCCCGTCGTCCCCGAGGTGTACTGGATGTTGACCGGTTCGTCGCAGGACAGCTCGGCCGGCCCGACGCCCTCCGGCGCGGTGCGCGCGAGGAACGCGTCCCAGCTCGCGTCGCCGAAGTGGACCACCTCGCGCAGCCGCGGGCAGGCCGGCCGCACTTCCTCGACCATGGCGCGGTAGTCGCTGGTCTTGTGCGCGAGGGAGGCGAACAGGAGGCTGATCCCGGCCTGGTCGAGGACATACCTCAACTCGTGCGAACGGTAGGCCGGGTTGATGTTGACCATGATGGCGCCG
The DNA here is from genome assembly GCF_040683955.1 of Streptomyces sp. NPDC093111. Taxonomy (NCBI): domain Bacteria; kingdom Bacillati; phylum Actinomycetota; class Actinomycetes; order Kitasatosporales; family Streptomycetaceae; genus Streptomyces; species Streptomyces sp. NPDC093111. The sequence continues at coordinate 104,445 of NZ_JBFBNW010000005.1, read as the reverse complement.
ATGCGGGCGGTGGCGTACTGCACGAGCACCCACTCGGCGCAGTTGACCGCCCAGATGCCGACGCGGTCGCCCTTGCGGACCCCGCTGCCGAGGAGCGCGCCCGCCAGCCGGTCGACGTCGGCGCCGAACTCCGCGTACGTCCAGCGGCGCCCGCTCGGCACGTCGACGAGCGCCTCCCGATCGGGCCAGGCGGCGACGGCCCGGTCGAGGTTGGCGCCGATGGTGTCGCCGAGGAGGGGCGTGGGGTCGGCGCCGTGCGCGTACGAGAGCTCGGGGGAGGGTGCGGCGGGCGCGGTGGAGGAGGGGGCTGCGGGCGCGGAGACGGACCTGGTGGAGGAGGGCGCGGCAGACCCGGCCGAGTCGAAGGCAGGCCCGGCGGAGTCGGAGGTGGGGTGGCTCACGTGAGGTCCCCCTCGGCGTACTCCGTGCCGCCCTGGCCCTCGGCGGTCAGCCAGCGCAGTTCCACGCGGCGGATCTTGCCGGACACGGTCTTGGGCAGCTCGGCGAACTCGATGCGCCGGATGCGCTTGTAGGGCGCGAGGACCTCGCGGGAGTGCGCGAAGAGCGCCTTCGCCGTGTCGGCGTCCGGCTGCCAGCCCGCCGCGAGGACGACGTACGCCTTGGGGACGGCGAGCCGCAGCGGGTCGGGGGCGGGGACGACGGCGGCCTCGACGACGGCCTCGTGCTCCAGGAGCGCGCTTTCCAGCTCGAACGGGGAGATCTTGTAGTCGCTCGCCTTGAAGACGTCGTCGGCGCGCCCGACGTAGGTGATGTAGCCGTCGGCGTCGCGGGAGCCGATGTCGCCGGTGCGGTAGTAGCCGCCGGCCATCGCCTCGGCCGTACGCTCCGGGTCGCCGTGGTAGCCGGTCATCAGGCCCACCGGACGGGCGGAGAGGTCGAGACAGATCTCGCCCTCCTCGACGCCGGCGCGCCCGCTGACCGGGTCGACGAGGGTCACCCGGTAGCCGGGGCTCGGCCGGCCCATGGAGCCCTCCTTGAGGCGCTGCCCCGGGCTGTTGGAGACCTGCACGGCCGTCTCGGTCTGGCCGAAGCCGTCCCGGATGGTCACGCCCCAGGCGCGCCGCACGGTCTCGATGACCTCGGGGTTGAGCGGTTCGCCGGCGGCGACGACCTCACGGGGCGGGGTGACGAGCTGCCCGAGGTCGGCCTGGATGAGCATCCGCCAGACGGTGGGCGGGGCGCAGAAGCTGGTGATGCCGTGCCGGTCCATCTCGGCCATCAGGCGGGCCGGGTCGAAGCGGCTGTAGTTGTGGATGAAGACGGTCGCCTCGGCGTTCCAGGGGGCGAAGAGGTTGGACCAGGCGTGCTTGGCCCAGCCGGGCGAGGAGATGTTGAGGTGCACGTCGCCGGGCCGGAGACCGATCCAGTACATGGTCGCCAGGTGCCCGACGGGGTACGAGGTGTGGGTCTGCTCGACCAGCTTGGGGCGGGCGGTGGTGCCGGAGGTGAAGTAGAGCATGAGGGTGTCGTCGGCGAGGGTGACGCCGTCCGGGGCGAAGTCGGCGGACTCGCGGTAGGCGTGCTCGTAGCCGAGCCAGTTCACGCCGTCGCCGCCGACGGCGATCCGGGTGTAGTCGCCGGGCACGTCGTCGAACTTGGCGGTGTCCTCGGCGCGGACCAGCACATGGCGAGCACGGCCCCGGTCGACCCGGTCGCGCAGGTCGGCGGGGCCGAGCAGCGGGGTGGCGGGGATGACGACGGCGCGCAGCTTCATCGCGGCGAGCATGGTCTCCCACAGCTCGGCCTGGTTGCCGAGCATGACGATGATCCGGTCACCGGGGCGGACGCCCTGGGCGCGCAGCCAGTTGGCGACCTGGTTGGAGCGGGCGGACATCTCCGCGAAGCTCAGCCGCGTCTCGGTGCCGTCCTCCTCGACGATGTGGAGGGCGGTGCGGGTGTTGCCGGCGGCGATGACGTCGAACCATTCGAGCGCCCAGTTGAAACGGTCGGGCCGGGGCCACGCGAAGCCCTCGTACGCCGTCTCGTATTCCTCTCGATGCCGGAGCAGGAAGTCCCGGGCCTCCCGGAACCCCCGGGTCGCGTCCGTCTCGCTCGCTGCCGTCATGTGCCCTCCTCGTTGCGGGACCGGTCCCGGACATCGTGTAATCGGTGACCCAGGTCTCACTACCCCCGTTCGGGGGTAGTCGCGCGGATCGGAAGGGTGGGCCGGACGGATGGGCCGGACCGACCCGGACGGACGGCCCGCGTCGTCCCGGCCCGCCCGCCCGGCCAGACAGAAGGAGAGCGCACGGTGCCCGAACACGTCGAATCGGTGGAGCTGCGCGGTGCCCTGCTGCGGCTGCGCCGCACCACCGGTCTCCAGGTGGTGTTCGGGGGCCTGCTGCACGACGGGCGCGCGATGCGTATCGCGGAGCTGAACGGGGCGGTGACGCCGGCGCTGCGCGGGCTGACCATCTCGACCGGCTCGGGCCTGGGCGGGAAATGCCTGGCCCTGTCGCGGCCTTGCGCGGTGACGGACTACGCGTCGGCACGGCACATCACGCACGAGTACGACCTCCCCGTGTCGGCGGAGGGCCTGCGCTCCGTGATCGCGGTGCCTCTCGTCGTACGCCGCAAGGTGCGAGGGGTGCTGTACGGGGCGCTGCGCGACGCGCTGCCGATCGGCGAACGGGTCTTCGACGCGGCGGTCGCGGCGGCCCGGGACGTGGAGCAGGCCTTCGCCGTACGGGACGAGGTGCGGGAGCTGTACGCGCGGGCGGCGAGCCCCGGGCCCTCGTGGGAGGAGGTCCGGCAGGCGTACGGGGAGCTGCGCGAACTGGCGCCGAAGGTGGCCGACCCGGAGCTGCGCGCCCGTCTGCTCGCGGTGTGCGGGCGCCTGGAGACGGCCTCCGGCGCGTCCGAGGGCGCCCCAGGGTCAGCAGCGCCGGCGCCGCTGCTGACCCCGCGCGAGACGGACGTCCTGGCGGCGGTGGCCTCGGGGGCGACGAACGCGGCGGCGGCCCAGCGACTGGGGCTGCGCCCGGAGACGGTGAAGGGCTACCTGCGGGCGGCGATGCGGAAGCTGGGAGCGCACACGCGCCTGGAGGCGGTGGTAGCGGCGCGAAGGGCGGGGGCGCTGCCGTGACCGGCGGGGAGAGGACTCGGGCCGGGCGGGTGTGGCCTGAGTCGGGCAGCCGCATCACGTCGCCATGACCCGGCTACCCGGCTACCCGACTCAGGCGGCGGACGTCAGGACGACGTCGTACGGAACGCCTTCCCGCCCCATGACCCGCAGCGTGCGCTCGGCCTCGGCGGTGAGCGCGGCGCGCTGGTCGCGGGCGACCGCCCCGAACGGCTCGATCGTCAGCGTCGTCCGCTCCTTGCCCTCGTCGAGGCGCCACAGCCCGGCGAGGAACCCGTCGAGGAGGAAGACCCGGTGGGCCTGGTTGCCGGTCCAGGTGCGGCCCTTGAGGTCGGCGGGCACGACGCGGGTGCGGTCGGCGTGGGAGAGCAGGAGGTTGTCGAACTCGGGCAGGAAGCGCGGCGGCGCCGGGGTGTCCTCGTCGGGGCGGGGCGCCTCCGGGAGGTCGAACAGCTCGGCGCCCCGCTCGTCGCGGAAGACGAGCAGCCGCGACCGCAGCCGTTCGAAGACGGGGCGCAGCCGGGTGAGTCCGGACCAGGTCTGCATGTCCTGGACGGAGGCGGGCCCGAAGGCGCCGAGGTAGCGGAGCACGGTCTCGTCGAGGGTGCCGTCGTCGACGACGCTGTCGACGACACCGCCCTCGCCGAACCAGGCCCGGACGGTCGTGAGCGAGACCTGCCCGCTCCGCCGCCACAGCCCTCGGGGGGTGACCTGCACCATGAGCAGCAGGCAGCGGGCGGCGATGGTGATCGCCAGCGGGTCGGCGTCGGGCCACACCTCCAGCAGGTGGGAGCGCAGGTCCTTGGGCGTGCGGGGCTCCTCCTCGACGTAGGCGGTGGCGAGCTCGGTCAGCCGGTCGAGGTCGACACCGTCGAGCCCCTTGCGGAACATCCGCAGCTCCCGGTCGATGGCCCCGGCCTGGACGAGCCGGCGCAGGATGACGGCGTCGCGGGCGGTGTGGGTGTGGACGGTGGACCGGAGCGAGACGATCCGGGCCACCGCCCGGGACTCCATGACCTCGGACAACGCCTCGGGCCGGAAGCCGTCGAGGCGGGCGGCGAGGGCGTAGTACGGGGGCTTGGTGTTCTGGGCCTGAAGCCCGACGAGGTGGTGCACGGCCTGCTCGGCGGAGAGCGCGGACGGCGTGAGCAGCAGCTGGCGGTCGAGGGTGGCGCGGTTGAGCGCGCGGGTGCTGAGGACCGGGGACGTCGTCTTCGTGGCCATGGGAAACACGCTAGCGACGCTCTAGGCCAGATACGGTCCTAATTAAGCGGGATCCCAAGCGAAGCACCCCAGCAGGAGCCCCCACCACACCCGGAAGGCACCCGGCCACGCACACCCACCCAGGACATTCCCCCATATATCCTGCACGGGAAAACCACACGGGCTCCCCCACGAAAAGCCACCGGCCAAGCCCCCGCCAAGCCCCCGAACGCCCCCTGAAACCCCCAACAGGCCCCCGGGAAGACCGCCAGGAAGACCACCCGGGAGCCCCACCGACCCCACCCACCCCACGCCCCCCCACGCCCCCCACGCCCCCCACGCCCCCACAGGAGGTGAACGCGCATGTCCGACCGCCGCCCCCGCGCAGCCTGGCGCCGCCAGCCGGAACAACCGCCCGCAGCACTCGACTCGTCCCCAGCCGCCGCCTCTCCGCCACCCGCGGAGCAGCGACAGAGCGTCATACAGGCCACCCTCTACCGCGACGGCCGGCACGTCTCCTCCCCCACCACGCTGGCGGAAACCTTCCGCCAGCTGCGCGAGCACCCCGACGGGATGGCCTGGATCGGCCTGCACCGCCCGACGGAGAAGGAACTCCACTCGCTGGCAGCCGAGTTCGACCTGCACGAACTGGCCGTAGAGGACGCGTTGGAGGCCCATCAGCGCCCGAAACTGGAGCGGTACGGAGACACGCTCTTCGTGGTGCTGCGGGCCGCCCGCTACCTGGACGCGCAGGAGGAGGTGGACTTCGGCGAACTCCACGTCTTCGTCGGCCCCGACTTCGTGATCACCGTCCGGCACGGCGCCGCCCCGGACCTCTCGGCGGTCCGCCGCCGCATGGAGGAGGACCCCGACCTGCTGGCGCTCGGCCCGGAGGCGGTGCTGTACGCGATCCTGGACGCGGTGGTCGACGACTACGCCCCGGTGGTGTCCGGCATCCAGAACGACATCGACGAGATCGAGACCGAGGTCTTCGGCGGCGACCCCGCGGTGTCCCGCCGCATCTACGAACTCTCCCGGGAAATGGTCGAGTTCCAGCGCGCGACCCGCCCCCTGGTGGGCATGCTCCACGGCCTGATGGCCGGCTTCGCCAAGTACGGCACGGACGAGGAACTCCAGCGCTACCTCCGCGACGTGGCCGACCACGTCACCCACACCAGCGAACGCGTCGACGGCTTCCGCCAGGCCCTGACGGAAATCCTGACAGTCAACGCCACCCTGGTCACCCAACAACAGAACGCGGAGATGCGCGCCCTGGCAGAGGCAGGCTTCGAACAGAACGAGGAAATCAAGAAAATCTCGGCCTGGGCGGCCATCCTCTTCGCCCCCACCCTGGTCGGCACCATCTACGGCATGAACTTCGACAACATGCCGGAGCTCCACTGGGCAGGCGGGTATCCGTTCGCTGTGGTGCTGATGGCGGCGGTGTGCGTGAGTCTGTACGTGGTCTTCAAGAAGAAGGACTGGCTGTAGCAGAGCCCCAGTATCGCCTGATCAACTTCACAAACACGAGCATCTGGGAAAGGGCGTCCCGTACTCCTCGGGACAATCTGGGGAGAATGCGCAACGCCTGCTGCCCCCTGCTCGTGGTCACGCTGCAGGAGATCGCGGAGAACGACTTCAACCTCAACATCCCACGCTACGTAGACGCCGGTCCGCCGGAAGAGCCGCTGCTGGACGTCCGCGCGGCGCTGTTCGGCGGTGTCCCCCGACACGAGGTGGAGGCGGAGGAGCCGAGGTTCCATTCCTTCGACATCGACCATGGTGGTCCGACCGGCAGGACGACCTCAGGAGCCTGGAGCACCGCGGCTTCCCCGGAGTGATCGAACGATGGGTGGCGGCAGACGGCGAGTTCTCCCGGCACAGTGGCCCGGCGCGTGAACGGGTACTCGGAGTCCTCGGTGACGATCTCTGCTCACGCGTCACCGGACGCGTCGCCGCGCAGCGGCAGGGGCTGGTCGCGCTCTACCGTTCGTGGGGCGACCGGTACGAGACCTCGTTCGCGGACCTGGAGCAGCAGAGTCAGGCAGCGGCAGAACGGCTCCGATCCCGCCTCCGGGGGCTCGGCTACCGCTGACAGCCCATGCAGGTGCCGGGGCCGTCGAGGTCGCCGGAGCGGGCCGTGCCCGCACCGGCCGTGCCCCTTTGTCGTGTCCCGGGTGTCAGCTCGACAGGCGGGCGATGTGTGAGGGCGGCTTCTCCGGCGTGGGTGCACGAAGAGGCTCGTGTCCTGCCGTAGCTGTCGGCGCTGGCAGCCCTCGCGTCAGGCAAGCACGCACCGGCCATGACTGCTCCCGCCAGTCGGGGCTCACAGGAGTTCCACCACGCCCCTGGAGCCTTCCCGCCCCGGGCCCGAGTCGGCCGAACCAGCACTTTGCCGCTGGGCGTTCCGGCGCCGCAGGCCCAGGCTGACCAGGGCTCGGCCCACTGGCGGTCCGGTAGATTCAGCGATACGGCTGATCTTCAAGGGAGCGGCGACATGCCGCGCGTGCGACACGGGGGCAGTGGGTGCGGAGCGGACACGCGCAGGACCGTCGGCAGAAGGCCCTGCTGGAGTGCTGGCGCGCGATCGAGCTGTTCAGCCCGCCGACCATCCCGGCGCTGCCCCGCCGACGTCCCGCCGCCCGCTCCGGGCCGAGGGACGAGTACGTAACCGACCTGACGCCGGAGCCGGGCCGGCCACCGCTCCTGCCGTGGGCTTCGGACCATCCGGAGACGGGGGCACGGCGGGCACCGTACGGCCGCATGTGGCGGCACGAGGTCTACTGCGGGGTCTTCGACCTGGAACTGCTCCGCCAGGCGATGATCGCCGTACTGCCCGCGGGGACCGATCCCGACCCCGGCGTGCCGCAGACCGAGCTGGTGCTGTCGGGTCAGAGCGCGATGTTCGCGCTGGTCCTGGACGACGAGGGCCGACCGCTCGAAGACACGTCCGTGATCTCCGCGTGCGCCTGGGCTACCGGCCGCCTCTTCGATCCGGGGCCGTCCACACCGGGATGGCTGGACGGATTCGAGGAGCTCGACGAAGCATTCGGCGGGGCGATCGACGAGCTCACGGCCACCGTGATCCCTTACGGTCCCACCGCACCGGCCGCCGGAACAGCGTACGCGCCGTGGCCCGGCTCCGAGGGTACGGCGGGAGCGCCGGGCACGGCCGGCGGCGGCTGGCAACGGCTGCTCGCCGAGATCCTGGGCGGCGCCGCGGTCGGCGCGGTCGGGGCCCTGTTCGGCGAGGTCGCCGGAGCCGCCCTGCAGGGCGCGGCGGAACCCCTGGTCCGCCGTGCGGCGGACTGGGTCGCCGCCCGGCGTCCCGTCGAGGAGCAGGTGCGGTCCGGGTGGCCGGACGGCACCAGGGACGTCCCCGAGGGGTCGTCGGCCGACGGCCCTGACATGTCGACCGAGGCGGATCACGGGGCTGACGCCGGTGCCCGTGCACTCGGGTTCGCCGATCTCGTCGCCCTGACCGCGCAGATCGCCGACCTGTGCGGGGTACAGGACCACCTGCGCCCGCAGGTGGTCCGGGTGCGCAGCAGGCTGGTCCAACGGCCGCGGGACCCGCAGGCGAAGGTCGCCGCCGCCGCGCCGTTCTTGAACAGTCTGCTCCCCCCTGATCTGGCCCGGGTGTCCGCGGCCGTCGGGAAGGGTTTCGGCCCGGCGCTGGAGGCGTTCCTGACCGAGCTCGACGCCGTCGCCCTGGGGGCCCGGACGGATGTGCGCCGGGAGCGGGGGGTCGTCCTGGAAGGGGTGGCTCCGGACCTGGTTCCGGCCGGCCGCTGGCCCGCACCGGCGCGGTTCCCGCTCGCGCTGAGCCAGCAGTTCGCGGTCGACCGCATGCTCGCCGACCGAGCGGGAACCACGGGTGGGATGTTCTCCGTGAACGGCCCGCCGGGCACGGGCAAGACCACGATGCTGCGGGACCTGGTCGCCGCACTGGTCGTCGAGCGAGCGGCGGTGCTGGCCACGTTCGACCGGCCCGAGAAGGCGTTCACCGGTCCGGCCTGGCAGGGCAGGGACCGCCAGGGCGCCTACCCCCGCACCGTGTCGCGGCTCGACCCGCGGCTGACCGGGTTCGAGATCGTGGTCACCTCCTCCAACAACGGCGCCGTGGAGAACATCACCGCCGAACTGCCCGGCATGGGCGCGCTCGGCGAGCACTGGCACGGCGGCCCCGACCACTTCTCCGACCTCGCCTCCGCGCTCCTCGGCGGGCCGGCCTGGGGTCTGGTCGCGGCGGTGCTCGGCAACAAGACCAACCGCAAGGAGTTCGGACAGCGGTTCTGGTGGGGCCGGCTGCCCGAGAAGGAGACCCGGGCCCGTTCCGCCGCGGGACTGCCGCCGCTGCGCGGCATGCAGGAGATCCTGCGCGACTGGATCCCGCCGAAGCCCCCGCCCGGAGGCCGGCGTCCCGTCACCCCGGCGGACCCGGCCGCGGCCGCGGCGGCGGGGCCCGCCCAGCCCGTGCCGTCGTGGACCGACGCCGTCGCCGCGTTCCGTACCGCCCAGGCCGAGGTGGAGCGGCTGCGCGCCGGACGCGCCCGGCCGGCCGGGGCCCTGGCCGCCGTCGAGTCCCCGTCGGCCGGGCAGCGGATCGCGGACCGGGAAGCCGCCGTGTCCCGGGCCGACCAGCAGGTCGCCGCCGCCACGGCGGTCCTGGACCGGGCCGCCGCCGCCTCGGCCACCGCCCGGACGGCCACGGCGGTGGCCGAGGCCGGATACGGGACGGCCTCCGAGCATGTGCCGCGGGCCCGCCAGGAGCTGGCCACCGCCCGCGCGGACCTGTCGGCTGCCCGTGAACTGGTCGCGCACCACCGCGAGTACGTGGCCGCGCTGTCCGCCCGCCACGACGCGCCCCCGGCCGTCGAGCGGGGCCTGCGCGGCGGGCTGCGCCGCCTGCTGCGGAGCACGGCCGACCGGCAGGCCGCCGAACGGCAGCAGGAGCACACCCAGGCCGAGATCGCGTACCTGCTGGTCCAGCAGCGCACCGCGCTCGAGGACTCCCTGGAGCAGGTGGCCGCGGCCGTGCGCGCCGAGTCCCTGGCCGCCGACCGGCACACCCGGTCCGGCACCGTCGTCGACGAGGCCGCCGCCGGCCTCACCGCGGCCCACGACCACGAACGGGCCGCGAGCGCGCGGGAGACCGTGGCAGCCGACGCCCTCCGACACGCCCGGCACATCGCCGACGCCGCCCGCCGCGACCTGCGGGCCGCCGTGGCCGAACTCGACGGCTGCCACCGTGAACTGCGGGAGGCGGCCCGGACGCTGCCGTCCCTGCCGCTCGGCTGGTCGCACCTCGCCGAAGCCGACCAGGAACTCGGCTCGCCCTGGTCCGACGAGGCATGGTCCACCGCGCGCAGCGACCTGTTCCTGCGCGCCCTCGACCTGCACCGCGCCTTCGCCGCCGGGGCGGCGAAGAAGGTCCGCGGCAACCTCCAGGTCCTCATGGAACTGATGGCCGGCACCAACGGGCCCGTGCCCGACGAGGAGGTCGAGCACGCGTGGCGGACCCTCTTCCTCCTGGTGCCCGTCGTCTCGACCACGTTCTCCTCCATCGGCAGCATGTTCGCCCGCCTCGGCCGGGAGTCGATCGGCTGGGTCCTCGTCGACGAGGCCGGGCAGGCCACCCCGCAGGCCGCCGCCGGTGCACTGTGGCGCGCCCGCCGCGCCGTTCTGGTCGGCGATCCGCTCCAGCTCGAACCCGTCGTCACCATGCCCGCGGCCCTGCAGCGCCGGCTGCTGAACGCCTACGGAGTCGACGAGCACTGGCTGCCCTCGGCCACCTCGGCCCAGGCCGTCGCCGACCGGACCAACCGCTACGGCACCTACCTGCCGGCCCCGGACACCGACGACGAGCTCGTCTGGGTGGGCTCTCCGCTGCGCGTGCACCGCCGCTGCGAAGAGCCGATGTTCACGGTCAGCAACGAGGTCGCCTACGGCGGGCTCATGGTCTACGGCACCGCGCCCAAGGCGTTCCCTGACGCGGAACGGGACGGCCTGCTGCCCAGCCGCTGGCTCAACACCGACGACCCGAGCCGCCCGTCCGAGGCGCCTTGGGGCGAACGCGACCGTCGGGCCTTCGAGTTCGTCCTCGACCACTTGCACCGGCACGGCGTCACCGTCGACCGCGTGCGCGTCATCGCCCCCTTCCGGGCCCTCGTCGCCGAATGCCAGAAGATCTGCCGCGGTCGTGACGGCTGGACGTCCGAACTGATCGAGGAGCGCTGCGCCACCGTCCACCGGGCCCAGGGCAAGGAAGCCGACGTCGTCGTCCTCGTCCTCGGCGGCGGCCGGCCCGGCGCCCGCGAGTGGGCGGCCCGCACCCCGCACCTGCTCAACGTCGCCGCGAGCCGCGCCAAACGCCGCCTCTACGTCATCGGCGAGCGCAACCTGTGGGCCCCGCTGCCGCACTTCGACGTCCTCGCCTCCGAGCTGACGGAGTTCCATCACCTCCGCGACCACGCCACCTGGCCGCCGGACGGCGAGTAACCGCCGACGAAACGGCAGAGCAGAGGGCTACACAGGCGTCACGATACGACGCCGCAGGCCCGACTCAAGGCGCGAGCGACGGCAGGTGGTGGGCAGCGGTCGAAGGGTGGGCGGTGGCCTTTTTTGCCCTCGCGGAATACCCCAGGGGGGTATATGGTTGTGATCATCGTCCAGAGCGGACGACGCCACGGCGCAGCACCCCGGGGAGACACACCATGCAGAACCACACCGACCACACCGACCACGCAAGCCACGACGGTCACGGTGCCCACGGCGGTCACGAAGCCCACGGTGCCCACGGCGGTCACGGTGCCCACGGCGGAGGTCAGCCCGGTGGGCTGTCGGTCTCGGCGGGCGGGTACACGCTTGAGGTCGACTCCGCGATCCTGGCCGCCGGGCCGCGGCAGCACGTCGGGTTCCGGGTGATCGGCCCCGACGGGCGGCCGGTGACCGAGTTCGTCGCCGAGCACGAGAAGGACGTGCACTTCATCGCCGTCCGGCGGGACACGGCCGGGTTCCAGCATGTGCACCCGGTGCGGGACGAGAAGGGCGACTGGAGCACCGAGCTGGACCTGGAGCCCGGGGACTGGCGGTTCTTCACCGACATCCACCCGGTCGGGCACGACGGCTCCCTGACCCTGGGGATCGACGTCGCGGTCGCCGGAACGTACGACCCGCGACCGCTCCCCGAGGCCGCCCGCACCGCGCGGATCGGCGCGTACAGCGTCGCCCTCGACGGCGTGCTCGTACCCGGCGAGGCGAGCGAGCTGAAGCTCACCGTCAGCCTGGACGAGCGGCCCGTCACCGACCTGGAGCCCTACCTGGCCGCCTATGGACACCTCGTGGCCCTGCGCGTCGGCGACCTGGGCTACCTGCACGTCCACCCGGAGGGCCACCCCGGCGACGGCGTCACCGCGCCGGGGCCCGGGATCAGCTTCATGGCGGTCGCGCCCTCGGCCGGCACGTACCGCCTCTACCTGGACTTCCAGCACGGCGGCGTCGTCCGGACCGCCGAGTTCACCGTGCACACCACCGAGGCCGCGCCCGCGCACGGCGACCAGCACCACGGGCAGCACGGGCACCACGGACACGAAGGACACCACGCACACTGACCGCCCCCACACCCGGAAGAGCCGCACCCATGTCTCAGAAATCCGAGAAATCCCCCGCCTGTACGCGCGGGGCGCGGCCCCCGCCCCGGGGCCGCGCTCCCCCGCATGGACACGGAAGGAACCCGCCATGCGTCTGTTCGGCATCCGCGACTACCGCCATCTGTTCGGCGCCCAGGTCATCGCCCTGTTCGGGACCGGGCTGACCACGGTGGCCCTCGGGCTCCTCGCCTACGACCTCGCCGGTCCGCGCGCCGGCGCCGTGCTCAGCACGGCGCTGACCATCAAGATGCTCATGTACGTGGCCATCGCGCCCTTGGCCGCCGCGTACGTCGACCGGCTTCCCAGAAGAAGATTCCTGTTCCTCCTCGACGCGATCCGCGGCGCGGTGGTCCTGGCCCTGCCGCTGGTCACCGAGGTGTGGCACATCTACGTGCTGATCGGCCTGCTCCAGGCCGCCTCCGCGGCGTTCACCCCGACGTTCCAGGCCGTCATCCCCGACATCGTCGCCGACGAGGCCGACTACACGCGGGCCCTGTCCGCCTCCCAGGTCGCCTCCACCATGGAGAGCCTGCTCAGCCCCGTACTGGCCGCCGTCGCCCTGACGTTCCTGAGCTTCGACCGGCTGTTCCTGGGCACCTCCGCCGGCTTCCTCGTCTCCGCCGCGCTCGTCCTGTCGACCCGTATCCCCGACGCCCGCCCCAGCGGTCACACCAAGGCGTGGGACAAGGCGGCGTCCGGGATCAAGACCTTCCTCAGGACGCCACGGCTGCGCGGCGTCATGGCGCTGAACCTGGTGGTCGCGGCGGCCGGTTCGATCGTCGTCGTCAGCACCGTCAACCACGTCCGTGACGAACTCGGCGGCACGCAGTCGGACGTCGCCTGGATGCTCGCCGCCTCCGGCACCGGCACCCTCCTGGCCGCCCTCGCGCTGCCCCGCGTCCTCGACCTGATCCCCGCCCGCACCGTCATGACGACCGGCGCCGGCGTCCTCGCCGCCGGCACGGTCGCCGCCGTCGCCCTCACCGCGACCGGTCTGCTCACCTGGACCGGCACGGCGATCGTCTGGACCGTGATCGGCGTCGGCATGGCCCTGGTCATCACACCGACCGGCAAGGTCCTGCGCGCCTCCGTGGCCCGGAACGCGATCCCCGAGGCGTTCGCGGCCCAGTTCTCCCTGTCCCACCTGGCCTGGCTGATCACCTATCCCGTCGCGGGCTGGCTCGGCGCCACCGCCGGCTCCACCGTCACCTGGTCCGTCCTCGCGGCCCTCGCCGTGACGGGGGCGATCGGCGCCCTCCTCCTGTGGCCGCGCCACGACGGACGCGGAACCCCGACCGCCCTCACGGCAACCGCCCGGCACGCTCCCCGTACGGACCGGTCCACCCTGACCAAGGCCGCGTGAAGCACCCGGCGCGTTCCTCCGGCCGCGGGATCCCCCGGAGGTCGCGACGGGACGGGGAGCGGCCGAGGGCCCCGCGCGCCACGATTGGCCCCGCCCGACGCCGGGCGGGGCGAAATCGTGGCGCGCGGGGCCCTCGGAAGCGGGTACCGTCGTTGTCATGTTCTTCCAGACGCCGATTTACGAGTGAGAGCGTGACGGGCCCCCGCTGACGTCCCACGAGGTCGCCGCGCCCGTCCCCCACCGACGAATCCGTAGATCACCTTCACATCACCACCGGGAGAACCCGTGACCGACAGCAAGAACATCAACAACCCCGTGGGCCAGGGCGGCGGCCAGCGCAAGCGCCAGTCCCGCGCCGAGCGGCAGAACAACGGCCCGCACCGCAACCTGGACCGCCAGGGAGCGGCCGACCAGAAGGCGGAGCTGGTGCGCAAGATGCGCGAGAAGGTGCGCGCCGCCGAGGACACCGGGCCGGCGGGCGAGGACACCGCGACGCAGGGCTGACCCGACGCACGGTTGACCCGATACACGGTTGACCCGATGCAGATCTGACCCGACGCAGGGCTCACGCGACGCAGAGCTCACGCGACGACGCCCGCCCCGCTGTCACCAGGACGCGGGGCGGGCGTGTGCGTGCGAGGGGTCAGCCCAGGGGCAGGTCGAGGCGGGCCTCGACGCCGGCGGTGGAGCCGACGCGGAGGGTGGCCAGGGCCGGGTTGGCGTCGGAGTAGAGGGCGTCCTTGGCGTTGACGACCAGCATGATCCGGTGGTCGGCCGCCACGTCGTACGAGGCGGCCTGGAGGTCCCAGGACACGGTGGCGGACCGGCCGGGCTCGTCCGAGACGAGGGTGTACGGCTCGTGGGTGATGATGCGGGCGGTGCCGTCGGGGGCGAGGTCGAAGAGGTACGCCACCAGCGTCGCGGAGTTCCCGGCGGGAGTGACGGCCAGCCGGACGCGCGGGATGCCGCGCACCCGGCGGGCGCCGGCCGGGGAGGTCCAGGTGGCGAGGTAGGTGCGGTCGAACTTCCCGGTCACGTACGTCTTCGGGTTGCCCTTCCACTCCTGCTGGCCGGTCTTCAGGAGCTCGTCCACGGCCTTCGCCTCGGTCAGCTCGCCGGTGGTGAACGACACCTGCCAGCCGTCGGACGGGGCCGTGCCGAGGGCGCCGTCCTGTCCGGCCGTCGCCGCGCCCAGGTACAGCGTCTCGGTGCTCGTGGTCAGCTCGGCCCAGTCGTTGTGGGACTCGCGGACGGTCGGCTCGAACATCACCTGGCTCTTGACCGGCTCCCAGTCGGGCACCTGGTTGTTCGTGCCGAGGACGTGGTGGTCGAGCCAGGCGAGGGCCTCCTCCACGGGGACGTTGGGGCCGGGGACGGTCAGTCCGGTGCCCTCGGGGGCGGCGTGGTCGCCGATCCACAGGTTGAGGTGCTTGGGGACGGTCAGCCGCTCGAAGGCGGCCAGCAGGCCGTTGACCGGGAACAGGGTCTCGTGCCAGGTGTTCGAGTAGAACGTCGGGATGTTCCGCGCGTTGGTCTGGTCGATGTACGAGAGCGGCGAGCGCTCCGCCGCCCAGGCCCGTACGTCGTCCAGGTTGACGCCCGCGCGGAAGTCCGCGAGCAGCTGCCGGGTCGCCTCGTCGAACTTCCGCTCCTCCGGCCCGCCGGTGAACGCGACCAGCGCGTCGACCGCCGCCAGGTGCCGGGTGTCGTTGCCGAGCAGCGCGGCCTGCAGGTCGCCCCAGGTGCTCAGCGCCACCACGGCGTCGACGCGCCCCGCCGGGTCGTGGGCCGCGACGAGCTGGCTGATGCCGGAGCCGTACGACTCGCCGAGGAAGGCGACCCTGCTCGGCGCGAAGCGCTCCTGCACGTAGTCGATCACCGTGGAGCCGTCGGCCCAGTCGTTGGGCCCGGCGATGTCCACCGTGCCCTGGGACGTGAAGGGGGCGTCGATGAAGCCGCCGCCCGGGACGGGGAAGGTCTGGCCGATGCCGCGCGGGGTGTAGGCGAGGACGTGGTAGCCGCGCAGGGCGAGGCGCAGGTACAGGTACGCGAAGATCGTCCAGCCCAGCGGGGTCCAGCCGGAGGGCACGACGACCACCGGGCGGGGCTCGTCGCCGTTGAGCCTGATGCTGAACGCGGAGAGCCGGACGCCGTCGTCCGCGGTGATCCGCGGGAAGCCGATCGTGGCCTTCGCCTTGACCTGGTCGACGAGCTCCTGCAGCTCGGGCGGCAGCAGCACCGACTCGGCGGAACCGCTCAGCGTGGCGACCAGCGCTTCGGTTAACGCGGTGACGTCGGCCGAGACCTCGGTGCCCGAGGCCCAGATTCCCGAACTCGCGATCTGGGCCTGCTGGTTCGCCGTGAAGGGGGTGGGGGCGTCGTTCTGTTCGCCGTTCGGGCTCATCTGGTGCCGCCTTTCGTGGTGGACGGGGAAGGGGTGGCTCGGCGCCATGATCGCCACAGCGCCTGTACGCGCGTCGACACCCCGTGCCTCGTTCACCGGAACGGGTGATCTTGGGTCGAATCGCTTGACCTGCTTCCGCCTCGCTCGCCGTGCCGATCTCCGGGGCACGTCGCAGGATGGAGGGTGAGCTGACGACACCGGGGCGAGGAGCGGGGTGGATGGAGCGGGCGGGCGAGAGCGCGTGGCGGGTGGGGGCGGAGACGGGGGCCCGGGCGGGGAGGCGGGTCGGGGGTGCCGGGGAGCTGGGGGAAGCCGTTCTCGATGCCGTGTTCACCCAGTCGGCCGTGGGTCTGCACGTGCTCGACACCGAGCTGCGGGTCGTACGGGTCAACCCGGTGGCCATAGGGATGCGCGGGGTGCCCGAGGAGCAGGTCGTGGGGCGTTCGGCCGCCGACGCGTACGCGCTCCTTGGGGTGACCGTCGACGAGCGCGTGCTGCTCGACGTCCTGGTGACGGGCACGCCCGTACGGGACGCGCTGGTGCGGAGCCGGCCGCCCGCCGACCCCGGGCGCGAGCACGTCGTGTCCGTGTCGGTGTACCGGCTCCACGACGACGCGGGCCGGGTCGTCGGTCTGGTCGCCACCACGGTCGACGTGACCGAACGGGAGGGGGCCAACGCCCGGCTGCGGCTGCTGCACGAGGCGCGCGAGCGGATCGGGCGCACGCTGGACGTCGAACGGACCGCCCGCGAGCTGGTCGACGTCGCGCTCGACGGGGGTTTCGCGGACGTGGTGGTCGTGGCCCTGACCGATGCCGTCCTCCAGGGGCGCGACCCCGAACTCGCCGGTACGGAAGGCATGTTGATGCGCTGCGCCGCCGCAGCGGCCCGGGACGCGGGCCGGGCGGTGCCGGCGGCGGGGTCCGTGCTGCTGCCGGGTCTGTTCGGCGACCCGTTCCCGGTCGCGCCGGCGCCGGTGCCCGGCGAGGAGTCGGTACGGCTGGTGGCGCCGCTGGCCGTACGGGGGCAGGTCTTCGGGGCGGTGTCCTTCGAGCGGCTGCCGGGCGCCGAACCGTTCCTGCCCGCCGATCTCGACCTCGCGCACGGCATCATGACGCGCGCCGCGACGGCCCTGGAGAACGCGCTGCGGTTCACCCGCGAGCACGCTGTCATGACGGCCCTGCAGTCCTGGCCGCTGCGCCAGGAGCGGGAGACCCAGCGCGCCGCCGAGATCGCCCAGCGGCGCCGGGCCGGGGGCACCGGCGCCGGGTCCTGGTGCGACGCGCTGCCGCTCCCCGGCGCCCGGGTGGCGCTGGTGGTGGGGCAGGTCGAGCACCCGGGACCGAGCGCGGTCGCCACCATGAGCCGGCTGCGGACCGCCGTGCACAGCCTCACCACGCTCGACCTCGACCCGCACGAGCTCCTCGCCCGCCTGCACGCGACGGTCCTCCGGCTGGCCCGCGAGCAGGGCGACCCGCGCGGCGACCCGCACGGCACGGCCGAAGAGCCCACCGCGCACTGCACCTTCGCCGTGCACGACCCCGTCCACGGGCGGCTCGACATCGCGCGGGCCGGGGCCTCGCTCCTCACGATCGTCCGCCCGGACGGCTCGGTCGACACCGCGCCGCTCGCCGAGGGCCCGCTGCTCGGCGAGGAGGGGCCGCCGTTCGCCAGCGTCGGCCTGATCCTGCCCGAGGGCAGCACGATCTGCCTCGCCTCCCCCGCCGGCTCCCGGGACGAGGGCCCGACCGCCGCCGAGGTCGTCACGGCGCTCGCCGAGCCCCACCGCGCCCCGGAGGCGATGGCGGACGACGTCGCCCCGCTGCTCTCCCCCGACCGCGTCCTGCTGGTCGCCCGTACCCGGCGGCTGCCGGAGCGGGACGTCGCGGCCTGGCCGGTGCCCGCCGAGCTCCGGTCCGTGGGCCCCGCGCGACGGCAGGCCGAGCGGCGGGTACGGGAGTGGTGGCCGGACGCCGACACGTACCCCGTCGAGGTCGTCGTCAGCGAACTCGTCACCAACGCCGTCCGCTACGGCACCGCGCCGATCACCCTGCGCCTGATCCGCGGTGAGACGACGCTCGTGTGCGAGGTCGACGACGCCGCCCTGACCGCGCCCCACCTCCGGCACGCCAAGGCCGTGGACGAGGGCGGCCGCGGCCTGCACATCACCGCGGCGCTCGCCACCGGCTGGGGCGTGCGGTACCGGGAGGACGGCAAGACGGTGTGGGCCGAGCTGGACCTCGGGGAGACGGAGAGCGGGTAGCGGGACCCGGCCGCCGCCCCGAGCCGCCCGCCGCGCACCCCCTCGGCGGCGTCCCCGCCGTCCCGTGCCACCCTTGATGACCGCGCGTCGGAGAACCGTCGCAGGTCGCGGACGGGGTCACGGGGAGAGGTCATGGCGGAACGGATGCCGGTGGAGGAGTACCTGGAGGGGTATGCCGAGGTGCTGGCCGGTGTCTGTGCCACGGGCCGGCGGCTGACCCGTGAGGAGCTGGAGGCGCTGCGGGCGCGCGGGGAGCGGGCGGCGGAGGCCGGGCTGGGGCTGCGGTTCCTCGTCCGGGCCCATCTTGCCGCCGCGCGGCAGGTGCGGCCGGGCGGTGGACGGGCCGACGACGGTCGGCTGCTCGCCGCCGTCGAGCAGGCGGTCGACGCGTTCGCGGAGGGGCACGAGCGGGCGCAGACCCTGGCCGTACGGCAGGAGGAGGCCGCGCGGCGCGAGTTCATCGACGACCTGCTGTACGGGCGGAGCGATCTGGGGCGGCTCGCGGAGCGGGCCGAGCGGTTCGGGCTGCTGCTCTCGCACGCGCACGCGGTGGCCGTCGCCCAGGGGCCGGAGCCGTACGGCGACGGGTTCCCGGTCTCCCGGGCCGTCGAGTCCTCGCTGTTCGCCCGGTTCGGCGACCGGCGCATCCTGCTGACCACGAAGGACGGGCGGCTGATCTGCGTCGCGCCCGCCGACGAGCCCGATGTGCTCGGTCACTTCGCCAAGCAGGCGTACGCGGCGACCGACGGCGGCGGCCTGGTCGCCGTCGGGCGGGCGCATCCGGGGCCGGGCGGGGTCGTCCACTCGTACGAGGAGGCCCTCAACGCCCTGGACCTGGCCGCGCGCATGGGGCTCGAAGGGCCGGTGCTGCACGCCGCGGACCTGCTGGTCTATCCGGTCCTGACGCGCGACCGGCAGGCCATGGCCGACCTCGTGAGCACCGTGCTCGGCCCCGTACGGCAGGCCCGGGGCGGCGCCCGGCCGCTCCTGGACACCCTGACCGCCTACTTCGACAGCGGCTGCGTCACCACCGAGGCGGCCCGCCGTCTGTCCTTGAGCGTGCGGGCCGTCACGTACCGGCTCGACCGGATCCACCGTCTGACGGGGGTCGACCCCGCCGACCCCACGCAGCGGTACACACTCCAGACCGCCGTCATCGGCGCCCGCCTGCTGGGCTGGCCGGAACGGGAGCTGTGAGGCGGCATCAAGAACGCGTAAAGATTGCCGGAGTCCGGCAATGCGTCCTCCCCCGGATCGATGAAACGATTCATCTGACGGCAGACAGCGCACCGCGGCCGAAGGGGGCAGGGGCATGGCATGGTTTCTCGGTCTCGGCATCGGCGGTCTCGTGCTGCTCGTCCTGAGCCTGCTCCTCGACGGAGTGCTGGAGAGCGTCCTCGACGGCTTCGGCGGGGCCCTGGAGGGACTCGGCGGAGGGCTCGACGGGTTCCTGTCGTTGCCGGCGATCGCCGGTTTCGTGTCGGCGCTCGGGTTCACGGGGGCGATCGTCCTCGGGACCACCGGCCTGGGGGCCGCCGGCGCCACGGGGGCGGGGGCCGTCGCGGGGGCCGGTGTGGCCTGGGGCGTGGGCCGGTTCAGCCGGGCGCTGATGCGCGACGGCGGCGCGACCGCGCCGAAGGGCGAGGACCTCACCGGGAGTTCCGGTTCCGTCGTCACCGCCATTCCGGCCGGCGGCTACGGCGAGGTGCTGCTCCGGCTCGCCGGACAGCCGGTGAAGTACGCCGCGAAGGCCGACGCGCCCGTCGCGCGCGGAGCCGAGGTCTGGGTCGAGGGCGTGCTCTCGTCCACGTCGGTCACGGTCCGCCCGGTCGAACGCTGACGGCTGCCGCGTACGGCGCCGTCCCCATTCCCGCCTCGCTGCTCCTCTCTCCTCCCGCTCCCTCCCCCGCCTGTTCTGTTCCGTTCCGCTCGAAGGGGGTCTCTCGTCATGAGCCCTGTCCTCTTGGCCGTCGTGGGCATCGTCGTCCTGCTCGTCCTGCTCGGTCTCGTCGTCATCACCCGGTACAAGGTCGCCGGTCCCAGCGAGGCGTTCATCGTCACGGGCCGCCGCGGCAAGAAGTCCACCGATCCGGACACCGGGCAGGTGTTCACCGACAACAGCGGCCAGAAGGTCGTGGTCGGCGGTGGCGTCTTCGTCATCCCGTTCGTGCAGCAGAAGTTCAGCCTCGACCTGTCCAGCCGGCACATCCCCATCGCCGTGCGCGGCGCCGTCACCCTGCGCGGCGTCAAGGCCAACCTGGACGGGGTCGCCATCGTCAAGGTCGGCGGCACCGAGGACTCCATCCGCGCCGCGGCCCAGCGTTTCCTGATGCAGCAGGACGGCATCGTCGGCTTCACCCAGGAGGTGCTGTCCGGCGCGCTGCGCTCGATCGTCGGCCGCATGTCGGTCGAGGACATCATCCGCGACCGGGCCGCGTTCGCCGGGCAGGTCGCCGAGGAGGCGGAGGCGAGCCTGTCCGGGCAGGGCCTGGTGCTCGACGCCTTCCAGATCCAGGACATCACCACCGAGGGCTCCTACCTGGAGGACCTCGGCAGGCCGGAGGCCGCCCGCGCCAAGCAGGAGGCCGACATCGCCGAGGCGAGCGCCCGGCGGGCGGCCGAGCAGGCCCGGCTCAAGGCGGAGGAGGAGATCGCGGTCGCGCAGCGCACGCTGTACCTGCGGCAGGCCGAGATCAAGGCCGAGACCGACGCGGCGGCGGCCCAGGCCAACGCCGCGGGTCCGCTGGCCGAGGCGGCCCGGCAGCAGCAGATCCTGAGCGAGCAGGAGAAGGTCGCCGAGCGGCAGGCCGCCCTGACGGACCGGCAGCTCGACACCCAGGTCCGCAAGCCCGCCGACGCCAAGCGGTACGAGGCGGAGCAGCAGGCCGAGGCGCAGCGGGTGGCCCGGGTCAAGCAGGCGGAGGCCGAGCGGCTGGCCGCGATCGCGGCGGCCGAGGCGGAGGCCGCGCGGTCCCGGCTGACCGGTGAGGGCGAGAAGCAGCGCCGTCAGGCGCTGGCGGAGGCCGAGGCCATCGAGGGCGTCAAGCGCGGCGAGGCGGAGCGCGCCCGCCGTGCCGCCATCGCCGACGCCGTCCGCCTGGAGGGCGACGCGGAGGCCGCGGCCATCGCGGCGAAGGGCGCGGCCCAGGCCGAGGCGATGCAGAAGCAGGCGGAGGCGTTCGACCGGTACGGGGACGCGGCGATGCTCCAGATGATGGTGGAGGCGCTGCCGCAGATCGTCGCCAAGGCGTCCGAGCCGCTGTCCGCCGTGGACAAGCTGACCGTCATCTCGACCGACGGCGCCGGCAGTCTGACCCGTACCGTGACGGACAACGTCGCCCAGGGCATGGAGCTGCTGTCCTCGACCACCGGCGTCGACCTCGCCGCGCTCCTCCAGGGCATCACGGGGCAGAAGCCGGCCAAGGCCACGGCTCAGGCCGCGGCGGTGCCGGCCCCGGCATCGGCCGGTGACGGGGTCATCGAGATCTCCGGGTAGGCCGGGGGCGGCGTTCGCGCGGGCGGCGGGCGGCGGGTGGCGGTCGCGCCGGCGGCGGGGTCAGCCCGTCGTCCGCGCGACCGCCCGCCGGTGCCTGAGGTTGATCGCGGCGGCCTTCGCGACGATCGCGGGGTTCAGGAAGCGCAGCGGGCCGATCAGGCGGGAGGCGAAGAGGTACATGTGCCGGGCCATCGCCTCGTCCCGGGCCGCCGCCGAGAAGACCAGGCGTTCCACGGGATTGAACGGCCGGGACGAGGCGAAGTCGACGGCGAGCTGCTGGTGGCCGCGGAGCCGGCGCTGGTGGCCGCGGGCGTAGGACTCCACGGCCTTGTCGAGGGCGTCGAAGGCACCCCCGGCCCTTCCCCCGCCCGTCAGGGCGGGGGCGATCGCGTCCGTCAGCCAGCGCGCCGACTGGAGGGCCCAGCCGCATCCCACGCCCCACAGGGGGTCGCCGGTGAGGGCGGCGTCGCCGATGAGCGCGACGCCCGGAGCGGCCGGCCTGCGGCTGTGCAGCGGGTAGTTCACGGTGCCGATGATCTTCGAGACGCGCTCGGCGGAGTCGATCGGCGGCGCCTCGGGAAGGGCGCGGACGAAGGAGAGGAAGCTGCCCTCCAGGTCCTCCCGGAAGGCGGACAGCCGCTTCTTGTCCGGAAGGACGGCGAGGACGGTCACCCCGTCGTCGTTGGGGAAGGCGTACGCCATGTCGGGTTCCAGGAACCACGTCTGGCCGATCCCGCCCTCCAGCGGCAGGTTGCGGAAGTGCGCGAGGTAGCCGAAGCGGCCGTTCTCGTGCTGCCGGGCGGGCATCCCGGCGAACTTCGCCACGGCCGAGTCCTTGCCGTCGGCGCCGATCACCAGACGGGCCCGGAGCTCGCGCTCGCCGTCGGGGGTCGACGCGCGCACCCCCGCGGTGCGCCCGTCCTCCCGCAGCAGCCCGGTCACCTGGTACCCGAGGAGCAGGTCGACGCCGGGGGTCTCGGCCGCGCGGGCCCTGATCATCGGGTCGAGGACGCTGCGCCGGACGTTGTACGCGTACGGCAGCTCGGGCCCGCCGGGCGCGGCCCGGGGCTCGATCCATCCCCAACGGGTGTACCAGCGGGCCTCGTTGCGGACGGCGCCGGCCTTCTCCAGGGCGGGGACGAGGCCGAGCTCGTCCAGGACGGGGAAGGCGTTGGCGGTGATCGAGTGGGTGCAGAGCACCTTGTACGCCGCGGGGTCCGAGCGGCGTTCCAGCAGGGCGACCCGGGCGCCGCGGCGGGCGAGCAGGACGGCGGCGGCGCTGCCGGCGAGGCTGGCACCGCTGATGACGACGTCGTAGGCGGGTCCCGTGCTCTCAGGGCTGGTCATGCGCTGATCGCTCCCTTCGGGGTGTGGTGCCGTTCATGGGAGTGGCACAGCGCCACGACTGTCAGGCACATGACCAACTATAGGGAGCGGGCGCCTGGGGCGGGCGGCTGGTCAGCGCACACGGAAGGCGCGCCGGTCGCCGCGACCCCGGGGCGGGTGCCCGGCGCCACGACGGCCGGCGCGCCATGCGTCAGCGGTTCAGCGGTTCAGCGGTTCAGCGGTTCAGCGGTTCAGCGGTTCAGCGGTTCAGCCGATCGTCCACTGCTGGCGTGAACTCCCCGTGTCCGCCTGCTGGGTGACCGGTGAGCCGTCGGACGTGGTGGCCGTGGTCAGGAGCAGGCCGCTGCCGAGCGAGGCGAGCGTGTACGTGCCGTTCGCGAGGCGGGTGGCGGTCCAGCGCTGGTTGGGGCCGCCGTGGCAGGTCCACTGGATGACCTTGGCGCCCGCGCCCGCGGAGCCGCTCTCGACGTCGGCGCACTTGCCGGAGTGCCCGTTCCTCAGCTCGTAACTCCCGTCGGTCTGGCGGGTGAAGGTCCAGTTCTGGTTGGCGGCGCCGTTCGCGGTCCAGGTGATGAGCTGGGTGCCGTTCGCGGTGCTGCGGTCCGGGTCGTCGAGGGCCTTGCCGCCGGTGGTGACGGTGCGCACCCCGTCGAGGGAGCCGCCGCCCGGGACCTGGCCGGTCGGGGTGAGCGTCAGGGTCTGTTCGCCGGCCGTGCGGCCGGCGCCGACCGTGCTGCCGGTGGTGTCGGTCCAGGCGCGGACGGGCGTGGTCTCGGCGGTGCGGCCGGTGGCGCCCGACAGGCCGACGACGAGCCCGCTGTAGCGGTTGACCAGCTTGTACGTGCCGGTGGGCGCGTTGTCCGTGGCGCCGGCACCGCGGATGACGAACCACTCCTGGCCGGTGGTGGAGCCGCCGGGGCCGGCCGGGGTGACGGTGGGCTTCGTGCCCCAGGCGCGGCCCGTCGGGGCGGTGGCGGGGACGCCGAGGAGTTGCCCGGTGGCGGCGTTGGCGATCCGGTAGGAGCCGTCGCCCTTGGCGGTGAAGGTCCAGGATTCGAGCGCGGAGCCCGTGGCGGCGGCCACGGAGGTGGTCGTGGAGCCGCCCTGGACCTGGGCGAGGACCCGTCCGGCGGCGCTGCCGATCCGGTACGTCCTGGTGGTGTCGACAGGGGCGGCGGGGGCGCTCGTACCGATGCTCAGGTTGACGTACTCGCCGCTCGCGCCGCCGGAGCAGCCGAAGGAGCAGTACGCGCGGAAGTCCTTGCCGACGGTCCCGGAGCTCGTCCGGCTGCCGCTGTCGAGGAACCAGCGGTACCAGGACGCCGTCCGGTACCCGCCGGTGTCGCCGAGCCGGAACCACTTCTGGGTGGTCAGGTCGTCGGTGGCGTACAGCTCCTGCGGGGCGTTGCCGCTCTGGTCGACGCCCTGCGGCTCGCCGATGTAGAGCCCGAGGTAGGCGTTGTACGTGATGTCCATGACGAACAGCGGGGAGGTGGCGGGCGTCTGGCCCGCGGCGACCTGCTGGGCGACCGTGCCGCCGGTGGACGGGCTGTACTCCTTGGCCGTCGGCACGTATCCGGTGGTGCTGCCCGCGCCGACCGGGACCATGGTGCTCTCGCGCCCGCCGACGCCGGCCTCGGTCCAGGCGCCGCCGTACCACTTCTTCCAGGAGTCCGGCGCCATCTTGCCGGCGATGGGCGCCCGGGCCACGTGCCCGTAGAAGGCGCGCCAGCTGCCGCCCTTGTCCACGATCCGGGAGCCGTAGAAGACGTAGAAGTAGCCGGACGCGGTGTCGACGAAGAGCCGCGGGTCGCCGGTGCCGTAGTGGTAGGTCTGCTGAGGGAAGGCCGTGGTGTCGCCGCGCTTGGTGCTGTACGGCGAGGTGATGACGTGGTCCTTGACGGTCCAGGTCTTCCCCTGGTCCTTGGAGACGGCGTAGTCGATGCCGTCGTAGTGGAGGCCGTCGCCGAAGGGCTGCGGGGTGAACTCGTTGTGCACGAGCCCGTACCAGTCGCCGGTGTCGGGGTCGACCCACAGGCCGGTGAGGTCGCAGTAGTTGCGGTGGGCGTAGCCGCTGCCGGCGGGGGCCTGGGTGGATTCGACGCCGGTGGGGCTGTTGTTGCAGCGCCAGGTGGTGTCGTTGTTGCGGTCGTTGGCGTTGGCGGGGTTCACCGCGTCGCTGAGGGTGCCGGAGCGGTTGGCGGTGTCGAAGTCGGTGCCGGTGTAGAAGGTCCAGCTGCGCCCGTCGTTCGCGCCGTAGAGCGCGTGGGCCTGCTGGTAGTAGAAGGTGCCGTCCTTGTCGAGGTACGGGCTCGCCGGGGTGTCGTCCGGGCGGTTCCACGAGCCCTTCGCGCCGACGGTGACGGTGTACGTGGCCGCCGACGGGGCCGCCTGGGCCGCCGGGCTCGCCGGGGCGGCCGAGGCGGCCGGGGTCGCCGCGAGCGAGCTGCCGGCGGCGACGGCCAGGGCCGCCGCCGCGAGCACGCTCACGAGTCTGCTGCGCGGAGCTTTCACGAGTACTCCTCGGGTGAAGGGGTCAGGTCGGTGACGCGACTCGCGGTGCTGAAGCCGGGATGTTATCGATGCCAAATCGGGGAAACGGCGGGTCGTTCTCCGCTGCCCTCGACAACGACGGTGCCGCACAAGGCTGTTCGGCCTCCCGGCGCTGGCCGAACTATGGCAGAGACTGTTATCGATGCCAACCGTCGGCACCGACCCTGGGTGCCCCGAGCCCGGGGCGCTACGATCGGCGGCGGACGGCGGGAGGGGAACGATGGGCAGACGGAGCACCGTGGAAGGCGCGCGCCAGCCGGGGATGGCGGACGTGGCACGGGTCGCCGGAGTCTCGGCGCAGACGGTCTCGCGGGCGCTCGCCGGGCACCCCAACGTGCAGGAGCGGACCCGGGCGAAGGTGCTGGCCGCCGTCGAACAGCTCGGCTACCGGCGCAACAACGCCGCCCGCGCGCTCTCCTCGGGGCGCAGCCGCACCCTCGGCGTGGTGACCCTGCAGACCAACTTCTACTCCCGGGCCGCCGTCACGACGGGCATCGAGAACGCGGCCCGCGCGGCGGGGTACGCCGTCAGCACCGCCACCACGACCTCGCTCGACACCTTCGCCATCGAGAACGCGCTGTCCCGGCTGGCCGAGCAGGGCGTCGAGGGGATCATCCTCTCGGTGCCGCTGATCCACAGCAGCCCCCGGATCGAGCAGCTCACCCGCGGCACCCCCACCCTCACCACCGACGGCTCGCGCACCGACGCCACGGCCGTCGTCGCCCTCGACCAGGCCGAGGCCGCGCGGATGGCCACCCGGCACCTGCTGGACCTCGGGCACGAGACGGTCTGGCACATCGCGGGTCCCGGCGAGTGGCTGGAGGCGGGCCTGCGCCGGGACGGCTGGCGGTCCGCCCTCCAGGACGCGGGGCGCTCCGTACCGCCGCCGCTCGAAGGCGACTGGACGCCCGGCTCGGGCTACCGCAACGGGCTCGTGCTCGCCCGGATCCCCGACGTCACGGCGGTGTTCGTGGCCAGCGACGAGATGGCCTTCGGCGTGGTCCGCGCCCTGCACGAGGCGGGCCGCCGGGTGCCGGACGACGTCTCGGTGATCGGCTTCGACGACATCGAGCTCGCCGAGTACTGCTCGCCGTCGCTGACCACCGTCGCCCAGCCCTTCGAGGAGATCGGCGCCCAGGCCGTCACCCACCTCCTCGGCCGCATCGCCGCCCCCGGCTCCGTCCCCGAGCCGCGCTCCATCGAACCCCGGCTCGTCGTGCGCGCCAGCACGGCGCCGCCGCCCCATCGGACGACCGGAAGCACGTGATGACGGAAGCACCGGAGCCGGGCCTGCGCAGGCAGCCGCGGCAGGCACGCAGCCGGGCGCGGGTCGAGGCCATCCTCGCCGCGGCCGACCGGATCCTCTCCCAGGAGGGGTACGAGGCCCTGACCATGCGCCGGATCGCCGAGGAGTCGGGCGCGCCGGTCGGCAGCATCTACCAGTTCTACTCCGACAAGAGCGCCGTCGTGGACGCGCTCGGGCGGCGCTACCTGGAGGGCTTCGAGCGGGCCATCGACGAGCTGGTCGAGCGGGCGCTGGCGGACGAGCTGCCGGACCTGGTCGGCACGATGGTCGACGTGTACGCCGACCTGTTCCGCGCCCAGCCGGGCGGCATGGCGCTGTGGGCCGGGCGGCACCTCAGCCCCGAGCTCGCGCGGGCCGACGAGGCGAGCAACACGCTGGTCGCCGCCGGCCTCCAGCGCATCGTGGAGCACCTGACGGGGGCCCCCGGCGGGGAGCCGGCCCGGCGTGCGACCCACATGGTGGTGTGGGCGGCCAACGCCGTGCTGCACGAGGTGTTCAAGGGCGAGGGCGAGCCGGACCGCGAGACCGTGGACGAACTGAAGCGGATGCTGGACTTCTACTGGGAGGACCTGCGCAGACGCCTGACGGAGGCGGCCCGGTCCTGAGCGAGGACGCCCTGCGGGAGGACGGCCCCGAGGCGGCCCGGCCCTGAGGGGCCCGGTCCTGGGGGAAGCCGGGCCTCCGTCGCGCGCGCATCCATAGAACATGAACAGGAGTTCATGTTATGTTGCGGCCCGCCGCGCACCCATGCGGCCGAACGTGTGCGACCCCGCATCAGTGCGATGAAGGCAGGTGCCCGTGACTCCCAGCTCCACCGACCCCACCCGACTCCCCTCGTTCCCGGCGGACTTCGTCTGGGGTGCGTCGACCGCCGCGTACCAGATCGAGGGCGCGGCGGACGAGGACGGAAAGGGTGCCTCGATCTGGGACACCTTCGTCCGCCGCCCCGGCGCGGTCCGCGACGGGCACACCGGCGAGGTGGCCTGCGACCACTACCACCGGTTCGGCGAGGACGTCGGGCTGATGCGCCGGCTCGGCCTCGACGCGTACCGCTTCTCGCTCTCCTGGCCGCGCGTCCTGCCGACCGGCGCCGGCAAGGTGGAGCCGCGCGGCCTCGACTTCTACGACCGGCTGGTCGACACCCTGCTCGACGCCGGGATCGAGCCCACCCCGACCCTGTTCCACTGGGACCTGCCCCAGGCCCTGGAGGACGAGGGCGGCTGGCTGAACCGCGACACGGCCCACCGCTTCGGGGAGTACGCGGCCGTGGTCGCCGAACGGTTCGGCGACCGGGTCAAGCGGTGGATCACCCTCAACGAGCCCTTCGTGCACATGTCGTTCGGCTACGCCTTCGGCGTCCACGCCCCCGGCCGCACCCTCATGCTGGACGCCCTGCCGGTCGCCCACCACCAGCTCCTCGGCCACGGACTCGCGGCCGCCGCGCTGCGGGCCGCCGTCCCGGACGCGCAGGTGCTGGTCGCCAACAACTGCACCCCGGTCAGGCTGCGTTCCGACGCCCGCTCGGAGGCGGACGCGGCAGCCGCCGAGGCGTACGACAACCTGCACAACCGCCTCTTCAACGACCCGGTCCTGGCCGGCACCTACCCCGACCTCTCGGCGTACGGCATGCCCGACCCGACCTGGGGCGGCCTGGTGCGCGACGGCGACCTCGCCACGATCGCCGCCCCGCTCGACGGCCTCGGCGTCAACTACTACAACCCGAGCTGGATCACCGCCCCCGTCGACCCGTCGCTGGGCCTGCCCTTCGACCTCGCCGAGCCCGAAGAGGCGTACGAGCGGACCTCGTTCGGCTGGCCGGTCGTCCCCGACGGGCTCACCGAGCTGCTCACCGGCCTGAAGGCCCGCTACGGCGCCGCCCTGCCCCCGGTGTGGATCACCGAGAACGGCTGCTCGCAGCCGGCCGGGACGGACGACCGGGCGCGCGTCGACTACCTCGCCGGACACCTCGCCGCGATCGCCGGGGCCATGGAGCAAGGGGTCGACGTGCGCGGCTACTTCACCTGGTCCCTGCTGGACAACTTCGAGTGGGCCGAGGGCTACCACCAGCGCTTCGGCCTGGTCGAGGTCGACTTCGCCACCCAACTCCGCACGCCGCGCGCGAGTTTCGAGTGGTACCGCGCCCTGATCGCCGCCCAGCGGGCATGAGCGAGGGAGCCGGGATGGCCGACACGGAGGGCCCGAGAGGCCCGAGCGGAACGAGGGCCTCAGAGGCCGTGGGGGCCACTGAGGCCGCGAAGACCAGAGGGGACGCGGCGGTGGGCGCGGACCCGGCGGCCGGGGGCGGCGGCGCGGCCCTCCTCGGGGAGCCCACCGTCCCCGTCCGGGCCGGCTGGACGGTGGGCCTCTCGCTGGCCACCCTCGCCGTCTTCATGGCCTTCATGACCCCGATCCAGATCCTGCTGCCGCTCCAGCTGGAGCGGATCGACCCGCAGGACAAGAACACCGCGCTCTCGCTCGTGACGGGCCTCGGCGCGCTCGTCGCGGTCCTCGTCAACCCGCTCGCGGGCGCCTGGTCGGACCGGACCACGAGCCGGTTCGGCCGGCGCCGCCCCTGGACGCTCGGCGGCGCGGTCGCCGGGGCGGCGGGGCTCGTGTTCACCGCGAGCCAGCACACCGTCGCCGGGGTCGCCGTCGGCTGGTGCCTGGCGCAGGCGGGCCTGAACGCGATGCTGGCCGGGGTCACCACCCCGATCGCCGACCGCGTGCCGCTCGCCCAGCGCGCGCAGGTCTCGGGCTGGACCGGCCTCATGCAGTCCATCGGCCTCGTCCTCGGCGCGCTGATCACCACCCTGCTCGTCACGGGCGTCGGGCCCGGGTACGTCACCCTCGCGGTGCTGACCGTCGCCCTGGCCCTCCCGTTCGTGCTGCGCCACGGCGAACCGGCGCTGCCCCGGGAGCTGCGCCCCGCCTTCGACGCCCGCGCGTTCGCACGGTCCTTCTGGGTCAGCCCCCGGCGGTACCCGGACTTCGGGTGGGCCTGGCTGAGCCGCTTCCTGATCAACCTCGGCAACGCCCTCGGCACGCTCTACCTGTTCTACTTCCTCGCCGACGCCGTCCACTACGCCGATCCCGGCACCGGCGTGCTGATCCTCACCGGGGTCTACACGCTCAGCGCCGCGGCCACCGCCATCCCCGTCGGCGCGTTCTCCGACCGGGTCGGGCGCCGCAAGGGCTTCGTCGTGGTGTGCTCGGTGGTCATGACCGCCGCCGCGCTGCTGCTCGCCCTGCTGCACACCTGGCCGTCCGCCCTGGTGGCGGCGGCGGTCCTGGGTGCCGGGTACGGGATCTACCTCGCCGTCGACCAGGCCCTGGTGACCCAGGTGCTGCCACGGGCCGCCGACCGCGCCAAGGACCTCGGCGTCATCAACATCGCCAACTCGGGCCCCCAGGTCCTCGCGCCCGCGCTCGCCGCACCGGTCATCGCGCACCTCGGCGGCTACACGGGCCTGTACGTCGCCGCGGCCCTGGTCATCCTCCTCGGCGGTCTCCTCGTCACCCGGATCCGCGGGGTGGCCTGACGCCGGGCCCCGGGGCGGCCGCAGGGGGGAGCTCGCCTCCTACGGGCCGCCCTGGCCGCGGGCCCGGACGGCCGGGTCCGCGGCGGCCGGCCCGCTCCAGTACGCGGCGAGCGCTCCCTCCTTGTACGGTGCCGGGCTCACGCTCAGGTCGCCGGCGAAGGGCCGGTCGAGGACGAAGACCAGCAGCAGGCTGAAGCCGACGAGACCGGCCACGGCGGAGACGAAGAGCAGCTGGATGCGCAGGCGGCGCATGCCGTACAGGAAGGTGAGGGGGACCAGGACGAGCGCGCCGCCGAAGGCCAGGACCTGGAGCAGCGGCGGGAGTTCCTGCTCCGCCATGGTCAGGCGGGCCCGGCGCTGCCCGGCGACGTCGTTGAGGCGGCCGACGGCCTCCTCGTAGAAGACCTCCTCGCGGGCGGTCTTCGGCTCGTACGCCTGGAGCGCGTCGAAGACGGCCTGCAGCTTCTCGCCGGTGGCGCCGTAACTCGGCTGCCCCGCGCGCATCTTGGGCCACTGGTCCTCCACGACCGCGTGGACGTAGCCGCTGAGCGCGGCGTCGACGTCGGCGCGGACCGGGGCCGGGAAGGCGGCGGCGTCCCGGGCGATGAGCGCGACGTCGGTGGCCTCGGTCGCGACGATGGTCTGCGTGTTGTCCAGCTGCGTCCAGAGCGTGACGATGACGAAGGCGAGGATGATCCCGTAGATCGCGCCGAACATCCCCAGCGTCACGCCCACCATGTCGTTGTGCTCGCCCTCGGCCAGCGACGGGTACCGGCGGCGGGCCAGCACGCTGCCGGCGACGGCCAGGACGATGGTCCCGCCGACGGTGACCAGGGTGAGGGTGAGGGTGCTGAAATGGTTGAGCAGCCAGAGCGACATGAGCGGGAAGTCTAGGCTTCGCCCATCGGCCGAAGACGCCTGGAAGGGTCCCGGGGCCGCTTTCCACACCATCGAGTGAGAAGGTGCCGCAGTGCCGTCGTACAGCATGGGACAGGCCGCGAAACTGCTCGGTGTGAGTGCGGAGACCGTGCGCCGCTGGGCGGACGGCGGGCGGCTCCCCTTCGCGCGGGACGCGGCGGGCGCCCGGGCCGTCGAGGGCGCCGATCTGGCCCGCTTCGCCGTGGCGCGCGGCGCCGGACCGCACGCGGTGCCCGAGGACGACGTGCCGACGTCGGTGCGGAACGCGTTCGTGGGGATCGTGACGGCGGTACGGGTCGACGACGTGGCCGCGCGGGTCGAGGTGCAGTCCGGCCCGCACCGGCTCGTGTCGCTGGTGACGCGGGAGGCGGTCGAGGAGCTGGGGCTCGCCGTCGGGATCACCGTCACCGCGCGGGTGAAGTCGACCAGCGTGCACGTCGGCCTGCCCTGACCCGGCCCCGCCCGCCGGCCGCCTCAGCGGCACAACAGGGCGGCGCGCAGGTCGAGTTTGTGGTCGAGCCGGGACAGGTCGCGGCCGGTGAGGGCCTCGACGCGCTCGATGCGGTAGTGGACCGTGTTCACGTGCAGGTGCAGGGCCTCGGCGGTCCTGGCCCAGGAGCAGTTGTGCGCGAGGAAGACCTCCAGGGTCTCCAGGAGCGTCGCGTGCGAGGCCCGGCCGGGCCCGAGGAGCGGGCCGAGGACCGTCGTGCTGTACACCTCCCGTACGGCGGCGGGGATGCCGGCCACCAGGGTGTCCAGGCCCCGCAGGTCGTCGAGGCCGGCGACGCGCTGCGCCGAGGGCGCGCCGGCGCGGGCGGCGGCCAGCGCGTGACGGGCCTGCGCGAGCGCCGCGTTCAGCTCGCCCGGACCGGTGACGGGCTCGCCGACCCCGGCGTGCAGGGCGGCCCCGGGCCGGCAGGCGTGCACCAGCGGCCACACCGCGTCGAGCACCGCCCGCAGCTCCGCCCCGGCGTCCACGTCGTGCGCGAGGACCGCCACCGCCTCGCCGCCGGGACACCCGGCGACGACGGCGGCGAAGGCGCCGGAGGGAAGGTGGCTCAGCGCCTCCGCGAGAGCGGCGGCGGCCTCGCCGGCCCCGTCCCCTCCGCCCGCCCCGGCGCGCTCCGTCCGCGCGCTCCGGGCGGGGAGCCGGCCGGGCCCGGCGGCCGGCGCCAGGCTCGCCACGACCACCGTGTGGGCGTGCCCGTCGGCGAGGCCGCAGGCGGTGAGGGCGCCCCGGACCCGGGTCGCGTCGGGGTACGCGGCGCCCACGGCGGCGACGAGTTCGGCCGAGGCCGTCGCGCGCGTCGCGCGCCGGCGGTCCTCGCGGCGGCGGTGACGGCCGAGGAGCTCGGCGATCTCCTGGAGGACCCGGGGCGGGACCTGCCCCTCCTCGGGCAGGTGCAGGTGCCAGGCGTCGAAGGCGGTGTCGGCGTCGCCCTCGACGCGGACGGTGGTGCCGCGCGTCCCGCGCAGGAGCTCGACGGCCTGCCCGGGCGGCAGCGGCGCGGCGCCGCCGGTGCGGGCGACGGTACGGCCGCTGGCGGTGAGCAGGTGGCAGTCGGGGGTGCCGAGGTGGGCGAAGGCGCGGTCGGTCAACTCGGCCGCGGAGGCGCCGTGTTCGAGGGCGCGGTCGAGGTCGGCGCGGACGTTCTCGGGCAGCGCGTAGAGGTCGGTGGGGCGGCGGCTCAGCTCGCCCCACTGGCGCAGGTAGACGGCCTCGGTGACCGCCCGGAAGCTGGTGTGCGCGGGGACGGCGAGCAGGGCGACGCGGTGCCGGCGGCAGGCGTCGACGACCTCCTCCGGCACCCCGCCGTGGGTCTCCTCCCCGGCGAGCAGGGCCACCGCGCCCGCCGAGCTGAGCGCCGACACGAAGCGGTCGGCCTTGGACGGGTCGCCCTCGCGGCTCCACCAGACCAGTCCGCTGAGCACGATCTCGCCGGCCTCCAGGAACCGCGCCGGGTCCTCCAGGTCGGTGGCCGTCACCCCGCCGACCTCCTGGCCGAGCAGGGCCCGGTCCCCCCAGACCAGGGAGAGGTCGAGACGGTCGAGGCGGAGAAGATGGTCGACCTGCATGCGGAACTCCTTGCCCCCTGAGGAATGTGCGCCGGTGAACGCGCGTCTCCACCTCACATGCGCAAGGTGAATACGAGACGATCCATCGTAGATGCCATGCCAGGCGGCGAGAACGCCTCTCGTCCGAACGCACAGGCCCCGGCGGCCCGGCCTGGAGCTTCCCGGAAAGCCCGAGGAGCCCCTTGGCCTTTCCTCCGACTGCCCTCTCATTCGCGATGGAGGGTTCTCCATGCTTGTTGCAGATGAGAGCGGAACGGCCCTACGGTGTCGCACATGCAGTCCTGCCGGGAGTGGAAGTCGGCCGCACCTGACGCCTGAGCCCTCAAGCAGTACTTCCCTCCGTCCCGAAGGAGTTCCGACTCATGTCCCTGCCCCGCACGCTCACCGGACGCCGTACCGCCGCCGCCGTCGTCACGGCCGCGCTGCTCGTCCCGCTCGCCGCCTGCTCCAGCGACACCGACGGCGGCAAGGACAAGGGGAAGGCCGCCGGCACGTCCGCCGCCCCCGAGACCAAGCTCACCGTGCTGGCCGCGGCCTCGCTCACCGACGTCTTCAAGACCGCGGGCGCCGCCTACGAGAAGTCCCACCCGGGCACCACGATCACCTTCTCCTTCGCCGGCTCGCAGGAGCTCGTCGCGCAGGTCGCCCAGGGCGCGCCCGCCGACGCCCTGGTCACCGCCGACACGAAGTCGATGGACAAGGCCAAGGCCGACACCGGCACCCCGACCGTGATCGCCAAGAACCGTCTGGTGATCGCCACCGTCGAGGGCAACCCGCACAAGGTCGACGAGCTCAAGGACCTGGCCGACCCGAAGCTGAAGGTCGTCCTCGCCGCCCCCGAGGTCCCCGCCGGCAAGTACAGCAAGAAGATCCTGGACGCCCAGAAGATCACCGTGAAGCCGGTGTCCCAGGAGCCCAACGTCCGCGCCGTCCTCAGCAAGGTGGAGCTCGGCGAGGCCGACGCCGGCCTCGTCTACAAGACGGACGCCGAGAGCGCGAAGGACAAGGTCGACGCCGTCGACATCCCCGACGCCCAGAACGCCGTCGCCGCGTACCCGGCCGCCACCCTCAAGGACTCGAAGCACGCCGAGGCCGCCGCCGCGTTCGTCGCGTGGCTGAGCACCCCCGAGGCCCAGAAGATCCTCCAGGACGCCGGCTTCCAGAAGCCCTGACCGGCCACCGGCCACCGGCCCCGCGCGAAGGAGTGGCTCTCGCCGCGCGGGGAGCACCGGTCGGGAAGGGCCCTGCGCGCCGTCCGCGGTGTTCGGCGCGCGGGGCCTTTCCCACGCGCCCCGGGGAACCCCCTAGCTCTCGGCGAAGACCACCACCGCGTCCCGCTCCCCGAAGACGAGCGGGGCCGTGCGGGACGGGTTGAGGAAGATGCCGTAGGTGGGGGGTTCTTCCGCGTGCCGGGCGAGGCGGTAGCCGATGGCGGTCTCGCCGCGGCGGCGGGCGGCCTCGACGACGGTGGCGAAGTTCGCTTCGGCGCCGAGGACCACGTAGTCGCAGGCGGGCTTGAGGTAGATCTCCGAGCCCTCCGGGTCGAAGAGGTCGGCGAAGACCGCGTACAGCTCCCGGTTCTCGGTGAGTTGGGTGAGCAGGAGGCTGATCACCTTGGTGCTGACGATGAAGTCGTCGGCCTTGGTGACCTGGGCGACCTCGCGGTTGGCGTCGTCGTGCATCTCCGTGACGATCGAGTACGGGTCGCCGAGGCTCACCTCGATGTCCCGCAGGTGCAGCAGGGTGACGAGGGTGCGGTCGTCGGCCCGGCCGGGGGCGATGGTGTCGTCGGAGAGCACCACGATGTGCTGGTAGCCGCCCAGGTCGAGGGATTCGAGGGAGGACCTGCGGGTCGGCTCGCAGCGCTTGAACCCGACGGTGAGGTGGGCCAGTTGCCCGTGCAGGGCGGCCTCCGGGCGGCGGGGGGCGGCGATGTCGAGGGTCGAGCCGGGTTCGACGAAGCTGTCGAGGAGGGCGACCAGTTTCGCCGTGCGGGAGTTCTCGCCGATGAGGAGGGTCCGGTCGAGGTGGGGCGGCTGGACGGGCGCCGTCGTGATCGCCGCCTCGACGACCGGCGCCGGGGTGCCGGCCAGGCGGATCAGGAGGTCGTCCTCGGCGACCATGAGCAGCTGGTCGCCGGGGGCGATGACGGTGTCCGTCGGCGGGTTGACCAGGACCTGGCCGTCGTTCCTGTGCAGCCCGGCCGGCACGCCGCGGGCGAAGGCGCCCAGCGCCTGCCCGTAGGTGGCGCCGACCAGGGAGGGTTCGTCGCGGAAGTAGAACTCGTTGCCGACGAAGCTGAGCAGTTCGTTGAAGACGGTCGACAGGCCGGTCTGGCGGTGCGCCTGGGCGATGAGGCGGACGGCGATGTCCTCGGCGTCGATCACCAGGGCCGTCCCGCCGGCCGCGAGGCGGGCGGCGGCGAGGTTCTCCGAGTCGTGGACGGCCGCCACGACATGGGGGCGGACGGGCTTCCAGGTACGGCTGTTGAGCAGCAGCAGCACCTTGATGACGTCGACGTCGCGGTCGTCGCCGGACGGCGGCAGCACCATGATGGACTTGGCCGTGTCGGGGCTGACGAGCTCCAGGTCGGCGCGGACGAGCGGGTTGCCGGAGCGGCACACGACCCGGGTGCGTCCCGGTTCGGGGATGCGTTCGCGGATCGCGTCCTCCATGGCGACCTTGTCCCGGTCCGCGAGGATCACCACGCAGGAGCGGCGTTCGCTCTGGTTGGCCTCGACGAGCTCGGCGACCACCGTGAAGACCTGCTCCGACCAGCCGAGCACGATGGTGTGGCCGCGCTCCATGAGCTGCGAACGGCCCTTGCGGAGCTGGTTGATCCGCTGGTTCAGGCCGGTGGTGAGGACGCCGATGAGGGCGCTGACGATGAAGATGCCGCCGATCGTCACGGCCAGCATCAGGCCGAGGAAGACCGGGCCGCCGGTGTCCCCACCCATGGTGCCGGGGTCCAGGGTGCGCAGGAGGCTCATCCAGGCGACGCCCGCCCAGCCGCCGTTGTCCTCGGCGTCGGTGTCGGTGAACAGGACGACCAGGGTGGAGGCCACTCCGATGAGCAGCAGCGAGGCGAGGGCCAGCCAGCTGATCAGGGCGGGGGTGCCGCGGTCCATCGTGCCGTCGAACCAGTACCGGAACCGGGCCCGAAGCCGTTCGCGCACCACTCGTCGTCCCTCCCCCGTGTTCCCGGGAGAGGTCCGGGAATGACAAAGGCAAGGAAGTCGCGGACCCCTCGCCGCCCTCAAGATACCGCGCGCAGGGGGGCTCGCGGCAAGGCCCGGCATGAGGCCGGGGTCGGGGCCGGGTGCGGCTGAGGTTCCGTCAGACGACGGTCTCCGCCCGTGCGTCGAGGATCCCCAGGAGCCTGGTGACCTCGTGGGTCATCGCCGTCCGGCCCGCGCCGAGGTAGCGGCGGGTGTCGGCCAGGGCACGGTCCGCGTCGAGGACTTCGCGGGCGGCGCGGGTGAAGACCCGGTTCAGGTGGGTGGCGATGTTGACCTTGGTCATGCCGTGGGCGACGGCGGTGGCCAGGTCCTCGTCGCCGACGCCGGAGGAGCCGTGCAGCACCAGCGGGACGGGCAGCCGGGCGCGCAGGGCCGCGATGAGGCCGAAGTCGAGGGCGGCGTCGCGGGTGGCCATGGCGTGCGAGGTGCCGACGGCGACGGCGAGGGCGTCCACGCCGGTGGCGGCGACGAAGTCGGCGGCCTCGGCCGGGTCGGTGCGGGCGCCCGGGGCGTGCACGCCGTCCTTGCCGCCGACCTCGCCGAGTTCGGCCTCGACCCATACGCCGGAGGCGTGGCACCGGGCCCGTACCCGCGCGGTGGCGCGGAGGTTCTCCTCGTACGGCAGGGTGGAGGCGTCGTACATGACGGAGGAGAAGCCGAGCGCGACGGCCTCCTCGACGAGTCCGGCGGAGGTCGCGTGGTCGAGGTGGACGGCGACGGGGACGGCGGCGGCGCGGGCGACGGCCAGGGTCGCGGTGCCGATCGCGGCGAGGGCGCCGTGGTAGCGGGCGGTGTTCTCGCTGACCTGGAGGATCACCGGGCTGCCGGCGGCTTCCGCGCCGGCGACGATGGCCTGGGCGTGTTCGAGCTGGATGACGTTGAAGGCGCCGACGCCGCGACCGGCGGCCGCGGCCGGTCCGACGATGTCGCCCGTTCCTACGAGGGGCATGACGGTTCTGCTCCTTGGTCGGCTGATGCGGGTGCGGTGCGGTGCCGTGCGTCCCCGCCGCCGGAAGGGGGTCGGCGGCGGGGCGGCGGGGGACCGGCCGGGCGGGGTCAGGGGACCGCCCGGCCGGGGGTCAGGAGTCGGCCAGCACGATGGAGCGGGTGAGGCCCTCGGGCCGGTCGGGGTCGAGGCCGCGGCGGGTGGCGAGGGTGACGGCCAGGCGCTGGGCGCGGATGAGGTCGGCGAGCGGGTCGGCGTCGGAGACCGAGGCGTACGCGCCGGTCGGGGCGATCTGGTCGAGGAGTCCGGCGGGCGGCGCGCCGAAGAACCAGACGGTGCTGGTGCGGCCGGTGACGCTGATCGGTCCGTGCCGGTACTCCATCGCCGCGTACGACTCGGTCCAGGCCCCGGCGGCCTCGCGCAGCTTGAGCGCGGCCTCGTTGGCGATGCCGATGGTCCAGCCGGTGCCGAGGAAGGTGAACTGCGCGGATTCCACGGCGGCTTCGGGCAGCGGGTCGGCGACGGCACGTTCGGCCTGCTCGACGAGGTCGTCCGGTACGAGGCCGAGGGCGGCGCGCAGCAGGACGAGGGCGGTGGTGGCGAAGCGGGTCTGCACGACGGACCGCTCGTCGGCGAAGGACAGGTCGACGACGGTGCCGGCGGCCCGCACGACGGGGGTGTCGAGGTCGCCGGTGAGGGCGACGGTCGGGGTGCCCTCGGGGACCCGGGCCAGGGCGGCGAGGACCTCGGTCGTGGTCCCGGAGCGGGTGATGGCGACCACCCGGTCGTAGGAGCGGTGCGCCGGGTACTCGGAGGCGGCGAAGGCGTCGGTCTCGCCGAGGCCGGCGGCTTCGCGCAGCACGGCGTAGGCCTGGGCGATGTAGAGGGAGGTGCCGCAGCCGACGACGGCGACGCGCTCGCCGTCGGTGGGCAGGCCGGCGGGCTTGGTCTCCAGTGCGCGGCGCCAGCAGGCGGGCTGGCTGGCTATCTCCGTGTCGACATGACTCATGGCGGCGCCTCCCCGAACCAATGATGATTGAAGTTGGCTCCTTTATAGAGTCTGCGCGCAACTTTGAGCAAGCATGTGCAGAGAATGCTCATGTGGCGGGGAAGGGGCGCTACGCTCGGCCCCCGAGGTCACGAGGCGAGGAGAACGGGCATGAGCACGCACGAGCGCTGGACGCGGCTGCTCGACGCGCTGGGCGAGAAGGGCAGCATCGAGGTCGGCGAGGCGGCCGAACTGCTCGGCGTCTCCCCCGCCACGGTCCGTCGCGACCTGGAGGAGCTCGCCCGCCAGCAGTTGCTCACCCGCACCCGCGGCGGCGCCGTGCTCAGCGGCGTCACCTACGACCTCCCGCTGCGCTACAAGACCGCCCGCAAGGCCGACGAGAAGCAGCGCATCGCGCGCGCCGCCGCCGCCCTCGTCCCGCCGGGCGCGATCGTCGGGCTCAACGGCGGCACGACCACCTCGGAGGTCGCCCGCGAACTGGCCACCCGGGGCGACCTCGCGTCGCACTCCGGCGGCCCGGCGCTGACCATCGTCACCAACGCCGTCAACATCGCCAACGAGCTCGCCGTCCGCCCATACGTCAAGACGGTCGTGACCGGCGGGGTCGCCCGCCCGCAGTCCTACGAGCTGACCGGCCCGCTCGCGGCGGCGACGCTCCAGGGCCTCTCCCTGGACTACGCGATCCTCGGCATCGACGCGGTCGACCCCGACTTCGGCGCCTCCACGCACGACGAGGGCGAGGCCAGCGCCAACCGTTCCATGGCGGAGCGGGCGGCCACCCTCATCGTCGTGACCGACTCCACCAAGCTGGGCAGGCGGGCCTTCGCCCGCGTCTGCGCCATCTCCGACATCGACATCCTCGTCACCGACCACGACGCCCCCGACCCCGTCGTCGAGGCGCTGTCCGAGCAGGGCGTCGACGTCCGGCGGGTCTAGGCTCCCCCCGCCGCCGACCCCTGACAAGGCCGCGGACCGTCCCGGCTACGGCCCGAGGAGGGCCAGCGAGCCCCAGAGCGCCACGGTGGCGGCCGTCAGCGCGGCGGGGACGGTGAGGACGCCGAGGAGGGTGAACTCCTTCAACCGCACGTCGTGGCCGCGCTCGTGGGCGATCCGGCGCCACAGCAGGGTGGCGAGGGAACCGGCGTACGTCAGGTTGGGGCCGATGTTCACGCCGAGCAGGACGGCGAGGACGGCGCCCGGCCCGGCGGGGGCCGCGAGCGGGGCGAGCACGAGCACCGCCGGCAGGTTGTTGATCAGGTTGGCGAGCAGCGCGGCGAGAGCGGCGGTGCCGAGCAGCGCGGGCAGCGAGGTGCCGTCCGGCAGGACGGTGCCGAGGGCGTGGCCGAGCCCGTTGTCGACGACGGCGCGGACGACGACGCCGAGGGCCAGCACGAAGGCGAGGAAGGGCAGCGCGGCGGACCGCACGAGCGCGACCGGCCCGGTGTGGCCCCGCAGCAGGGCGCGCACCGCGAGCACCGTCGCGCCGGCCGCCGCCGCCCAGGCCGGGTCGACGCCGACCGCCGAGGCGACACCGAAGCCGACGAGGGTCGCGGCCACGGTCAGCAGCGGGAACAACGGGAGCTCGACGGGGCCGTCCGCACCCGCCGCGTCCTCCCCCGCCCGGTCCGGCCCGGCGGCGAGGTCGGCGGCGAAGAAGCGCCGGGAGACCACGTACTCGACGCCGATGGCGGCCAGCCACGGCAGCAGCATCAGCAGCGCGAAGCGGCTGAAGGTCAGGCCGGTGGCGGCGAAGGCCAGCAGGTTGGTGAGGTTCGAGACCGGCAGCAGCAGGGAGGCCGTGTTCGACAGATGGGCGCTCGCGTAGGCGTGCGGGCGGGCGGAGGTGCCCATGCGGACCGCCGTGGCGAAGACGACCGGGGTGAGCAGGACGACGGTGGCGTCCAGGCTCAGCACGGCGGTGATCAGCGAGGACAGCACGAAGACGGCACCGAGCAGCCGCTGCGGCCGGCGGCGCGCCCAGCGGGCCATCCAGCTGCCGCAGGCGTGGAAGAGCCCCTCGTCGTCGCAGAGCTTCGCCAGCACCAGGACGGCCGCGAGGAAGCCGATCACCGGCCCCAGCCGGGCCGCCTCCTCGCGGACGTGGTCGAGGGGCACGGCGCCCACGACGACCAGGAGGAGGGCGGCGGGCACCGCGAAGACCGCCTCCGACCACCCGAAGGGGCGGCCGACGGCGCAGACCAGCACCACGACGAGGGCGGCGACCGAAAGGGACTCGAACAGCATGCGGTCGATCATCCGGTACGGCGGGCAGCGGCCCTCGGACGGGTCCCGCCCGCCGCCCACGGGCCCCCTTTGCCACCCGATGCGCCCGATACGTACGATTCGTAGCCGTACTGTCCCCTCCCACCCCTCCCCCTCTCTCCTGAAGGCATCCGCATGAGCACCCCCACCGCCGGTCCCACCGGTCCCCTTCCCGCCGACGCCTTCGCCGCGCTGATGCGGGAGGTCATGTCCGGCGCCGACCGCTTCGGGCACCGGCAGCACGTCGAGCTGGCCTGGCGGGCGGTACGGGCGTACGGCACCACCGCGGCCGTGGACCTGGTCGGCGCGGGCATCGACCGCACCGCGACCGCCGCGGGCGCGCCGCAGAAGTTCCACGTGACGATGACCCGCGCCTGGGTCGAGCTGGTGGGCGTGCGGCTGGCCGCCGAAGGAGAGGCGGAGGCCGCCGACGGCTTCGACGGCTTCGCCGCCCGCCACCCCGAGCTGTTCGACGCCGCGCTGCTCCACCGCCACTACCGGCCGGAGACCCTCGCGGACGACACCGCCAGGACCTCGTGGGTCGCGCCGGACCTGGCGCCGCTGTCCGGCGGCCCCACCGCGTAACGGGCGGCCGGGCTGGGCCGGCCGGGCCTGTCCCCGTCCCCGTGCGGGGTGTCCGGCGGAGTTGCGGACGGCGCCGGGCGGGGCGGCCTGGGGATAGTGCGGGCATGAGACGCACCACCCTCCGCGCGGCCCTGTGCGCCGCGCTCCTCGCCGTCGTGTCCCAGACCTCCGCCGTCGCGCCGGCCACCGCCCTGGAGCCCGGGGGCCACGGTGACCGGCCGTGCGTGCGGACCCAGCGGCCGCTCGACGCGCAGGCCCGGCGGGTCCTCGACATCACCCGCGAGGCGAAGGCCGAGCTGCGGCTGAACTCCGTGGAGGTGAAGGTCACCCTCGACGGACGCGAGGTCCTCACCGACGCGCTCGGCGAGTCGATGACCGGCGTGCCGGCCCGACCGGACATGCACTTCCGGGCCGGCTCGGTCGCCTTCGCGCACATCGGCACGGCCCTGCTCCAGCTGGTCCAGGAGCACAAGGTGAGCCTGGACGACACCGTGGAACGCTGGCTGCCCGACGTGCCCAAGGCACGGCGGATCACCCTGCGGATGCTCGCGAACAACACCTCCGGCCTGCACGACTACGTCACCGACCCGGCGTTCCTGAAGGAACTGGTCCCACACCCGTTCCGCCAGTGGACCCCGGAGCAGCTGCTCGCCTACCCGTACAGCCACTCCTTCTGGTACGAGCCGGGCACCAGCTGGAGCTACTCGCACGCCAACTACGTGCTGCTCGTCCAGGCGCTGGAGAAGATCACCGGCATGCCGATCCAGGACTTCGTGCGGCAGCGGGTCACCGGGCCGCTGGGGCTGCGCGACACCCGGGCCGGCTTCACCCCCGACATCCCGTCACCGGTGCTGCACGCCTTCACCTCGGACCGCGGCCTGTACGAGGAGTCGACGTTCTGGAACCCGTCGTGGACGACGGCACCCGGCGCGGTCATCACCACCCACATCTGCGACCTGGCCCGGTCCGCCGAGGGCATCGGCAGCGGCGAACTCCTCTCGCCCCGCGCGTACCGCACCCTGCTGAACCCGGGGACGGTCGGCCTCGGCGGCGGCACCGCCCGCTGCCCGGCCACGATCTGTCTGAAGCAGACCCCGGCCGAGCACTTCGGCCTCGGCGTGATCGTCGTCAACGGGTGGATCCTGCAGAACCCGTCGTTCTCGGGATACGCGGCGATCCAGGCGTACCTGCCGTCCAAGCGGCTCGCGCTCGCGGTGTCCGCGACGAAGACCGCGACCACGCCCGACGGCAACCAGGCCGAGGTCGTCGCCGCCCGCATCGCGGCCGCGCTCGCCCCGGGGATCCCGCTGGCGATCGGCTGACGCCTCCCGCGCGCGGGCGGCCGGAGCGGATCAGAGCGGCGTCGCCGTGTGGAGGATCGCGTACAGCGTGACCGCCGAGTTCGCCGACGAGACGGCGGACGCGGCGGTCCCCACGGCCGCGCCCCAGGTCGCCATCCCCGTCGCCGTGTCCATCCGCGGCCAGGCCCGGGCGACCGGCGCCGGGGCGAGCAGCGCGGCCACCCGGCGCGGTACGGGGCCGGCGGTGGCGAAGCCCGCGAGGGTCGGCGCCGGTGTCCCCGCCGACACCAGCGCCGACTTGCCGATGGCGCGGGCCACCACCCGGCGGCTGCCGACCCGTACGGCGGCCTCCTCGTCGGCCCACCGTTCGGCGGTGTAGCCGACGGCCGTGCACAGCGGGCGCAGGAACGGGTTGGCCCGCGCGGCCACCCGGACGAGCAGGAGGAAGCGGTGGTGACGGGCCTCCAGGTGGGCCCGCTCATGCGCGAAGAGCGCCCGGCGCTCCCGTGACGTCAGCCGGGCCAGCATCCCCCGGCTGACGACCACCCGGTCCCGGCGCCCGCCCGGCAGGGCGT
The DNA here is from genome assembly GCF_040683955.1 of Streptomyces sp. NPDC093111. Taxonomy (NCBI): domain Bacteria; kingdom Bacillati; phylum Actinomycetota; class Actinomycetes; order Kitasatosporales; family Streptomycetaceae; genus Streptomyces; species Streptomyces sp. NPDC093111. Next base: position 61,307 of record NZ_JBFBNW010000005.1, on the reverse strand, counting down.
ACGCGTACGGCACGTCGTCCGGCAGCACCGCGACGGCGCGGGCGGGCAGCGGGGCGAGGGCCTGTTCCGCCCGCCGCCGCACCCGCCGGTGCCGCCACAGCGTCCAGCCGCAGGCGCCGAGGACGGCGAGGAGCGCCGGGATGGCGAGCCGGCCGGCCACCTCGTCGTACGGCACCGCCGCCCGCACCTCCGGATCGGACCAGGCGTCGGGCAGCGGGTTGCCCGGCAGTTGGGCGGTGCCGACGACCATCAGGAGCGCCAGGCACAGGGTGCTGCACAGCGCGAGGACGGCGGCGACGGCGGTCAGCATCCGGGTCGCGGTCCGCGGGTGCAGGTGCTGTTCGGCGAGCCGCGCGACCGGCCAGGCGGTCAGCGGGAGGACGAGCGGCAGGAAGACGAAGACCCCCATGGCGTCAGTCCTCCCCGTCCTCCCCGGCCTGCGCCAGGAGGTCCCGCACCAGCTGCTCCTCGGCCGAGGACAGGCCCGTCACGAAGCGGGCGAGCACCGCCTCGCGGTCGGACTCGCCGTCCAGGACCCGGCGCATCCGCAGCGCGGCGAGACCGGCCTCGTCGGCGACCGCCGTCCACTCGAACGACCGGCCCGCCCGCTCCCGGGCGACGGCGCCCTTCGCGTGCAGACGCGTCAGGATCGTGATCACGGTGGTGTACGCGAGGTCGCCGCCGAGCCGCTCCTGCACCCAGCCCGCGGTGACCGGCCCGTCGGCGGCCCGCAGCGCGGTCAGCACCAGCGTCTCCAGTTCGCCCTGTCCACGCCGTCTCGGCACACCCGCCATCCCGCCCACCTCCGCCTCACCGCTCCCTGCCCCGGCCGTCCATCGTACTGACGCGACACCCGGCGTCCCACCGGTGTTGGCCGGGAGGACGCCGCGGGGCCGGCGGACCGGCGCGGGCGGCGCCCCTCACCCGTTCGGCCGATCCCGCGTGGTCGTGCCCGTGGATCGCCACGAGGCTCGGGGACACGTCGGGGTCTTCGGGGCACGGACCGGACCGGCGTCCGTTCCCGGCCGAGGAGGTCCCGTGTGCCCGGTGCGCCGATATCCGCCGATCGCCGACCACGGGCTCGTCGGCGACCTCCAGACCGCGGCCCTGGTCTCCTCCGACGGAGTGGTCGACTGGTTCTGCGCGCCGCGCTTCGACGCGCCGAGCGTGTTCGCCGCGCTGCTCGACCACGACCGCGGCGGGTACTTCGCCGTGACCGTCGACGCCCCCGACGTCACCACGCGGCAGCTGTACTTCGCCGACACGGCGATCCTCGTGACCCGCTTCCTGACCGCCGACGGGGTCGGCGAGGTCGCCGACTTCATGCCGCTGGACCGGCCGGAGACGGCGACGGCCCGGCACCGGCTGATCCGGGTGCTGCGGGTGGTGCGCGGCCGGGTGCGGTTCTCAGTGGAGTGCCGGCCGCGGTTCGACTACGGGCGGGCGGAGCACGAGCTGAGCCTCGACGGCCCGGGCACGGCCACCTTCACGGGCGGCGGGCTCCGGGCGGTGCTCCAGGGCGCGGGCCGGGTCGAGCTGCGCCCCGACGGGCGGGACGTGCGCGCGGAGGTGGAGCTGGCGCAGGGGCAGGCGGCGGCGGTCGTGCTGACCGTGGACGAGGCGGGCGGCGCGGCCCCGCCGCCGGTCGACCGGGCCTCGCTGACGGAGGAGTTCCGGCGGACCCGCGACTTCTGGCACCGCTGGATCCGGCGCAGCCGCTACCGGGGCCGGTGGCAGGCGGCCGTCAACCGGTCGGCGATCACGCTCAAGCTGCTCACGTACGCGCCGACGGGCGCCCCGGTCGCGGCGGTCACCATGGGCCTGCCCGAGCGGATCGGCGGCGAACGCAACTGGGACTACCGCTACACGTGGGTGCGGGACGGCTCGCTGTCGGTGCACGCGCTGCTCGGGCTGGGTTTCGAGGAGGAGGCGGACGCGTTCCGGCTGTGGCTCGGCGCGCGGCTGAGCGAGCAGCGGACGGTGACCGGCGAGCCCTTGCAGATCATGTACCGGGTCGACGGCGATCCGTACCTCACCGAGGAGACCCTCGGGCACCTGGAGGGCTACCGCGGCTCCGCGCCGGTGCGCCGGGGCAACGGGGCGGCCGGCCAGCTCCAGCTCGACATCTACGGCGAGGCGGTCTTCGGCCTGGCCCGCGAGGGCGGGTCCGCCGCGCGGCGGATCGGCTGGGACGGCTGGGTCGCCGTGTCGGGGGTGCTGGACTGGCTGGCCGGCCACTGGGACCGGCCCGACGAGGGCATCTGGGAGACCCGTGGCGGGCGGCAGGACTTCACGTACAGCCGGGTGATGTGCTGGACCGCCTTCGACCGGGGCATCCGGCTGGCCACCCGGTTCGCCCGGCCGGCCGACCTGGCCGGGTGGACGGCGGCCCGCGACACGATCCTGCGCCAGGTGATGGAGCGGGGCTGGAGCACGGACCGGCGGGCCTTCGTGCAGCACTACGGGAGCGAGGTCCTCGACGCCTCGCTGCTGCTGATGCCGGCGGTCGGGTTCATCGCGCCGTCGGACCCGCGCTGGCTGTCGACGCTCGACGCGATGGGCGCCGAGCTCGTCACCGACAGCCTCGTCTACCGGTACGACCCGGCCGCGTCGCCCGACGGGCTGCGCGGCGGCGAGGGCACCTTCTCGCTGTGCAGCTTCCTGTACGTGGGGGCGCTCGCACGGGCCGGGCGGCTCGACGAGGCGCGGTACTCCTTCGACAAGATGCTGACCTACGCGAACCACGTCGGGCTCTTCTCGGAGGAGATCGGCCCGGCGGGCGAGCAACTGGGCAACTTCCCGCAGGCGTTCACGCACCTCGCGCTGATCTCGGCGGCCATTGCCCTGGACGAGGAGCTCGACGCGGACCGGGACCGGCGCGCCGACGGGTGACGCGGACCCCGTCCGCGCGGGCCGAAGCGCACGGTGGCCAGCATGGATGCGGCCCGTCGTTCAAGGCCGATCAGGGGAGGTCAAGGTCACAGCGGATCACCCTGCGCTCCTTTGTGGAGCTGACCTAGCATCCGAGCATGACTGTGCTGCCTGACGACGGCCTCTCGCTGGCCGCCGAATTCCCCGCAGCGACCCATGCGCAGTGGCAGCGCCTCGTGGCGGGCGTACTGAGCAGGTCGGGCAAGGACGTTCCGGACACCGAGGCCGAGGACGTCCTGTCCACCGCGCTCGAGGACGGCCTGCGGGTCCGCCCCCTGTACACGGCCCGAGGACCGGCCGACGGCCCCGCAGAGGCGCCGGCCGACGGCGCCGCGACCCCGTCCGCGCCGGACACCGGACTGCCCGGGTTCGCCCCCTTCGTCCGGGCCGGGCGCGCCGAGGGCAACACGGCGAACGGCTGGGACGTGCGCCAGCGCCACACCGTGGCCGACCCCGACGCCCTCCTCACCGACCTGGAGAACGGCGTCACCTCGCTGTGGCTGGCCGTGGGTCCCGACGGCATCCCGGCCGGCGAGCTCGACCGGGTCCTCAAGGACGTGTACCTCGACCTGGCCCCGGTCGTCCTGGACGCCGGGGCGGAGACCCCGACGGCCGCGGCCGAGCTGCTCGACGTCTACACCCGGCGGGGCATCGCGCCCGAGGCCGCCCTCGGCAACCTGGGCGCCGACCCGCTGGGCACCGAGGCCCGCACCGGCGCCGCGTACGACGGCGACGGCTTCCCCGCCACGGTCGCCCTCACCCGGCTGTGCGCCGAGTCCTACCCGGGGCTGCGCGCGCTGACCGTGGACGCCCTGCCGTACCACGAGGCCGGCGGCTCCGCCGCGCAGGAGCTGGGCGCCTCGCTCGCCACCGGTGTCGCCTATCTGCGGGCGCTCACCGCGGGCGGTCTGACGGTGGAGCAGGCCCTCGGGCAGCTGGAGTTCCGCTACGCGGCCACCGCCGACCAGTTCCTGACGATCGCCAAGCTGCGCGCCGCGCGCCGGCTGTGGGCGCGGGTCGCGGAGGCCTGCGGGGCCCCGGCGGCCGGGGCGCAGCGGCAGCACGCGGTGACCTCGTCGGTGATGATGGCGGGCCGCGACCCGTGGGTGAACATGCTGCGGACGACGCTCGCCACCCTGGCGGCGGGGGTCGGCGGCGCCGAGTCGGTCACGGTCCACCCCTTCGACCACGCCCTCGGTCTGCCGGACGCCTTCGCCCGCCGGATCGCGCGCAACACGTCGACGATCCTCATCGAGGAGTCGCACCTGGCCCGGGTGATCGACCCGGCCGGCGGTTCCTGGTACGTGGAGACGCTGACCGACGAACTCGCGCACGCCGCCTGGGAGTTCTTCCAGGGCATCGAGCGGGACGGCGGTCAGGCGGCGGTGCTGCGCTCGGGCCGGATCGGCCGCGACCTGGCCGCCACCTGGGCCGGGCGTTCCCGGGCGCTGGCCGAGCGCCGCGAACCCGTCACCGGGGTCAGCGAGTTCCCGCACCTCGGCGAGAAGCCCGTGGTGCGCGCCCCGGCGCCCGCCGGGCCGTCCGGCGGTCTGCCGCGGGTGCGGCGCGACGAGGCGTTCGAGGCTCTGCGGGCCCGGTCCGACGCCCACCTCGCGGCGACCGGCGCCCGCCCGAAGGTGTTCCTGGCCGCGCTGGGGCCCGCCGCCGCGCACACCGCCCGGCTCACCTTCGCCGCGAACCTGTTCCAGGCGGGCGGCATCGAGCCCGTCACGGAGGGTTCCTTCGCGGACAGCGGCGCCGCCGAGGTCTGCCTGTGCTCCAGCGACGCCCTGTACGCGGAGCGGGCCGAGGCCACCGCCGCCGAGCTGCGCGCGGCCGGGGCCGGGCACGTGTCCCTGGCCGGCCGGCCCGGCGCGTACGCCGGTGTCGACACGTACGTCTTCGCGGGGTGCGACGCGGTCGCCGTGCTCTCCGCCACCCTCGACCGCATGGGAGTGTCCTCCTGATGGGAATCCCCGACTTCACCGGGATCGGCCTGGGATCCCCTTCGCCCGCCGGCAGCGCCGAGGAGTGGCGCGCCGCCCTCAAGCGGGCCTCGGGCGGCGACGACCTGCTGTGGGAGACGCCCGAGGGCATCGGCGTGAAGCCGCTGTACACCGGGCGTGACCTGGCGGACGTCGACTTCCTCGGCACGTACCCGGGTGTCGCGCCGTACCTGCGCGGCCCCTACCCGACGATGTACGTCAACCAGCCGTGGACCATCCGGCAGTACGCGGGCTTCTCCACCGCCGAGGAGTCCAACGCCTTCTACCGGCGCAACCTGGCGGCCGGCCAGAAGGGCCTGTCGGTCGCCTTCGACCTGCCGACGCACCGCGGCTACGACAGCGACCACCCGCGGGTGACCGGCGACGTCGGCATGGCGGGCGTGGCCATCGACTCGATCTACGACATGCGCCAGCTCTTCGACGGCATCCCGCTGGACCGGATGTCGGTGTCGATGACGATGAACGGCGCGGTGCTGCCCGTGCTCGCGCTGTACATCGTGGCGGCCGAGGAGCAGGGGGTGCCGGCCGAGAAGCTGACGGGGACCATCCAGAACGACATCCTCAAGGAGTTCATGGTCCGCAACACCTACATCTACCCGCCGAAGCCGTCGATGCGGATCATCTCCGACATCTTCGCCTTCACCTCGCGGAACATGCCCCGCTACAACTCCATCTCCATCTCCGGCTACCACATCCAGGAGGCGGGCGCGACGGCCGACCTGGAGCTGGCGTACACGCTGGCCGACGGCGTCGAGTACCTGCGGGCCGGCCGGGAGGCGGGGCTGGACGTGGACGCGTTCGCGCCGCGGCTGTCGTTCTTCTGGGCGATCGGCATGAACTTCTTCATGGAGGTCGCCAAGCTGCGCGCGGCCCGGCTGCTGTGGGCGAAGCTGGTGAAGGAGTTCGACCCGAAGAACGCCAAGTCGCTGTCGCTGCGGACCCATTCGCAGACCTCCGGCTGGTCGCTGACGGCGCAGGACGTCTTCAACAACGTCACCCGCACCTGCGTGGAGGCGATGGCGGCCACCCAGGGGCACACCCAGTCGCTGCACACCAACGCCCTCGACGAGGCGCTGGCGCTGCCGACGGACTTCTCGGCGCGCATCGCCCGCAACACGCAGCTGCTGCTCCAGCAGGAGTCGGGCACCACCCGGGTCATCGACCCGTGGGGCGGCAGCGCGTACGTGGAGCGGCTCACCCACGACCTGGCGCGCCGGGCCTGGCAGCACATCCAGGAGGTCGAGGCGGCCGGCGGCATGGCGCAGGCCATCGACGCGGGCATCCCGAAGCTGCGCGTCGAGGAGGCCGCGGCCCGTACCCAGGCGCGGATCGACTCGGGCCGGCAGCCGGTGATCGGCGTGAACAAGTACCGGGTGGACGGCGACGAGCAGATCGAGGTCCTGAAGGTCGACAACTCCTCGGTGCGGGGCCTGCAGATCGAGAAGCTGCGCCGGCTGCGCGAGGAGCGCGACGAGCGGGCCTGCCGGGACGCGCTCGACGACCTCACCCGGGCCGCCGGCGGCGAGGGCAACCTGCTGGAGCTCGCGGTCCGCGCGGCGCGCGCGAAGGCGACGGTCGGCGAGATCTCGGACGCCCTGGAGAAGGTGTACGGACGGCACGCGGGCCAGATCCGTACGATCTCCGGTGTGTACCGCAACGAAGCGGGCGAGTCCCCGTCCGTGGACGGCACCCGGGCCCTGGTCGACGCCTTCGAGGAGGCCGAGGGCCGCCGTCCGCGCATCCTGGTGGCGAAGATGGGCCAGGACGGCCACGACCGCGGCCAGAAGGTGATCGCGACGGCCTTCGCCGACCTGGGCTTCGACGTGGACGTCGGCCCGCTGTTCCAGACCCCCGCGGAGGTCGCCCGGCAGGCCGTCGAGGCGGACGTGCACATCGTGGGCGTCTCGTCGCTGGCGGCGGGCCACCTCACGCTCGTGCCCGCGCTGCGGGAGGAGCTGGCCGCGGAGGGCCGCGAGGACATCATGATCGTGGTCGGCGGGGTCATCCCGCCCCAGGACGTGCCGGTCCTCCTGGAGATGGGCGCCGCGGCGGTCTTCCCGCCCGGCACCGTGATCCCCGACGCGGCGGCGGACCTGGTGCGGCGCCTGTCGGCGGAGCTCGGGCACGCCCCGGGGCACGGCCTCTGATCCCGTGGCGATCGACATCGACACGTACGCGAAGGGCGTACGGGACGGCAGGCGCGCCCTCGTGGCGCGCGCCATCACCCTCGTGGAGTCCACCCGGCCCGACCACCGGGTGCTCGCCCAGGAGCTGCTGACCCGGCTGCTGCCGCACAGCGGCCGGGCGCGGCGGATCGGGATCAGCGGGGTGCCGGGGGTGGGCAAGTCCACCTTCATCGACGCGTTCGGCACGATGCTGACGGGCCTCGGGCACCGGGTCGCGGTGCTCGCCGTGGACCCGTCGTCGACCCGTACCGGGGGCTCGATCCTCGGCGACAAGACGCGGATGGAACGGCTCGCGGTGGACCCGGCGGCGTTCGTCCGGCCCTCGCCGAGCGCGGGGACGCTGGGCGGGGTGGCCAAGGCGACCCGCGAGTCGATCGTGGTGATGGAGGCCGCCGGGTACGACGTGGTCCTGGTGGAGACGGTCGGGGTCGGGCAGTCGGAGACGGCCGTCGCGAACATGGTCGACTCGTTCCTGCTGCTCACCCTCGCGCGCACCGGCGACCAGTTGCAGGGCATCAAGAAGGGTGTCCTGGAGCTGGCGGACGTCGTGGCCGTGAACAAGGCGGACGGCCCGCACACCACGGACGCCCGCGCGGCGGCACGCGAGCTGTCGGGGGCGCTGCGGCTCATGCACGGCGCGGACGCGGTGTGGGCGCCGCCGGTACTCAGTTGCAGCGCCCGCGAGTCGACCGGTCTGGACACCGTGTGGGACCGGCTCGAACAGCACCGGACCCTCCTCGACGCCACCGGCCGGCTGACCGCCCGGCGCCGGGAGCAGCAGGTCGACTGGGCCTGGACGATGGTCCGCGAGGAGCTCCTCGGCCGGCTGCACGCCGATCCCGCGGTGCGGGCCCTCGCGCCGGAGGTGGAGCGGCTGGTCCGGGACGGCGAGCTGACGGCGACGCTGGCGGCGGAGCGGATCCTGGGCGCGTTCGGGGACGGCGCGCGCGGCTGACCCGGTGCGCTCCCCCGCGCGCGTGGCTGCCCCCGTGCGCTCGTCCGCGCGCGGGGCTGACCCGGTGCGCTCCCCCACGCGCGCGGGCGGACATCCCGCCTCGCCCGGCCTAACATACGGGGAGGTTTTCACGGGGGAAGGAGCACGGCGTGAACTGGATCTGGGTGGTCCTCATCCTGTTCTGGACGGGTGGGTTCGCGTGGGCGGCCGACAACGTCAGGACGGCGCTGAAGCACCGGCACGAGCGCAAGATGGAGGTCCTGGAGGCGGCCAAGCAGGAACGGCTCGCCCTGGAGGCCGCGCACAGGACGCCGGAGCCGGTGTGCGGCTGCACGCACCACCTGGCCAAGCACGACAAGCAGGGCCGGTGCCATGAGCGCGTCGAGGTGCCGACCGCCTGGGACGAGCACAAGAAGCCGGTGCGGTACGAGGCGGGGCAGTGCAACTGCCAGCAGTACGTCGGGCCGCAGCCGCTGTCGCGGATCTACGCGGACGAGCTGACCGACCTGGACTGAGCGCCGCCTCCCGGCGGACGGGGCGGCCGAGCCCCGTTTGCGGTACTCCGCGGCCCCCGTGACGCTGGGGGTGAGAGGAGAACACCCAGATGAACAAGGACCCGCTGTACTCGCAGAACCTGACCAAGGCCGTCTGGCGGAAGAGCAGCCGCAGCGCGACCGACGGCTGTGTCGAGGTGACCCGGCTGGGCGCCGGGGCCGTCGCGCTGCGCGACTCGCAGCATCCCGACGGCGGGGACCTGCGGTTCACCGCCGCCGAGTGGGCGGCCTTCTGCGCCGGCGTGCGCGCCGGGGAGTTCCGCTAGCGGACGGGCGGTCCGGGCGGCGGTCCGGGCCGCCGACCGGCCGCTTCGCGGGGTGTCGCGCCCAGCCGCCGTCTGCGGTTCACCCGGTCAACCCCCGCGCGCCACACGGTCCTCACCCGCGGTCTGGACCATCCCCGCCATGACCACCGCTTCTCGTCTGCCCCGCGGCGCGGCCGTCGCGCTCGCCGCCACCGCCGCCGTCCTCCTCGCCCCGGCGACCCCGGCGTCCGCCGCGTCCAACGCCGTCCCCTCGTACGAGGTGAAGATCAACCTCACGGTGGCGGCGCTGGACGCCTCCCACACCCCGAGTGCCGCCGTGCGGTCGGCCTTCGGCATCACCGGCTCGGCCAAGGCCCGCTCGTACAGCTACTACGACACGACCGCCCTGGGCCTGGACGCCGAGGGCTGGAGCGTGCGGCTGCGGCACAAGGACGGCTCGTCGTTCGAGGAGACGTACAAGAAGCGCTTCCCCGTGACGGGCGGCGACATCGACGCGGCGCTGAACACCGCGAACGCGGCCGGGTTCGACAGCTCCGACACCAACTACAAGGCCGAGGTCGACTGGGGCTACGCCAAGCAGACCCTCAGCTTCAGCAACGAGAAGAGCCACAGCGCCAAGGGCTACGCGGGCACCACGCTGCCGGCCGACGCGACCGGCCGCGGCTGGCTCGTCAACGACGTGCCGGGGAAGCTGGCCGACTGGGGCACCACGGGCTGGGGCAAGAGCGCCCTCCAGACCTCCCGGACCCACGGCCCCGTCAGCTCCCAGGTGTACGGGGGAAGCTGGGGCGCCTCGGACGACGCGAGCATCGAGGTGCTGCCGGTGGTCGGCGCGGGCGGGACCGGCACGGAGTACGTGATCGAGCTGTCGTTCAAGACCGACTCGTACGCGGACGCCGCGACCCTGCACCAGGACGCCATCGCCGTCGCCGACTCCCACGGCTGGCTGTACCGCGGCGACATCCTGAAGACGCAGCTGATCCTCGACCGCTACTGACCCATCCTCACCTCCCTTTTCCTGAGCAGGAGTTCCCATGAATCCGCGCCGTCTTCGCCGGCCGGCCGCCGCCGTACTGCCGCTGTCCGCCGCCCTCGCCCTGACCGCGGTCGCCTGGCCCGCCGAGGGCACGCCGGCCCCGCACGGCTCCCCCGCCCGGGTGGTCTCCGCCTCGGTCCTGCCCGACATCCCGCTGGCGGGCTTCAGCAACCGCCTGCTGCCGGGCAGCGTCGCCGACGACCGCGGGGTCGACCTGGGCGGCATCGGCAGCGACCTGTACCCGGCCGGGCGGCGCGGTGAGTACTGGACCGTCACCGACCGGGGGCCCAACGGCCAGATAGCCGTCGGCAAGGAGAAGCGGCGCACCTTCCCCGTGCCCGGATTCGACCCGGCCATCGTGAAGATCCGTACCGTCGGCGACCGCGTCGAGGTCCTGAAGGCCATCCCGCTGACCACGTCCTCGGGTGCCCCGGTGACCGGTCTGCCGAACCAGCCCGGCCGCGACGAGGCCCCGTACACCTACGACGCGAAGACCCCGCTGCGCTACGACCCGAACGGCCTGGACACCGAGGGCCTGGTGCGGGACCGGGACGGCAGCTTCTGGCTGGTGGACGAGTACGGCCCGTCCCTCGTGCACGTCTCCGCGCGCGGCCGGGTGCTCGCCCGGCACGTGCCGAAGGGGCTCGGTCTGACCGGCGCCGACTACCCGGTGATCGAGTCGCTGCCGGCGATCTACCTCCAGCGCAAGATCAACCGCGGTTTCGAGGGGCTCGCGCTCCTCCCCGACGGCGACCTGGTGATGGCGCTGCAGAGCCCGCTGCTCAACCCCGACAAGGACAGCGGCGAGAACTCCCGCACCACCCGGCTGCTGCGCTTCTCGCCGCGCAAGGCGAAGGTCACCGCCGAGTACGCGTACCGCTTCGACCCGGTCGGCGTGGTCGAGCCGGGCCAGACCAAGACCTCCGAGCTGAAGATCTCCGCGCTCGTCGCGCTGGGCGGCGACCGCCTGCTCGTCGAGGAGCGCACCGACAAGGCGGCCCGGCTCTACGAGATCCGGCTGCGGCGCGGCGCGGACATCCTGGGCTCCGCGTGGGACACGGCCGGCACCAGCCCGGCCCTGGAGCAGCTCGACGACCCGGCGGCGGCGGGCGTCCCGGTGCCGGCCAAGCGCCTGGTGGTGGACCTGGGCACGGTCGAGGGCGTCCCCGGCAAGATCGAGGGCGTCGCGGTCGAGGGCGACCGGACCCTGGTGCTGCTCAACGACAACGACTTCGGCATGACGGACGGCCCCGGCGCCTTCGACGCGGCCGGGCGTCTGGTCGACAGCGGCATCGAGACCCGGCTGGTGAAGGTGCGGCTGGACCGCCCGCTGCGCTGACGCCGGCCACGCTCCCCTACCCGGAAGGCCCGCCCCTCTCCCCCGGTTCGCCGGCGGGGAGGGGCGGGCCGGGTCTAGCGGCTCGCGAGCTGCCTGGCGGCGGGCGCCGGGACGGCGGGCGCGTCGCAGGCGCAGTCGGGCTTGACGGCGTAGCGGGTGAAGCCGGGGAGTTCCTCGGCCCTGCGCAGCCCGCCCTTGTGGAGGGTCACTCCGTACACGTTCGGTCCGTCGGTGCGCCAGCAGACCAGGGGGGTGCGGTAGACGTCGCCCTCGGGGGTGGTGAACACGGCGACGTAGCCGTCGGCGGGCAGCATCCGGTCACGCTTCCTTCGGTACGGCGCGGAAGAGGCGCCCGTAGTCGGTGACCCGCGCGGCGGCCCCGGCGGCGCCGGCCAGGTGCAGGGCGTGCCACAGGACGGCCTGGTTGGCGGTGAGGACGGGGAAGCCGAGCTCGTCCTCCAGACCGCGGACGGTGCCGACGGCGCGGATGCCGTTGCCGGCGACGAGGACGGCCTCGGGGCGGGCGCCGGCGACGGTGCCGCGGATCCACTCCGACAGGTTCCGCGGGGTGATGGCGGTCTGCTCGGAGGGCAGGCCGACGGGTCCGTGGTGGACCACGGTGAAGCCCTGGGCCTCGAAGTACTCCTGGCCCTGGGTGGAGAGCTTGTCGTCGAACCAGGGCGGGTTGACGATCGCGATCCGCCGGGCGCCGAGGGCGCGGAAGCCGGCGACGGCCGCCCGGGCGGTGCCGGTGAGCGGGATGCCGCGGGTGAGGGGCGCGAGGCGCTCGTAGAGGGCGTTCTCGCCGTCAACGCCAAGGACGTACGAGGAGCTGGTGAAGCCGAGCACGAGTGCGTGCAGCGGCGAGTCGGCCAGGAGCTTGACGGCGTTGTCGACGGCCGGGGGCTCGACGAACGCCGTGATGGGGTCCTGGGGGATCTTCTCCGCGACCATGTGCCCGCCCGGGAGCATCCCGCCGAAGTCGATGCGCGAGGCGTGGATCGTCACCGACTCCGGGGCGACCGCCTGGAGTTCGGCCTCCGGGCCGATGTCGGCCGAGGGGACGACGACGCCGATGCGGGTGGCGGCGTCCCAGCCGTCGTGCGGCGAGGTGGTGGCGCTGCTCATGCTCTCGGGTCCTTATCTGCCGGCGGCGGGGTCGGTGGCGGTGTCGGCCTCGGCGGCGAGCGAGCCGCCCTTGACCGTGCCGACGCCCTCGCCGCTCAGGAAGTTGGGGTGCTTGGCGCGCATGGTGGAGATCACGAAGTCGTACGGGACGTCGTCGAAGGAGCCGTGGTCCTTGAGGAACTCCATGGAGCCCTTGCCTCCCTGGCCCGCGTACGGGTGGTAGAGGGAGTCGCCGGTGCCGTCGAACTCGAGGGCCTCCATGCCGTAGAGGCGGCAGAGCAGCTTGTTGAAGACGGGGGTGGCCTTGACCCAGCGGCCGTCCAGGTAGACCTGGGTGAGGCCGTGGAAGAAGACGTCGCCGCCGATGTGGGCGATCAGCCGGGGGCTGGCGAGGTGGTTGCGGACGTCGCCGTAGACCAGCTTGGAGGGGATGCCCAGGGCGCGGACGGCGGCGGCGTAGACGACCGACTTGTGCAGGCAGAAGCCCTGGCCGGCGGCGAGGACGCTGGAGGCCTTGAGGCCCCGAGGGCTGAGGTCGGTGTCGTAGACCTCGTAGTCGAGGCCGTCCCGGACGGCGTAGTAGAGCTTCACGGCGTTCTCGCGCCGGTCGGCGGCACGGTCCTTGACGACGGAGTCCACGAAGTTCTGGACCTCGTCGGACTCGTGGTCGAGGAAGTCCGTGGGCCGGGTCAGTGCGTGCAGTTCGTCGAGGGCGATGCTCATGACGGGAGAGCTCCTAGCTCAGAGTCCGAGGAGGGCGGCCATGCGGTTGCGCTGGATCTCGCTGCTGCCCGAGTAGATGGTTCCGGCGACGGAGTTGCGCAGGTCGCGCTCGATGCCGTACGAGGTGAGGACGCCGCGGCCGCCGTGGATCTGGACGGCGTCCAGGGCGGTCTTCACGTTGGCCTCGGAGACGACGATCTTCGTGGAGGCCAGGTCGAGGGAGATGTCCTCGCCGCGTTCGGCCTTGGCGCCGGTGTCGGCGAGCCACTTGGCGGCGGTCTCGACGGCGATCCGCATGTCGACGATCTTGTGGCTGATGGCCTGGTAGCCGGCGATGGGCTGCCCGAACTGGGTGCGCTCGGTGGCGAACCGGATGACGGTGTCGAGCCGGTGGCGCATCTCGCCGAGGGACAGGGAGAAGGCGTAGAGGATCTCGCGCTTCATCACGTAGTCCAGGACGAGGAAGCCGGCGCCCTCGGCGCCGACCCGGTTGGTCACCGGGACCCGCAGCCGGTCGAAGCCGAGCCGGCCGAGGGGGGAGGTGCGCAGGCCCAGCTTGTCGAGGGGCTCGCCGATCTCCAGGCCGGGGGTGTCGCGTTCGACGAGCAGGCAGGTCAGGCCGAAGGGGCCGGGCTTGCCGGTGCGCACGTACAGCAGGAAGAGGTCGGCGACGGGGGCGTTGGTGATGAACATCTTGCCGCCGTCGACGACGTAGTGGTCGTCCTCGCGGACGGCGACGGTGCTGATGTTCATGGCGTCGGAGCCGCCGGACTCCTCGGTGATGGCGTGTGCGGTGACGGCCTCGCCGGAGAGGATGCGGGGCAGGTACCGGGCCTTCAGCTCGGCGGAGCCGAACTTCTCCAGCGGGGTGGCGAGGGAGACGATCTGCGTCGAGGTGGAGAAGGCGATGCCGGCGTCGCGGCAGTGGTAGCCGAGCCCTTCGAGGGCCCGCATGGTCTCGGTGAAGCTGCGTCCGCTGCCGCCGTGCTCCTCCTTGAAGGGGGTGCGCAGGATGCCGCTGTCCTTGATCGCCTGCCACTTGGCGCGGGAGAAGACGCCGCCTGCGTCCAGCTCCGCGAGGTCGGCGTTCAGGACGTCGGCATAGGGGGCGACGAGATCGGTGAGCGGGCCGTCCCGGTCGGTCGGGGGCGGCAGTACATCGGCGGTCACGGTCTTCCTTCCTGGGTGCGGGCGGGGCGGGTGCCCCGGCCGGGCCGTGTCGCGCCGACGGCCCGGCCGGGAACGCGGTCGGCCTAGTACTGGGAGAAGCCGTCCTCGGAGAGTCTGTGCTGCTCCGCGCCGGTCAGCGGCGGGTTGAAGACCGAGATGAGGTGCAGGTCCTCGTGCTCGGAGGCTATGAGGTAGTGCGGGTCGTGCTCGTCGAGGACGTAGATGGTGCCAGGGTTGATCTTGAAGACGGTGCCGTCCTTGTGCACGACCGCGCCGGAGCCGGCCACGCAGTAGCAGGCCTCCAGGTGGTTGCGGTACTGGAGGGCGGAGTTGGTGCCCTTGCGGACCAGCGTCTTGCAGACGGTGAAGCCCATCTTGTCGGCGTCGGTCAGCAGCCGGTGGCTGGTGCCGTTGCCCCACTCGACCGGGGTGACGTCCTCGAGCGTGCGCGTGAACATGGCGTGACTCCTCTGCGGAATGTGCGGAAACCTGGCGGATGCCTGAGGGGGGGCCGTTCAGAGTGCGGTGTTGTCCGTGATCGTCTTGGTGATGGCGTCGATCGTGCGGAAGTTGTCCGGCCCGATCTCGATGTCGTCGATGGGGACGCCGTAGGTGTTGGCGATGTGCTGGATGAGCTTCACGAGGCCCAGCGAGTCGACGACGCCCGACTCGATCAGCTCGTAGTCGCCGGGCAGGTCCTCGGCGGTGATGTCCTCGCCCTTGAGGTACTGCGTGAGCAGGTGGGCGCGGATCTCTCCGGCGATGTCACGGGTGGGGGCGCTCATGCGCTGATCTCCTCCTTGATCTTGTTGCGGTCCGGCTTGCCGGTCGAGGTGCGCGGCAGGGGGATCTCGCTGATGCGGACGCTGGACGGAATGGCGTGGCGGGGCAGGTTGGCTCCCGCGTACGAGCGGATCGTGAGGGAGTTGAGGCCGGCGCCGGGCCGCTTGGTGAGGCGGGCGTGCAGCTTCACTCCGGCTTCCGGGTCGGGGAGGGCGACGACGGCCGCCTCCTCGACGTCGGGGTGCTGGGCGAGGACGGACTCGACCTCCTGGAGGTTGGTGCGCACGCCGCGCACCTTGACCTGCCAGTCGGAGCGGCCTTCGAGCTGGTAGAGGCCGTCGGCGTTGCGGGTGACGAGGTCCCCGGTGCGGTAGAAGACCCGGCCCTCGCGGACGACGAACACGTCCGGGTTCAGGGATTCCTGGAGGTAGCCGCTGGTCTGGAAGGGGGTCCGGACGACGAGTTCGCCGCTGCCGGGGCCGGTGAGGGTCCGCCCCTCGTCGTCGAGGACCGCGGCCTCGACGCCGGGCAGCGGCCGGCCGATGGGGATCTTCCCGTGCGGGATGCGCGGGTCGACGGGGTGCAGGAAGCTGTCGTTGGTCTCGGTGCAGCCGTACACGTTGTGGAACCGCGCGAGAGGAAACGATTCTGCTGCGCGTTCCAGGAGGTCCTGCGGTACGGCGTCCCCGGTGAGGACGACCTCGCGCACCCGCTCGAAGCCCCCCTCCCCCTGGGTGAGGAGGCGGTAGAGCAGCGGCACGCCCTGGACGAAGGTGACCGTGCCGTCCGCGACGAGGCTCCGCAGGTACGGGGCGTCGGCGGCCTTCTCGCGGTCGACCAGGACGACCCGCGCCCCGGCGCCGAGGAAGGTCCACACGTCGAGCAGGGCCAGGTCGAAGTTGAGCGGGGCGTAGGACAGCGAGCCGTCCGCGGCGGTGATGCCGAACTCCTCGACGGCCCACGCGGCGAAGGCGTCGAAGGCCCCGGTCCCGATCGGCACCAGTTTGGGGGTGCCGGTGGAGCCGGAGGTGGTCAGGAGCAGCCGGGCCTCGTCGGCGGCGGGCCGGGCGAAGCCGTCCGCCGCGGCGGCGTCCTCCTCCTGGTGCCGGACCGTCAGGGTGCCGTCGGCGCCGGCCGAGAGCCGGGCCGAGACCCGCGCCTGACGGCAGATCCGGTCGAGGGCGTCCTCGCCGAGCTCGGGTGAGGGCGCCAGGACGACCAGGGGCCGTCCGAAGGCGGCGAGCATCAGGGCGACGGTCGCCGGGTCCTTGCGGGCCGGCACGCACACCGGCCGGTCGGCCGGGAGGTCCGCCGCCGCGAGCCGCTCCGACAGGAGCGTCACCAGGGCGGCGAGTTCGCCGTAGGTCACCCGCTCGTCGTCGAGTACGAGTGCCGTCAAGGAAGGCTGCCGCTCGGCGTGCGCGGCGATGTTCTGAGCAAGGCTGGGCGATGGCACGTTTCCCCCGCATGGTCTGGAAAAGACTGGGCCAAGCACCGTCCGATCCGTCCGGTCTGCGTTCGCGTGAACGTCCCCCGTTCGAACCGATCTGCGCCGAGATCAGGATCTACCGAGTTTCCATGCACGGTCAAGCATATACCGAGCGGTCGCGTTGTGACCTAGGTCACCGCTTGTGCATGCAACTAATACTCTAAGTCAAGATCGTTAAACCGGTGCTGCAGGCATGTGAACGCAAAAAGGCCGCGCCCTTCCGTCTCCGGCGGATGGAGACGGTGGGAGGCGACGGCCGGCGATCGGGGAAGCGGTCGGGGAGAAGAAGGGAGAGGCGAGCGGGGGAAGCGGAGAGAGGGGACGGAGGCGGGCCCGGGGGGACGGGGGTGCGCTGGGGGCGGGGGGGTTACGCCGGGCGGGAGCTGCGCAGGGAGGCCACCGTGGCCGCGAGCGCGGGGTCGGCGCCCTGTGAGTTGAGCGCACCGGAGAGGACTTCCGCGTAGGTCGCGCGGGCGGCCACGTAACGGGTGCGGCCCTCGTCGGTGATCACCGCGTAGACGCCGCGCTTGTCGGACGGACAGAGGTCCTTGAACGCGTAACCAGCACCTTTGAGCCGCTCGACGAGGCGGGTGACCGAGGACTGCCCGAGCCCGATCTTGTCGGCGAGCTCCTGCATGCGCAGCTCGCTGGTGGGCGAGGAGGACAGGTTCTCGAGCGCCCGGTACTCCGAGAGGCCGATGCCGTGCCGGCGCTGGAGCGCGTTGGCGAGCTCCCGCTCGACCCGCGCGTGGAGGGTGAGCACGCGGTCCCAGACGGCCTGGTCCGAGGTGGGTGCGGGGGACGTGGTCGTGGCGTTGTTCATGTACCTCTCCTCAAAAGGGGGTTTGACAACAGGTTATATGACCATGCAAGATCCTAGCTAACTCCGTGCCGTACTTAGGAGCTTCATGATCCTAAGGAACTTGCACGCACAAACAACAATGGAGGCATCGTGTCCGCCGAGCAGACACAGAAGAACCAGAACATCGGCTGGGCCTGGCTGCTGTTCTCGTCGCTGTTCGAGATCACCTTCGCCCTCTCCACCGAGGCCACCCACGCCTTCACCCGCCTCGGTCCCTCGCTCCTCACGGCCGCGGCGGCCTCGTGCGGCATCTACACGCTCTCCCAGGCCCTCAAGTACATCGACGTCGGCGTCGGCTACACCGTCTGGGCCGGTATCGGGGGCGTCGGCACCGTCATCTTCGGCACCCTGATCTACGACGAGCCGATGACGATCTGGAAGGTCCTCGCCTTCGTCCTGATCATCGGCGGCGGCACCACCCTGCGCATCACGGACAAGATCGCCGCGGACAAGAAGGTCGCGGCGGAGCTCGTCGCCGAAGAGCGCGCCAAGGCCACGGTCTGACCCGCACCGCCCTCCCCGCCCGCCCCACCTCCTTCCAGTAGAGAGAGCCGCTCCCATGACCTGGGTCTACCTCGGCATCGCCATCGTCTTCGAGATCCTCTTCGCGCTCGGCACCAACGCCACACAGGGCTTCACCAAGCTG
The DNA here is from genome assembly GCF_040683955.1 of Streptomyces sp. NPDC093111. Taxonomy (NCBI): domain Bacteria; kingdom Bacillati; phylum Actinomycetota; class Actinomycetes; order Kitasatosporales; family Streptomycetaceae; genus Streptomyces; species Streptomyces sp. NPDC093111. Next base: position 43,233 of record NZ_JBFBNW010000005.1, on the reverse strand, counting down.
TGGCCCAGCGTGCTGACCCTGCTGGCCGCGGCCGGCGGCATCTACACGCTGTCCCACGCCCTGCTGGAGCTGGACGTGTCGGTCGGCTACACGATCTGGACCGGCATCGGCGGCGTCGGCACCGTCGTCTTCGGCGCGATCATCTTCAAGGAGAAGATCACCCTCGCCCGGCTGCTGTCCTTCGCGTCGATCATCGGCGGCGCCATCATCCTGCGCGTGACCTCGGTCTGAGCCCCCTCATGACCACCGCAGCCAAGGACCACCTGACCAAGCAGGTGGCAGAAGCAGTCCGGATCAGCCGCGAGCACGTCGCCTCCGGCGGCATCCCCTTCTCGGGCATCGTGGTCCGCCACGACGGCCGGGTCCTGGGAACCGGCTTCAACCGCGTCCGCGAGGAGCGCGACGCCTCCGCCCACGCGGAGGTGGTCGCCCTGCGCAACGCCACCAAGCAGCACGGCGCGTTCGCCGTGCACGGGGCGACCCTGATCGCCTCGGGAGAGCCCTGCGCCCTCTGCTACCAGGTCGCCCTGTACTTCGGCGTCGAGCACATCGTCTACGCCGCCGACCGCAGGACCGCCGCCCAGTACGGCTTCGACTACTCCGGCTCGTACGCCATCTACCGCACCGACCCGACCTCGTGGGGCGTCCGGACCACCCACCTCCCGGTCGAGGGACACGAGGTGCCGTTCCAGGAGTACCTGGCCAACCGAGGGAGCAACCCCGCGTGAGCACCGAGACCGACGGGACGCCGGCGGCGGCCCCGCGCGCCGAGAAGGTACGGATCCAGGTCTGGTCCGACTACGTGTGCCCCTTCTGCATGCTGGCCGAGGGCCCGCTGGAGGAGGCCGTCGAGGGCCTCGACGTCGAGATCGAGTGGAAGCCCTTCGAGCTCCGCGCCGAGCCCAAGCCGACCCTCCGCCCGGAGGACCCGTACCTCCCCGAGATCTGGAAGCGCGCCGTCTACCCGATGGCCCGCCGCCTGGGCGTGGACATCACCCTGCCCACCGTCTCGCCGCAGCCGTACACCCGACTGGCCTTCGAGGGCTGGCAGTTCGCCGTCGAGCACGGTCTCGGCGACGCCTACAACCAGCGCATGTTCCGGGCCTTCTTCCAGGAGAGCCTGGACCTCGGCCGGCTCGACGTCCTCGTCGGCCTCGCCGAGGAGATCGGCCTCGACGGCCCCGCGTACCGCAAGGCCCTGGAGGACGGCACGTACTACGAGCGCCACCAGGACGCGCTGCGGGACGCCGAGGCGAACCGCGTCCAGGCCGTCCCCACGATCCTCGTCGGCGACACCCGCCTGGAGGGCGTGCCCAGCACCGCGCAGATCCGCAAGGCCGTCCTGGACGAGCGGGCCCGGCTGGCCGAGTCGGTCACGCTCGACGGCGTGGTCTGTCGCGCCGACGGCACGGGCTGCGCGTAACGCGTTCCGCCCTCGACCAGGACCCTCCACGAAGACCCTCCACGAAGAACAGCAGCCCAGAACAGCAGCCCAGAACAGCAGCCCAGAACAGCAGCTCAGAACAGCAGTCCAGAACAACGGCCCGGGCAGCAGTCCGGGCAGCAGTCCAGAGAGACAGGCACGGCACCGCACAGCACTACGCACCACAAAGGGGACCCTTCATGACCACCTCCTCGCGCCTTCGTGCGCCGGCATTCGACCCGACTCTCCTCGCACTCGGCGAGGAGGTGTCAGAAGCCCTGGCCCACGGCAGACCCGTCGTGGCCCTCGAATCCTCCGTCCTCTCCGGCTTCCCCCACCCCGACAACCTGGAGCTGGCCCGGGAGATGGACGCCGGGATCCGCGCCCAGGGCGCCGTACCGGCGCGGATCGCGCTGCTCGGCGGGAAGCTGCGGGTCGGCCTGGACGACGCGCTGCTCCAGGAGTTCTGCGCGTACGGGAAGGTGCCGAAGGTCTCCACCCGTGACATCGGCGTCACCCTCGCGGCCGGCGGGCCCGGCGGCACCACCGTCTCCTCGTCGCTGCTCGCCGCCGAACTGGCCGGGATCCGCGTCTTCGCCGTCGCCGGCATCGGCGGCGTCCACCGCGACGCCCCCGCCAGCTTCGACATCTCCACCGACCTCGTCCAGTTCACCCGCGCGCGGACCGCCGTGGTGTGCGCCGGGGCGAAGTCGATGCTGCACCCCCAGTGGACCCTGGAGTGGCTGGAGACCGCGGGCATCCCCGTCATCGGCTACCGCTGCGACGACTTCCCCGCCTACCTCTCGGTCTCCAGCGGCGTGCGCAACCCGCACCGCCTCGACGACCTCGCCGACGTCGCCCGGGCCACCTGGGCCCACTGGCGCGCCGGCAACGACACCAGCGTCCTCGTCACCCACCCCATCGCCGAGGACGACGGCATCCCCTCCCAGGAGATCGCCGACGCGCTCGCCGCGGCGACCGAGCGCGCCGCCGCCGAGGGGATCACGGGCCCCGCCGTCACCCCGTACCTGCTCAAGGCCATCGCCGAGGCCACCGAGGGCCGCACCGCCGACGCCAACGTGTCGGTGCTGAAGTCGACCACCGTGCTCGCGGCCGAGTTCGCGGTCCACCTCGCCAAGGAGGAGCAGCGGTGAGCGCCGTCCTCTTCGACCTGGACGGCACCCTGCTCGACACGCCGTCCGCCATCGCCGACACCCTCCGCGCCACCCTCGCCGAGCGGGGCCGCAGCGCCTCCGACGCGCGGCTGCGGGCGACGATCGGCCGGCCGCTGGCCGCCTCCTTCGCGGAGCTGACGGACCTGCCCGAGGACCACCCCGAGGTGCACGCCTCGGTCGACCTCTTCCGGCGCCTGTTCCGCGAGCAGGCCGTGCCGCGCGCCCGCGAGCTCGTCTTCCCCGGGGTCCGCGCCCTCCTTGAGGAGCTGCGCGACGGCGGCCACCAGATCGCCATCGTGACCAGCAAGATCCGGCCGAGCGCCGAGGAACTCCTCAAGCCCGCCGGGCTGTACGACCTGTTCCACGCGGTGGTCTGCCACGGCATGGCCGAGCGCGGCAAGCCGCACCCGGACCTGGCGCTGCTGGCCGCCCGGCGGCTCGGCCGCGGCCCGGAGGCGTGCGTGGTGGTCGGGGACGCCGTCGACGACATGCGGATGGCCCGTTCGGCGGGGATGCGCGCGGTGGGCGTCACCTACGGCGTGGCCGCCGAGGAGGCCCTGGCCGACGCCGGGGCGCACACCGTCGTCCGCTCCGTCGGCGCCCTCGCCGACGTGCTCGGCACGCTGACCGCAGCGCCGCTGCCCGCACCGCACCTGTAGCCCGAACCAGCGACCCGTAGAGACCAGGGGACATGACAGCCACACTCACCTCCACCCAGCGGAGCGTCACGGGCAGCCTGCTGACCATCTCCGCCGCACAGTTCCTGATCGCGCTGGACTTCTCGGTCATCTTCGTCGCCATGCCCAGCATGAGCGCCGACCTGGACCTGTCCGGCTCCGCCATGCAGTGGGTCGTCAGCGCCTACAGCGTGTTCTTCGCGGGCTTCCTGATCCTCGGCGGCCGGATCGCCGACCGGATCGGCCCGCGCACCCTGTTCATCGGCGCGCTCGCCCTCTTCGGGGTGGCCTCGCTCGCCGGCGGCCTCGCGGCCGGCGCGGCCGTGCTGCTGCTGGCCCGCGCCGCGCAGGGCATCGCCGCCGCCGCGCTCCAGCCGTCGATCCTCGCCCTGCTCAACACCAGTTTCGAGGCGGGCCGCGAGCGGACCCGGGCGATGGCCGTGTGGGGCACCGTCGGCGCCAGCGGACTGGCCGCCGGGGTCGTCGTGGGCGGTCTGCTCACCACGGTGTCCTGGCGGTGGACCTTCTTCGTCAACCTGCCCTTCGCGCTGATCTGCGTGCTCGCCGCGCCGCGCTTCCTCGGCCAGGCGGACGTGCGCACGGCGAAGCCGCTGAACGTCCTCAGCGCCGTGCTGTGCACGGCGACCGTGCTGGCCTCGGTGTTCGGCCTGACCTTCGCCGCGGGCGACGGCTGGGGCGCGCCGTCGACGCTGATCTCCTTCGGCGCCGCGGTGGTCGGCCTGGCGGTCTTCGTGGTGCGGGAGCGCAGCAGTTCGGTGCCGCTGATCGAGCGGTCGCTGCGCGGCACCCGGACCCTGCTCGTCGGCTGCGGCGCGACGGCGCTGTACATGGCGAGCGTCGCGGGCGTCGAATTCTACATGGTGACCCTGTTCCTCCAGGAGAACCGGGACATGGCGCCGCTCGCCGCCGGAATCGCCTTCCTGCCGCTGGCCGTCTGCATCACGCTCGGCAACATGATCGCCGGCCGGATCATCCCGAAGGTGGGGGTCGGGGTCAGCGCCCCGGTCGCCTTCCTGGTCGGCGCGGCCGGTCTGGTGCTGCTCGCCCTGGGCGTGCACACCACCTCGTACTGGACCGGCCTGCTGCCGGGTCTGATCGTCTCGGGCCTGGGCCACGGCATGATCTACACGTCGATGTTCGTCGGCGGCACGCGGGACGTGGACGACGCCAACCAGGGTGTGGCCGGCGCGCTCATGACGACCAGTCAGTACGCGGGCGGGGCGCTCGGCGTGGCCGTCCTGGTCATCCTGCTCGGCGACGGACCGGCGGACTCCCGCTTCCTGCCCGGCTTCCTGCTGGCCGCGGCCATCGCCGCCGTCGGCGCCCTGTGGACCTGGCGGGGCTTCGCCGGCCTGCGCGGGAAGGAGACCGCGGCATGACCCGCCTGGGCATCCTCGTCATCCACAACGACCCCGTGCCGGAGACCGAGATCTGGCGGACGGCCCCGGACGGCACCAGCGTCCACACGGCCCGCTTCGAGTGCCCGCGGCTCGACGACGCCGAGTACACCGGCAGCACGGCGCGGCTGCTCGCCGACGCGCCCGACGTGGTCCGCTCGCTGGACTTCCTCGGCCGGCTCGGCGTCGACCGGATCGCGTTCTGCTTCGGCTCGCCCAGCTTCTTCGGCGGCGAGGGCTTCGACGCCGAGTTCGCCGAGGCCGCCCTCGCGCACTCCCACGGCACGCCGGTCTACACCTCGGGGCAGGCGCTGACCGAGGCGCTGGCCGCGGTGGGCGTGCGGCGCCCGCTGGTGGTGATGCCGCCGTGGTTCACGCCGCCGACGCACCGCGCGGCGGAGGCGTACCTGACGGCGCACGGCGTCGAGGAGGTGTTCGTCCACCCCTTCGATCTTGGCCCGGAGTGGGCGCACGTCGAGCCGTACAACGCCTTCGACGAGGGCGCCCGTTGGGCGATCGACCCGGACGAGGTGCTGCGCCAGGCCACCGCCGCCTTCGAGGCCACCGGCGGCCGGGCGGACGGGGTCCTCGTGCCCGGCAGCGGCTTCCGCAGCCAGTCGCTGGTGCCGCTCCTGGAGAAGGTGCTGGACGTCCCGGTCGTCACCGCCAACCAGTCCGTGCTGTGGTCCGGGCTGCGCGCGGCGGGCGAGCGGGGGGACGAGCGGCACGGCCGCCTGTTCCGCTCGTACTAGGTCGTGTCCGGAAAGTAGCGCCGTCTGCCCGCAGGGCAGGGCTCGCGGCGTCTGGTGCGTGCGAGCGCAAGGCGCCGGGATGCCCTCGTAGCGGAGCTACTTGGGCATTCCGGCAACGCCGCGATCGTGCGTGCCAGACGCCGCGAGCCAGGCGGGACTCTCCGGACACGACCTAGCACCTCCGCCCCGCAGAGCCTGCCGGCTCCCCCGAGCTCCGTGCCCCGGCGCGCCGTCCCCCGCCGCCGGGGCACGGTCATGCCCGCGTCCTGGCGGCCGCCCTCGAAGCACTAGAGGGTGTCCGCGGCCCCGGCTTCGGCCCCGGATGCGGCGGCGGCCTTCGCCGCCGTGACGAAGGCGTGGATGCGGTCGTGGTCCTTGACGCCGGGGGCGGACTCGACGCCGCTGGAGACGTCGACGCCCCAGGGCCGGGCCTGCCGGATCGCCTCGGCGACGTTGTCGGGGGCGAGGCCGCCGGCGAGCAGCCACGGGCCCTCGGGGCGGGCGGCGTCGAGGAGGGAGAGGTCCCAGCGGGCACCGGATCCGGCGCGGGGCGAGTCGAGGAGCAGCACCTCCTCGCCGTAGGCGCCGACCCGGGTGTCGGGCTTCTCGTTCAGCGAGGTGGCCCGCCACAGGCGCGGGAAGGTGCGGGCGGCCTCGTCGAAGTCGGCCCGGGCGTAGGCGGGGCCGTGCAGCTGGAGGGCGTCGACGCCGAGCTCGCGCGCCGCGCGGGCGGCGTCGCCGGCGGCCGTGTCGTTGACGACGAGGACGGACCGTACGTGGGAGGGCACGTGGGCGGCGAGACGCACGGCGACGTCCCAGTCGAGGCCGCGGACGCTGGTCCCGCTGATCACCAGGCCGATCGCCTCGGCCCCGGCCTCGGCGGCCACGTCGATGTCGGCGGTCGTGGCGAGCCCGCACACCTTGACGAACACTGCTGCTCCTTGCCTGCGGTCTCTCCCGGGCCGGTCCGGGACCCCCCCGGACCGCCCGTCTCGCGCCGAGCCTACTGCCTACGCGTCCTCCGGTTCCTGGACCATCTCGTCGGCGGCGTACGGGTGCACGTAGCGGTCCTCGCCGAAGGGGGTGAACCAGGTGCCGAAGCCGAGGACCGTCGGCTCGGCCGGGGTGTCGCCCGCGTCGTCGAAGAGCCACTCGAAGTCCTGGTCCTCGTAGACGCCGTTGGAGAAGCACTCCAGCGCCGCGGTGACCTCGTCGTCCAGGAGGCCGTACAGGTCGAGGGTGACGTGCGCCTGCTCCAGGAGGAACTTCAGCACGAGCTCCTCGGCCAGGCAGCCGAGCCGTTCGAAGCCGCCGTCGGTGAAGCGGGTGGTGAGGGCGACGGCCGTGACGAGGAACCGACGGGCGAACAGCTCGTCGTAGCGGGCGGCGTAGCGCACCGGGAGCTGGTCCAGGTGCCAGAGGTGGCCCTCGCAGTCGGCGACGTTGGTGTCCTCCTCGGCGAGCGCCTGCACGTCGTCGTACAGCTCGTCGATGAGCACCTCGGCGCCGTAGACCAGGGCGCCGGCGGCCAGTTCGGCGGCGCCGGGGCCGACCCCGAACTCGTCGACGGGGTCGACGACCCCGAACGCGGCCGGGGGGAAGGACCGCAGCCGTGCGGCCATGCCCCGGATCTCGGCCTCCGGGTCGTGCGTCTCCTCGGCCGGTTCGAAGGGCTCGTCGGCCTTCCGGGCGTGCTGGGCGCGCCGGACCTGCGGGTCGCTGGGCGGGGCGTCGGGCCCGTCGGCGGCCTCCAGGCTCTCCCGGGCGAGATCGGTGTGCAGCTTGACCTCGCTGCTCTCCACCACCCAGTCGGCCAGCACCTCGGACCGTTCCAGGACCTCCTGGGTCACGGAGCCGACGGCGTCCTCCGCGACCTCCAGCGAGGGAGCCTCGACGAACACGTTCAGGATCGCGCCGCCGGGATGGACCCCGACGACGACGTCGAGGACGCCGACCTCGACCCCGTCGGGCCCCTCGACCCCGGCCACGGAGTCGAAGCCCCGCTCCAGCAGCGTCCCGGCCCCGATCCTGCGCAGCTCGTCCAGCTCGGGAGCACCGTCGGGTATGCACGTTTCCACGGTTACGACGTACGTCACGACGGCAAGCGTGCCAGCTCCCCGCGCGCGGATCGAGGTGATCGCGCAATCTCGTCGGACGAATCGGCGCCTCTCAGGCGCACGATCCGGCGGGCGCTCGGGCGCCACTCGGGCAGCACTCGGGCACCACTCGGGCGCCACTTAGGCGCACGATTCGCGTCAAACCGGCGTCAGGGGTACGTCAGGGGAGCTCCCGGGCGCCGGGGGCGGGCGTAGCTTCGACGCACTGCCCCGGCGCGAACGCCGCCGGAGCGCACGCCCGTTCCCTGGAGGAACCATGCCCCACGTCCAGTGCGGTGAGCTGTACGGCGATGATCCCGAGCCTTCCGAACAGGTGCCGGCCGGACGGCTCTGCGTCCCCGTCCGGCCGGTCGCCCACGGCTGCGCCCCCCCGCCTGTTCCGCACCCCCGTCGGGGCCCGTACGGCGGTGGCGTTCACGACGCCCGCCCGGCTCCGTGCCGTCCTCGGCGCCGACCAGCCGTGGACGCCGCTCGCCGAGCCCGCGCTGCGGGCGCTGGTGCGGCCGCTGGGCATCGACGCCCTGACCGTCGACCCGACGCTGACGGCCCCGGCCCCGGTCCCGGGCCCCGTCCCGGGCTCCGTCCCTGGCCGGGGCGCCGGCGCTCCGGTCGCCGGCCCCGTCCGCCCGCTGACCGCGTCCGCGCGCTGAAGGGCGGCCCGAGATGACCGTGACGCCGCTGCCTCCGGTCGCCGCCCCCGCGGCCGACCTGTCCGTGTGGCCCGCCGGCACCGAGGAGCGGCCCCATGGGCGCCTGGCCGTCGGCGGGGTGCCGCTGGACGAGCTCGCCGAGAGCCACGGCACCCCCCTCTACGTCCTCGACGAGGCCGAGGTGCGCGAGCGCTGCCGCACCTATCGTGACGCGTTCCCCGAGGCCGACGTCCACTACGCGGCCAAGGCGTTCCTGTGCCGGGCCCTGGCCCACTGGGTCGAGGAGGAGGGGCTCGGCCTGGACGTGTGCTCCGCCGGGGAGCTGGAACTCGCCGTCACGACCGGCTTCCCGCCCGAGCGGATCCTGCTGCACGGCAACGCCAAGTCGCCGGAGGACCTGCGGACCGCGCTGCGGCTCGGCGTGGGCCGGATCGTCATCGACAGCCCCGCCGAGATCGCCCGGATCGCCGCCGCCGTCGGCCCCGGCGAGCGGCAGCGGGTGATGCTGCGGGTGACGCCCGGGATCAGCGCGGGCGGCCACGCCAAGATCCGTACCGGCTCCGACGACCAGAAGTTCGGGCTCTCGCTGCGGGACGGGCACGCCCAGCACGCGATCACCCGGGTCCTCGGCCAGCCCCGGCTGCGGCTCACCGGGCTGCACTGCCACCTCGGCTCGCAGATCACCGACGTCAAGCCGTACCTGGTCGCGGTCCGCCGCATGGTGGGCCTGATGGCCCGCACCCGGGACGCGCACGGGGTGGTGCTGTCCGAGCTGGACCTCGGCGGCGGGCACGGCATCGCGTACCGGCCGGGCGACCCCGTGCTCGACCTGACCGCCCTCGCCCGCAGGGTGCGGGCCGAACTGGCCGAGAGCTGCGCGGGCGCGGGACTGCCCGTGCCCCGGCTCATCGTCGAACCGGGGCGGGCGGTGACCGGCCCGGCCGGAGTGGTCGTCTACCGGGTCCTGGCGGTCAAGGCGACCCCCGAGCGCTGCTTCGTCGCCGTGGACGGGGGCATGAGCGACAACCCCCGCCCGGCGCTGTACGGGGTGCGGTACGCGCCCCGGCTGATCGGACGCCGGTCGGAGGCCGAGGTGCGGCGGGCGACGGTCGTGGGGCGCCACTGCGAGGCCGGGGACGTCCTGGCCGAGGACGTCCCGCTGCCCTCGGACGTGCACCCGGGCGACCTGCTCGCGGTGCCGGTGGCCGGCGCGTACCACCTGTCGATGGCCTCCACGTACAACCTGGTCGGCCGTCCGCCCGTGGTGGCCGTCGCCGCGGGGACGAGCCGGCTGCTCGTACGCCGTGAGACGCAGGCCGACCTCCAGGCCCGCGACGTGGGCCTGTAGGACCCCGTGGGGCTCGCCGCCCGGCCCTAGGCGGAGGTCCAGACCGTGCCGCGGGCCTCGTACTCCAGCATCGTCTCCAGACCGGTGGCGGTGTCGGAGCCGAGCTCGCGGTGGACCAGCCACAGGGCGAGCTCCAGGCCGGAGGTGACGCCGCCCGCGGTGACGAGGTCGCCGTCGTCGACGACCCGGGCGTTCTTGACCAGGCCGCCCTGGCCCTCCAGGTCGGCCTTGGCCTTGTGGTGGGTGGTGCAGGGGCGCCCCCGGGTCAGGCCGGCCGCCGACAGGAGCATGACGCCGGTGCAGAGCGCGGCGACGGTGAGTCCCGGGCGGGCGGCCGCCGCGAGGGCCCGGGGCAGGGTGCCCCGGTCGATCTCGGCCCAGACGCCCGGGCTGTCCCGGCGCGCGTACCCGCCGCCGGGGACGAGAAGGATGTCGGCCTCCTCGGGCGCCCAGGGCCGGATGCCGCGGACGGACGTCCCGTAGGCGGCGGTGACGGAGCGCGCGCCCGCGGCCGAGACGTAACGGACCTCCACCGGACGGGTGGTGAAGAAGCCCGCGCCGGACAGGACCTCGTAGGGCGCGGCGAAGTCGAGCTCCTCGACGCCGTCGAAGAGGGGGATGTGCACGCGCAGCGGCCGGTTCGCGGCGGGGCCGGGCGCGGCGCCGGTGCCGGGGCCGGGCGCGGCGCTCGCCGCACCGGCCGTGGCCGCGAGGGCGCCCGTGGCGCCGAGGGCGGTGGTGGCGCGGAGTAACTGCCTGCGGTTCATGGGAAGCTCCTGGACTGCTGTGACGGGTGGGGTGGATGAGATCGATGGGATGAGAGCAGCCCGAGTGTTCTGTGGGATCTGTGGGCTCTGTGTGCTCCGTGTGTTCCCGGGAGGGGGTCGGTCGGCGCCGCCCCGGGGTTCCGGCGAATCCGTGGGAACCCCGGGGCGGCGCCCGCCGACTTCTCCCCCGCCCGTGAGGCAGGGCAGGGCGGGGCAGGGCTGAGAGGCAGGGCATGGGCGGACTGGACATACGCATGCGTGAGGTCGGCTGCCGCCATGGGCGTACGGAGGCCGTCGCCGACGTCGACCTGGTGATCGCGGCGGGTGAGCGGGTGGCCCTGACCGGGACCAACGGCTCCGGGAAGACGACGCTGCTGCGCGCGGTCCTCGGACTGCACCCGCACACCACCGGCACCATCGAGGTCGGCGGGCGCACGGCCCGCTCGGCGGCCGAGTGGGCGGCGCGCCGCCGGGCCTGCGCGTGGATCCCGCAGAAACCGGCGGCGGGGCGTTTCCCGTTGCGCGGCGACGAGCTCCTGGCCAGCGGCGGCGCACCCGCCGAGGCGGCCGAGGCGGCCGGTCGGCTCGGTGTCGGCGGCCTGACGGACCGGCCCGTACACACCTTGTCCGGCGGCCAGTTGCAGCGCATGTACCTCGCCAGGGCGCTCGGCTGCGTGGCGGCCGGCGCGCAGGTGCTGCTCGCCGACGAGCCGACCGCCGCGCTGGACTTCGCGGGGCAGGAGGAGGCCGCCGACGTGCTGGCGGCGCTGCCGGTGACGCTCGTGGTGGTCACCCACGACCGGGCGCTCGCCGCGCGCTGCGACCGGGTCCTGGAGATGGCCGCGGGGCGACTGCGGGAGGTGCGGTGAGCGCGCTCGCGACCGCCGATCTGGGGGCGCTGCTCGACCTGGTGCCGGTGCGGCGGGCGGGGTTCGCGCTGCTGCTCGCCGCCGTGGGCCTGCCGGTGGTCGGGGTGGTGATCGTCGGGCTCGACATCATGCCGGTGCGGTTCGCGATGATGCACGTGGCCCTGCTGGGCATCGCGGTCGGTCTGCTGACGGGGCTCGATCCGATGCTGTGCGCGCTGGTCGCCTGCGCGCTCTCGGGCGCGGGCGTCGCGCCGCTGGCCCGTACCCCGGACGGACTCTCGGGCGCGATGGGCCTGTTGATGAGTCTGGCCATCGCGGGCGCGCTGCTCGTCCTCGCCGTCTCGGGCGTCAACGCCTCCGGGGCGTTCGCCCTGTTGTGGGGCTCGATCCTGTCGGTCGGCACGGCGGACCTCGTCGTCCTGGCCGTGCTCGCCGTGACCGTGCCGGCGCTGTTGTGGTGGCGGCGGCGCGAGGTGGCGCTGCTGCTGTACGACCGGGAGCTCGCCCAGTGTTCGGGGGTGCCGGTGCGGCTGCTCACCACGGTGCTCCTGGTCCTCGTCGCGGTGGCGGTCGCCGGGGCGATCAAGCTCACCGGCGCCCTGCTCGTCGACGCCCTCACCCTGCTGCCCGCGCTGGCCGCGCGGCGCCTGGGCCGCTCGCTGCGGTCGATCGTGCTGTGGGCGGTCGGCATCGGCGTCGGCGTCAATCTGACGGGCTTCCTGCTGGCCCTGTGGCTGGACTGGCCGCCCGGCCCGGTCCTGGTCCTCACGGCGGGGTTCGTCGTCCTCGCCGTCCATCTCGTCCCCGAACGGAGAATCCGCCCATGGCGCGCTTCCGCGTCCGCACCACCCTCCTCCCCCGCCTCCCCCACACCCCCCGCCTCGCTCCCCTCCTTCCCCTCCTCGCACTGAGCACCGCCCTCCTCCTGACCTCGGCCTGCGGGACCGCGGACCCGGCCCCGGGGGCGGCCGACGACCACGCGACGCCCGGAGGGAACGGCAAGCCGGTGGTCGTGGCGACGACGACCTGGGAAGGTGCCTTCGCGAAGGCGGCGGGCGCGGAGGACGTGACCGTGATCGTGCCGCGGTCGGTCCATCACGCCCCCGACTACGACCCGAAGCCCTCCGACCTGGCGGCCGTCGCCGGGGCGGACTTCGTGCTGTACGCGCCGTTCGAGCCGTACGCCGCGAAGATCAAGGAGGCGGCCGGTTCCAAGGCCCGGCTCGTCGAGGTGAACCTCGACAACGAGCCCGGCAAGGCAGCCGCCGAAGTCGCCCGCCTGGGCGCCCTGTTCGGCACGAAGGAGACGGCGGCGCACTGGAAGACGGGCCTCGACGCGGAGGTGGCGAAGCTGCGCGGCGAGCTGCGCGCGGCCTGGCCGGGCGGCCGCAGCCCCGCGGTCGTCACGCAGGTCTTCACCGGCTGGGCGGCCGGCCTCGCGGGCGCCACGACGGTCGGCACGTACGGCCCCGAGCCCGTCACCCCGGCCCAGCTCGCGGCCCTGTCCGCGAAGAAGCCCGCGCTCGTCCTCGACAACGCCCACATGTCGACGGGCACGGTCCTGCCCGACTCGGGCGCCCGGCAGGTGGAGATCGCCAACTACCCGGCCGAGGACCTGGACCTGCTCGCCGTGTACCGGGGCGCGGCGACGGAACTGAGGAAGGCGATGGGCGGCGCGGCGGCCGGCTGACCGCTCGACCGCGTGAGGGAGGGCGGGGGCCTCGGCCCCCGCCCTCCCTCACGTCCGCCCCCGCTGCCTCCCCCTCCCTCCTTCCCTCACGCCTCCGCGGGTACGGGGGTGAGTGCGGCCCGTCGGCGCAGTTCGCCCCGGTCGGGCTTGCCCGCCGCCGTGAGCGGAAGGGCGTCGAGCAGGAGGAGCAGCTCGGGGTGCTTGTGGCGGTCGAGTCCGCGGGCGGTCAGATGCGTACCCAGATCCGGGAGCGCCGGGCCCGCGCCGGGCCCCCTGGGCACGACGCAGGCGGCGAGCCGCTCCCCCATGAGCGGGTCGGGGACCCCGACGCACACCACGTCACGGACCCGGGGATGGGCGGCGAGTTCGCGTTCCACCTCGGCGGGGCTGATGTTGGCCCCGCCTCGGATGACGACGTCCTTGAGCCGTCCGACGACGTGGAGCAGGCCGTCGGCGTCGAGGTAGCCGAGGTCGCCGGTGCGGACCCAGCCCTCGGGGGTGCGGTAACGGGCGTCGAGCTCGGGGGCGGCGACGTAGCAGAGCGGGGTCATCGGGCCGCGCGACACGATCTCCCCGATCCGGCCGCCGGGCAGCGGCCGGTGGGTGTCGGGGTCGGCGATGCGGATGTCGGCGACCCGGGGGTCGGGCCTGCCGACGACGATGCCGACGGAGGCCCCGGCGGGACGAGCCGGTCTCTCGGCCGTGGCCCTCCCCCCGATCTCCTCCATGGCTTCCGTCGCCTCCACTGCCTCCGCCGTCTCCGTCACCTCCGTCGCCTCCGTCGCCTCCGTCGCCTCCGTCCTCTGCGTTCCCTCCATCCCCGTATGGCAGTTGACGCCGTCCGCCGACCCGTACAGGTTGACGACGGGGCAGCCGAAGGCCGCGGTGGCGGCCGTGGCGGTGGCCTCGTCGAGCGGGGCGCCGCCGAGGACGACGGCGAGGGGGGCCGGGAGCGTCCCGGCCGTCCCGGCCGGCTCCAGGTGTTCGAGCATCATCCGGATCATGGTGGGGACGCCGAGGACGTGGGTCGGGGCGTGGGCGCGGACCGCCGCGAGGGCCGCCTCGGGCGTGAAGTGGTCGAGCAGCACCAGGGTGCCGCCGTGCCGGGCGAGGGTGACGGCCGTCCCGCTGGAGCCGAAGGCGGAGGCCAGGGGGACGAGGAAGAGGCAGCGCGGCGGGGTGGCGTCGGGCAGGAGGGAGGCGAGGAAGTTGCCTCGGCCGCCGGCGAGGGCGTTGTGCGAGTAGGCGACCATCTTCGGCGCGGCCTCGGAGCCGGAGGAGACCAGGATCCGGACGGCGCCGTCGGGGTCAGGGCGGGCGGGGACGAAGCCGGTGGGGTCGGTACGGAGCAACCCGGCCAGCGGAATCGTTCCTTCTGGTGCGGTGCCCGGCCCGGCGGAGATCACGTGCCGCAGGGCGGGCAACGCGGGCGCGAGCGCGAGCAGGTCGGCCGCGCGGGTCCGCCCCCGGTGCTCGGTGGCGGCGATGACGGCGACGGCCTCGGCCCGCCGCAGCAGCCCCTCGGCCTCCGGGGCCGCCCGGCCGACCGGGAACGGCAGGGCGACGGCGCCCAGGGCGGCGAGCGCGAGATCGGCGACGACCGCGGCGCGCCCGTCGGGGAGCTGGACCCCGACCACGTCCCCGGAGCCGACACCGAGCAGCCGCAGCCCCTCGGCGAGACATCGGACCTTGCGGTCGAGCGCCGTGTAACAGAGCGCCCCTTTGGCGTCGATCACGGCGGTCCGGTGCGGGTCGGCGATCTGCCGGGCCCGGAACAGGCTGTACAGGTCGAGGTCGGGACAGAGCCCTTCCACCGCCCAGGAGCGACGGAGCCGGGCGGGCAGCAGATCGTGCAGGACGACGGTCACGCGAAGCTCCAGGGGTCGGGAACGGCGGGCGCCCCGTGCCGGTCACGGCCGATCGGGCCGGGCGGGCGCGGGTCGAGGACGGCGGTGCGGGGGGACACGAGGGTGGTGAGGGCGGTGGCGGGTACAGGGGCAGGTGCCGGGGCGGGTGCAGGAGCGGTGGTGGTGCCGCCGGACACGGTGTCGCCGCCTACGGCGTCCGCGAACGTGGTCCCGGCAGCCATGGCGCCACCCCCTATGGCGTCGGCGCCCGTGTCGCCACTTCCCATGGCGTCGCCGCCCATGGAGCCACTCCCTATGCCGTCGCTCCCCATGGCGTCCCGCCCCACCGGCAACGCCCCCAGGTCGGTGACGACCCGGACGGCGGTGAGGCCGTGGGTGCGGAGCAGGGCCAGGGCCTCCGTGGTCGGCAGGGTGTGGAGGGGGTACGTGGCGGCTGCGGCGGCGGAGGTGTCGGTGGGGGCGATCCGGCCGTCGGCGGTCGGGAGGGTGTCGCGGAAGCCGGCCGGTCCGCGCGGGGCGGCGCCCCGGGCGGCTCGGCGCAGGGCGGGGGCCAGGAGGGTGTCGGCCGCGCCGAGCAGCGAGGACTCCACCCGCACGCCGAGGCCGGTCCGTTCGCGCAGCAGGAGTCCGGCGAGGACGGCCTCGGTGCCGTGCAGGCCGCCGAGGAGGTCGAGCAGGGTCATCAGGGACGGCACGGGCGGTTCGCCGTCCGGGTGGACGGCCTCGCCGACGCCGGTGCGGGCCTGGACCATGAAGTCGGTGCCCATGGGGGCGTCGGGCAGCCGCCCGGCCCAGCCTCCGGTGTAGGCGTACACGAGCGAGGGATTGGCGACGCTCAGGTCCGCCGCTTCGAGGCCGAGTTCGGCGGCCTTGCCGGGGGCCCAGTTGTGCAGGAACACGTCCGCTTCGGCGGCGAGCGCGCGCAGTGCGTCCCGGTCGCCCGGGGACTTGATGTCGAGCTCGACGGCTTCCTTGCCCCGGTTGAGGGCGAGCCAGCGGGCGGAGACGCCGGAGCAGGCGGGCGGCATGCCGCGCAGCGGGTCGCCGCCGGGCGGCTCGATCCGCAGGACGCGGGCCCCGAGGAGGCCGAGGAGGTGGGCGGCGAGGGGTGCCTGGATCCGGCGCCCGGCTTCCAGGACGGTCAGCCCTTCCAGCGGCCGGCCCGCGGACGCCGCGGCGGCACCGGAGCGAGGCGCGGCGCGGCCACCCGGCCCGAGGGGCCGCAACGTCCACGGGTCGGGCCGGGCGCCCGCCTCTTCCCGGGCGCGTTCGGCGAGCGTCCGCAGCCGGCACACCTCGGCGCCCGAGCGGGCGGCGGCCTCCCGGATGCGCCGCATGCCGTGGGCGAGGGCGGTCGCGTGCAGGGCGGGCGGCAGGGGTGCGCAGGCGGTGGCGTAACGGAACTGGAAGGGGCGCCATCCGGCCCGTATCGCGTCGGCGGGCGCGTCGAGGTCCCGCCAGAACGCGGCCCAGGCGCCGGGGTCCAGGGTCTCCAGCTCGAAGAGGGTTCCTTCGCGGGAGGTGAACGGCGGTCCTCCGGGGGCGAGTTCGACGGCTTCGGGTTCGTCGGCGCCGGCGGCGGCGAGGTACTGGGAGACGAGGAGGAGTCCCGTGCGGTCGGCGGCCGTGTCCACCTGGCCGACGGGTGCGCTGCCGCGGGCCCGGCCGATCAGGGCGGCGAGCAGCCCCTGGACGGTGAGGACGCCGGTGGCGGTGGCGAGGAGGTCGACACCCAGGCCGCGCGGGGTGCCGTGGCGGCGTCCGTGGACGCCCATCACGCCGGTCGCGGCCTGCGCGGTGGCCTCGTCCTCGACACCGGAGCCGGGCGTGCCCCAACGGGCGCGGGCGCGCACGGCGGGGAACCCGCCGCCCCCGAGGACGAACCGCGCCTCGCCGGTGCGGGCCCCGTCGGCGGACCGTCCGTCCACCTCGGACGCCGGCTCCCCCGTACTCGCCCCCAGGCGGCGCAGGTGGTCGTCGACCACCCAGGTGAGCGCGGTGGGTCCGGCGGACCGGAGCCGCAGTCCGTCGAGGGGCCGGGCGGGTCCCGGTTTCGTCGTCGCTGACGCCATGCTGCTCGTCTCCTCGCGCGTCTCGGGGGCGGGGCAGGGGTGGGGATGGAGGTGGAGGTGGGGGCGGGAACCGGTGGGCGGAGGGGGCCGACCACCTCCACGGGCAGACAGTCGGACGCGTGTTCTGCCGAGTTCCCGGTGAGAGGGGAGAGTGGTGACGGAGCCGACGGCCGCCGACGAGGTGGAGCGACTGCGGGAGCGGGTCGCCGTGTTCGTGCGGGAGCGGGTGTTCCCGCACGAGGCGCGGCTGGACGCGGGTGGTCCGGAGGCCGCCCGGATCAGGGCGCGGCTGCGGGAGGAGGCTCGGGAGGCGGGCCTGTGGGCGTTGCCGCTGCCGACCGAACTGGGCGGCGGGGGCCTGTCCTTGGAGGCTTACGCGACGTTGGCGGAGGCGGAGGGGGCGAGCGACCACGGCCCGGCCGTTCTGGGTTCGGCCCCGCTCCTGGACGTGACGATGCTGGCCCGGCACTGCTCGCCCCGGGTGCGGGCCGCCCACCTGCCGCGGCTCGTCTCGGGGGAGCTCCGCGCCTGTTACGCGATGACGGAGCCCGACACGCCCGGTACGGAGCCGGCCCTGACCGCGACGCGGGCCGAGCGGCTGCCGGGTGGCGGGTGGTGCGTGAGCGGGCGCAAGTGGTTCGTGTCGAACGCCCTGGACGCGGATCTGGTGACGGTCCTGGCCCGGACGAGCGGCGAGCCCGGCGACCGGTCGGGCCTCTCGCTCCTCCTGGTGCCCACCGCCTCCCCCGGTTTCCGTGTGGTGCGCGAACTGCCGGTGTTCGGCGCGACCGGACAGTACGAGATCGCCCTGGACGGGGTGCGGGTCGACGAGGAGCAGCTGGTGGGCCCGCCGGGCGGGGCCCTCTCCGTGGCGGGCGAGCGTCTGCAACTGGGGCGCACCTTGCGGGCGTTGCGGTGGCTCGGTCAGGCCGGGAGGGCCTTCGACCTGCTCTGCGGGCGGGCCGTCGCCCGGCAGGGCGCCCGGGGCCCGCTGGCGGACCACCAGCTCGTCCAGCGGCACGTGTTCGAGGCGTTGCTGGCCCTGCGCTCGACGCGGCCGCTGGTGTACGAGGCGATGGCCCTGGTCGCGGCGGGCCGCGACGCCGCCGTGGAGGTGGGGCTGGCGAAGACGGCGGCGGCCCGCACCCTGCAGGACGTGGCGGACCGGGCCGTGCAGGTCTTCGGCGCGGCGGGCCTGGGCCCGGACACCGCGCTGCCGGCCCTGCTCCGCACCGGCCGTACGGCCCGTGTCCTCGACGGCCCGGACGAGCTGCACATCACGTCGGTGGCGCGCAGGGTGTTGCGTGACCTGGGAACTTCCGAGGGTGCTCGTCCGTTCCGGAGGGCGACCTGACCACTGAAAGAAGAGTGAGCACGACGATGGCCATGGTGGGCCTGTTCTGGATCGCCGAGGGCGACGTGTACGTGGGCGCGAAGCCGTCCGGGCACGCGCCCGGAGTGCGCCTGACCCCGGAGGCGGTGGTGGGCCTCGGTGACGGGCAGTCCCGGCTGCACCTGTGGGAGGAGATAAGGGACCTGACGGTGTCGGGGGTTCCGCTGAGGACGCTGATGCGGCAGGTCGGCGCGGTCAAGGACCTGGCGCTCGGCACGGTGCTGGAGCTGGCCATGGCCGGCGGCTCGGGCCTGGGGGGCGAGGCCCCGCCGCTGATGACGGTCGGGGTGGAGACGGCGGACGGCGTCCATGAGCTGATGACGTACGTGGCCGCCGCCCGGGGTTACTCCGAGACCGAGGCCGATCTCTCCCGCAGCCTCCTGGCCCGTCTGACGGAGGGTGAGGCTACCTTGGAGACGACGCTGGCGACGATGGCGCGGTGGGGCCGCGCGTGGGAGGGCGGGACGCCCCGCCGCGCGGAGCGCGAGGAGCTGCTGCGGGAGTGGCTGGGCGGTTAGACCCGGCTCCGACGGGGGTCGGCTCCCTCGGGCGCGGACGCGCCCGGCGGGCGGAGGTCCGTCGACGGGCCCGGCGGACGGAGGCGTCCCGCCGGGACGGTCCAGGCGATGTCGTCGACGGCGGTGTCCGCCTCCGTGAGGACGACGGTGAGGACCCGTTCCCACGTGCCGTCCGTGGCCCATCGGATCAGCCGCCGGTGCGCGGTCTGGAAGGACCCGAGCTCGTCGGGCAGGTGCCGCCAGGGCGCGCGGGTGCGGTACTTCCAGGCGATGGCCTCCAGGGTGCGGCGGTGGTCGGCCCACGGCCGCCCGTGGGCCGGGTCGGCCGGCATCAGCGGCTCGATCCGGTCCCACATCGCATCGGTGATCACACGCCGGAAGGACACGCCCGCTCAACCGTCCGGCCCGCCCGGGGGACACGCCCCGCCCGGGACCGTGCCCCGGACGCACCGACGAACGACAGCGCCCCCACCCGGAAGGTGGGGGCGCTGTCGGTGGCAGGGGTGACAGGAGTCGAACCTGCGGCATCCGGTTTTGGAGACCGGCGCTCTGGCCATCTGAGCTACACCCCTCTGCGGGCCCCAGCATGCCATCCCCCGGGCCCGGCACGCCAACTCGTTTCCCCGCGCGCTCCGGCACCGCCGGGTACGGGGCTCCTCAGACCCGGGTCAGGTCCACGTCGCCGCGGAGGGCGGCGAGGCCCAGGGCGAGGAAGAAGTCGCCCCAGACGAGTTCGTGCCAGACGGCGGTGCGTTCGGCCGAGTCGTAGCAGCCGTCCAGGAGCATGCCGCCCGGGCGGGTGCCGTCGGAGGGGGTGAGGTGGGCGTGGACGAGGCGGTGCAGGATCGCGTCCGAGCGGGCCGAGCAGGCGGTGGTCCAGGGGGCGTCGGGGACCAGGGCGAGTTTGCGGAGGGCCACGGCGGCGATGGCGGCGGCGGAGGTGTCGAGGGGGCCGTCGGGGTGGCGGGCGTCGGCGGGCGGGATGAGCGGGCCGGTGAGGAACTCGCCGGTGCGGAGGAGTTGTTCGGCCGCCTCGGCCAGGGTCGCGGTGCCGGGGCGGTGGTCGGGGGCGGGACCGGTCGCCGACCGGTCCGCGCCGACGCCGAGGAGGCCGTCGGCCACCGCGAGGAGGAGCCAGGCCTCGCCCCGGGTCCAGCCGGCGGCCGGTTCGGGTGCCGCGGTCCAGGTGGCGGACGTCTCGTCGTAGCGCCAGGAGGGCTGGGGGCGCCGTCCGTCGCCGGGCAGGCACAGGTCGAGGTGCCGGCGCAGGTGCGCGTCGGCCGCCCGCCGGCCCTCGGGTCCGGCGGCGGCGAGCAGGGGTACGAGGCCGGGCACTCCGTCCGCCCTGGCCCGCAGCCGCTCGCCGCCGAGCGCCGCGCCCCAGGGGACGAGGCCGTGACGCGGGTCCCACGCGTCGAGGACGCTCCGGGCCGCGCGGGCCCGCAGCGCGTCGGCGCCCTTGTCCTCGAAGGCCAGCGCGGTCCCGTACCAGAGGATGAGCCCGCGGGTCGCGGTGTCGGAGCCGGCCCAGGGCGCGAGGCGGGCCGTGCACGCGGAGGCGGCGAGGACGTCCGACGGGGAGACCCCGGCCCGGTGCCGGGCACGCAGCCACAGCAGCCCGGCCCAGAAGCCGCCGGTCCAGGAGCCGCGGCCGGTCGTCGTCCAGCGCCCGTCGCCGGGCTCCGCGTACAAGGGGAAGCGGGAGCCGACCTGTCGGGCGGTCCGGCCGACCCGGTGGAGGACGACGGCGAGGGCCGGCTCGGCCCAGTCCGGGACGCTCACGCGACGCACTCCCTCGTACGGCGGTCCCGCAGCGCCCAGGTGAGGGCGACGGCCCCGGCGGCGCCGAACTCGGCGGCGACCAGGAGCCAGCCCTGGTCGTACCGGCCGCTCGCGGCGAGCGTCCCGAACAGCGGTGGGCCGACGGCGAATCCGGTGAAGAAGCCCGCGGCGACGAGCGCCGAGTCCTGTCCGGCGCGCCCGGGGGCGGAGCGCTGGAGGACCAGCACCATGGAGACGGCGTTGCCGGCGACGGCGAACCCGCCCACGGCGACCGCCCCCGCCCACACCAGCGGCGGGGCGTGCGCGGCGAGGGCAAGCAGCGCGGCGGCGGCCACCGCTCCGGCGGCGAGCCCGCCGGGCAGCCACGGGGCGCGGCCGGGCACGGCGGCGCGGGACCAGCCGACGCGGCCCGCGATGCCGGCGAGGCCGAGGACGGCGACCAGGGCGCCGGCCACGGCCGGGCCCATGCCGAGCGGCCCGGCGCCGTACAGCGCGAGGTAGGTGTTGACGGACGCGATGCCCGCGCCGAGGAAGACGGAGAAGGCGGCGAGCCAGCCGACCGTGCGCCGGTCCCCCGCCGCCGGTCCGCCGGGTGGTGTGGGTGCGGGTGACATGTGCGGCGGCACCATGTGCCAGGCCCACGCGGCGGCGAGCAGCGCCACCGCGGCCGCCGCCCACACCGCGCCCCGCCAGCCGAGCACGCCCGCGGCGGAGGCGAGGGGCAGGCCCGCGACGAACGCGCCCACCTGCACCCCGGACTGCTTGGTGCCGGTGACCGCGCCCCTGCGGGCGGGCGGGACGGCCGCCAGGATCGCCTTGTTGGTCGCCGGGTTGGCCAGGGCCTGGGGTAGGCCGCCGAGGGCGACCGCGGCCAGCAGGAAGCCCGGTCCGGGCGCGGCGCCGATCAGGGCCAGGGCGAGCGCCGACAGCCCGAGGAGGGTGACGAGCGCGCGCCGGGGGCCGATGCGGTCGACGATCCGGCCGCCGAGCGGCGACAGGACGGCGGCCGTGCCGAAGCCGACGGTGGTGGTCAGACCGAGCAGGGTCTCGGAGACGCCGAGCCGCTCCACCAGGCGCGGCCCGAGCGCGCCGAGCAGGAACAGCTGCATCATCGAGAACGCCATGGCCGTCGTGAGCAGCGCGGTCAGCCCGCGCGCCGGGCGCCCGTCGTTCAACCGTCAGCCCTCCCCCGTGCCGCGCCCGGTGCCTCCGGGACGGTTCCGTGAGGAGGAGTCGGCCGGGGCGGCCGGGGAGTTCCCGGGCCCTCTTGTGGGACGGACCACATGTCGCGTAGGCATGTCGTCCACGGTTCGTGGGGGCGGGCAGGCCACCGGGGAGGGGTGCGAGGATGGGCACGCCATGACACCGGGCCGATTAGCGCGTGCGGTACGGGCCGCCCTGTTCGCGGCCGTCTGCGTGCTGCTCGCGGCCACCGGCCACATCCTGATGTCGGGCCGTCCGGTGGGCGGTTGGGTGCTGGCCGCGGCCTTCGCGGCGACGGCGGCGGCCGCCTGGGCCGTGGGCGCCCGCGAGCGGGGCCTGTGCGCGGTGACGGCGGCGGCCGTGGCGGTGCAGTCGGCGCTGCACTCGGTGTTCTCCTGGGCGCAGTCCGGCGGCGCGGCGGCACACGCGGGCATGGGCATGGACATGGGTGAGGCGTCCGGGCACGCGGGGCATCCGGTCATGGAGCGGCTGCCGGCCGCGGCCGGCGCCCACGACATGGCGTCGACGGTGTCCTCGCTCGGCGACCTGGCCGATCCGTCCGTCCCGGCCCATCTGTCGGGCTTCTCGCTCTCCTCGTCCTCCGGCATGCTCGCGGCGCACCTGCTGGCCGCGTTGCTCAGCGGTCTGTGGCTCGCACACGGGGAGCGCGGGGCGTTCCGGCTGCTGCGGGCGCTGCCCGCCGGACTGTTCCGGCCGCTCGGTCTGCTCCTCGCCGTCGTGCCCGTCCCCGTGGACCGGCCGCGTTTCCGCCCCGTACGCCCGGCTGACGAGCGGGCGCCCCGGCGGCTTCATCTCGCCCACTCCCTCGTCTCGCGGGGTCCACCGCCGGCAGGCGCTGTCATCTGATCCGACAGCTGGTTCCCCGAGCCTGCCGGCCCTCACACGGCCGCCGCTCGGGCCTCGGCCGTGCCCTCCGGCAGGCCGTACCCTCCGCCTTCCTTCAAGGACCCAAGGACCTGTGGCGATGACCCCTGCCCTCAGCCAGGACCCCACCCCCGATCCCACCTTCGATCCCACCCCCGATCCCACCCGAGACCCCTCCCGCGACCGCCCCCCGACACAGCCCGGCACGCGGACCCGGCCTCACCCCCGTACCCACCACTCCGCCGAGTCCGACGCCGCCACCACCCTGCTGGCCCTCGCCGCCCGGGACGGAGACCCCACGAAAGCCGACCAGTTCGTCCGCGCGCTCCACCGCGACGTCTGGCGCTACGTGGCCTACCTCAGCGCCGACCGCCAAGCGGCCGACGACCTCACCCAGGAGGTGTTCCTCAGAGCCCTCGCCGCCCTGCCCCGCTTCGAAGGCCGCTCCTCCGCCCGCACCTGGCTGCTCTCGATAGCACGACGCACCGTCGTCGACAGCCTCCGCCACGCCGCCGCCCGACCCCGACTCTCCGACCGCGACGACTGGCAGACCGCCGCCGAACACGCACAACCCCGCGACCTGCCCGGCTTCGAGGACGGCATCGCCCTCACCGACCTCCTGTCCACCATCCCCGACGAACGCCGCAACGCCTTCGTCCTCACCCAACTCCTCGGCCTGCCCTACGCAGAAGCCGCCGAAGCCATCGGCTGCCCCGTCGGCACCGTCCGCTCACGCGTGGCACGAGCCCGGGCCGCACTGCTCGCCCTGCTGCGGCACGACGAGGGGGTGACGGGCAACTCGCCCGTTCTCGCGGTCGCCTGACGTCGAGTCAATCGGTCGGCCGGTCGCGTCGGTTGTCATCGGCGCGTCGGCCGCGCCCACCGGCTCCTCTTGAGCCGGTGGGTGTCAGCCCGCGATCAGGATCCCTCCCGCCACGAGCGCCGCCACCCCCACGAGGAGCGCCCCGACGCCGAACACGATCTCGCCGACGCGGGAGCGGTGTTCGGCGGCGAGGTCCGTGGTGAAGGCGACCGGGTCGTCGGGCCGGTAGTGGATGGTGAGCTCCCGGCCGTGCGCCTTGGCGGGGTCGCGCAGCCCATGGGTGCGGTAGGCGGTGACGGCGGTGCCGTCGCGGGTGGTGAAGGCGACGACCGGGGTGTGGCTGGTGACGGTGTCGCCGTCCTCGTCGACGGTGACGTCCTTCAGCACGGCGATGACGCGGCCGGGTACCGGGCCGCCGGAGGCGAGGCTTTCGACGCGCAGGCGCGTGTCGCGGACGGCCCCGGGCAGGTAGGTCGCGCCCAGCAGGGTCCAGGGCGCTCCGAAGCCGATCAGGGCCCACGGCCAGCCCCAGTCGACCGAGGCGACGACGACCAGTCCGACGTAGATCAGGAAGACGGCGAAGTTGGGCCAGCCGATTCCCAGCCGGCCCTCGTCCGGGTCGGTGGTGAAGCGGTAGGCGTGCGGTCGGCCCGGGGGGTAGCGGATGCCGATCTCCCGGCCCGTCCAGGCCGTGCTGATCCGGTCTCCGTGCTCGCCGTCGTTGGTGACGGTGAACTCCTGCCCGGTGGAGGGGTCGCGGAAGGTGACGACCACGGCGATCCCCTCGCGCCCGGAGCTCCCGTGCCGCGGCTCTCCGACCCGCTCGATCCGGCCCATGACGCGGACCGCCCGCTGGCCGGCGGTGACCCCGGCCAGTGACCGCCCGTAGCCGACCAGCGCGACGGTGCCGAGAACGCCGCACCACAACGCCAGAAATCCGTGCCAGCCCATCTGTGCTCCTCCTGGTCCCACTGGTCCAAGCTGTCGGCTCGCCGGGTCAGCGCGCCGGGATGCGCCGCACGATCTCGCCGTCGCCGTTCGCCTCCAGCGAGGCGGCTCCGTCGGTGCCGGTCACGCCGACCCTGAGGGTGAGGGAGCCGGTCAGGCTCTCGGCGGTGAGCTGCCAGGTCCGTGGGGAGCGGACGCCGAGGGTGGTCCTGGCCTCCCGGACGAGGGCGGGGATGCGCGGGTAGGGCAGGGCGTCCAGGTCGAAGCCGGGGGCCTGCGAGCCCGTGGGGGTGAAGACGACCGTCAGGAGGCGGTCCTGCACGACGACGGTGAGGGCCTGGCGCTTCTTCTCGCCCTTGGTGAGCGAGTCGACCGCGTGGCGCAGCCGGCCCTCGTCGAACATGGACTGTCCGGGGCCGAGGGCGACGGTGCCGGAGGCCGCCGAGACGATCGTGGTGGTCGGGGTGTCGGGGTCGGCGGGCCCGGCGGCCGAGGGGGGCCGTGCGGTGGTGTCGTCGGGGCCGAAGAGTTCGGCCCGGAAGAGGTAGACCACGCCGGCCGCGGCGAGCAGCAGGGCGAGGAGCGTGAGGTAGCCGGCGAAGGTGCTGCCGCCGGTCGGTTCGCCCGCGAGGACCGGGCCGGGCGCCGAGTCGATGCGGGCCCCGGCCGCGCGGTCCTCCCACTCCGGTGTCGGCCGCTTCACGAGCTTCACGGCCCACGGCTGGTGCGGCGGGTACTGGACGACGACGATGCCGCGCGGTTTGTAGTCGGGCAGGTCGACGAGGTTGATGTACTGCGTGGACTCGACGCGGTACGCCGGCCCGTCGTCCGGGGCGACGGTGAGGTCGAAGCGGACGGACGCGTCGCTGCCCTCTCCGCTGGTGGCGCGCAGGCTCTCGATCATCGCGAGCGCGGTGCGGGGGACGACGGCCGCCTCGCGCCGGCGCGCGGGCGCGCCGGCGGCGAGGAGCAGCAGTCCGTAGGCCACGGGGACGGCCAGGCCGCCGACCAGCAGGGGGACGCGTTCGAGGATGGTGCCGACGACGAGTGCGGCGAGCGAGCTCCCGATCACGGCGCCGGTGAGGATTCCGCGGGCGAGGTGGAGGGTGGTGCTGCGCCTCGGCGGTGCGCTCGGGGTGGCCGGCGTGATCGTCATAGGGGGATTGTGTCGGGCCGGGCCTCGGTCCGGTAGGCGTCCGGGCGTCCTTCTGCCGCTCAACGGCGGTTCGTGGGGTGGGTGTTGTCACCGGCGCGGCGTCGGGCGGGGGTCCGGGCCGCGGTGGGGTGGTGACGCTCCGCTCATGACCGGAATGGCCGGTTCTCGGCGACGTGACGACCGCCTCGCCGGGGACCCCTTGAAGGACGGGATGACCGTCGGGTTAGCATATGAGCACTGCCTAGCTCGATCGAGAGATGCTTTCTGTGACTGTCAACGAGGACTCGTTCACAAACTGGAAGAACCGCGAGGAGATCGCGGAGTCCATGATTCCGATCATCGGGAGGCTGCACCGGGAGCAGGACGTCACCGTCCTCCTGCACAGCCGCTCCCTGGTGAACAAGTCGGTGGTGAGCATTCTCAAGACCCACCGATTCGCCCGCCAGATCGACGGCGAGGAGCTCTCGGTCACCGAGACGATGCCGTTCCTCGAGGCGCTCACCACCCTCGACCTGGGCCCGTCCCAGATCGACATCGGCATGCTGGCCGCGGAGTACAAGGCCGACGACCGCGGTCTGTCGGTGGCGGAGTTCACCGCCGACGCCGTCGCCGGTGCCATCGGCGCCAACAAGATCGCGCGCAGCGACGGCCGTGACGTCGTCCTGTACGGCTTCGGCCGCATCGGCCGCCTGGTCGCCCGCCTGCTCATCGAGAAGGCCGGCTCCGGCAACGGTCTGCGCCTGCGTGCCATCGTCGTCCGAGGCGGCGGCGACCGGGCCGCCGAGGACATCGTGAAGCGCGCCTCGCTGCTGCGCCGGGACTCGATCCACGGCCAGTTCCAGGGCACCATCACCGTCGACGAGGCGAACAGCACGATCGTCGCCAACGGCAACTCGATCCGCGTCATCTACGCCAACGACCCCTCCGAGGTCGACTACACGGCGTACGGCATCGAGAACGCCATCCTGATCGACAACACCGGCAAGTGGCGCGACCGCGAGGGTCTGTCCAAGCACCTGCGCCCCGGCATCGACAAGGTCGTGCTGACGGCTCCGGGCAAGGGCGACGTCCCGAACATCGTGCACGGCGTCAACCACGACACGATCAAGCCGGACGAGCAGGTCATCTCCTGCGCGTCCTGCACCACCAACGCGATCGTCCCGCCGCTGAAGGCGATGGACGACGAGTACGGTGTGCTGCGCGGTCACGTGGAGACCGTCCACTCGTTCACGAACGACCAGAACCTGCTGGACAACTACCACAAGGCCGACCGTCGTGGCCGGTCCGCGCCGCTGAACATGGTGATCACCGAGACCGGTGCCGCCTCGGCCGTCGCCAAGGCGCTGCCGGAGCTGAAGGCCCCGATCACCGGCAGCTCGATCCGCGTCCCCGTCCCGGACGTCTCGATCGCCATCCTCAGCCTGCGCCTGGGCCGCGAGACCACCCGCGAGGAGGTCCTGGAGTACCTCCGCGACGTCTCGCTGCACTCGCCGCTGAAGCGCCAGATCGACTTCACCACGGCGCCCGACGCGGTCTCGATGGACTTCGTGGGCTCGCGCCACTCGTCGATCGTGGACGCCGGCGCGACCAAGGTCGACGGCGACAACGCGATCCTGTACCTCTGGTACGACAACGAGTTCGGCTACTCCTGCCAGGTCATCCGGGTCGTCCAGCACGTCTCGGGCGTCGAGTACCCGACCTTCCCGGCTCCGGCGGTCTGATCCGGCGGGCCGTACGGCACTGCATCGCGTGAACGGCGGTGGGGCTCCTGCCCCACCGCCGTTCCGCGTTCCGCGTCACGGGGCGTGCGCCGGCCAGCGCCGGTGCAGGGCGTCGATGTGGAAGGCGTGGCTGTGCGGGCCGGCCGCTCCCGCCAGGTGCGGGTGGTCGGCCGGCAGCTCGGGGTGGAGGTGCGCCAGGGCGACCGGGTCCGTACGGGGCCACAGGCGGGCCGCGGCCAGCGCGGCGGCCAGGGCGAGCCCTCCCAGGACCGCCGCCGTCGGCGCGGGGCCCGCGCGGGTGGTGAGGAGCCCGGCCAGCGGGTAGGCGAGCAGCCAGCAGGCGTGCGAGAGCGAGAACTGGGCGGCGAACGCGGCGGGCAGGTCGCCCGAGGCGGCCGAGCGGCGCAGCAGCCGCCCGCTGGGGGTGAGGACGGCGGAGGTGGCCGCGCCGACCAGCAGGTAGCCGGCGAGCAGCCCGGGCCAGGGCCAGGCGCCGGGCGGGGCGGCGAGGACGAGCGCGAGCGGTCCGAGGACGCCGGGCAGGGCGAAGGCGCCGGTCAGCATGAGCCGGCGTTCGTCGAGCCGGTCGAGGAGGCGGGGCAGCAGCAGCGCGACGCCCATGGAGCCCGCCCCGTACGCGCCGAGCGCGAGCGGCACGTCGGCGGCGGGCCGCCCGAGGGTGTCGCGGACGAGGACGACGGTGCCGACCAGGACCAGGGCGCCCGCCGCGGCCACGGCCAGGTCGAGGGCGAGCAGGGCGCGCAGTCGTGGGGTGGCGAGGAAGAGCCGGGCTCCGGAGCCGGCGCCCGGGCGGCGCCCCTTCCGGTCCGGGTCGGGCGCGGGCGGGCGCGGCAGGGCGACGGAGAGCACGAGCAGCCCGGAGGCGAGGAAGCCCGCCGCGGTGCCGCTGAAGAGCCAGGGGTACGGGACGAGGGCGAGGAGCGCGGCGGCGAGGACCGGTGAGACGAGGCTCTCCAGGTCGTAGGCGAGCCGGGAGAGCGACAGGGCCTCGGTGTAGGCGCGCTCCTCGGGCAGGACGTCGGGGACGGTCGCCTGGAAGACCGGCGTGAAGGTGGCGGACGCGGCCTGGAGCAGCAGGATCAGGCCGTAGATCTGCCAGACCTGGTCGACGAAGGGCAGGGCGAGCGCGGCGCAGGCCCGGACGAGGTCGGCGCAGACGAGCAGGGCGCGCCGGGGCACCCGGGCCGCGAGGGCCGCGGCGAACGGGGCGACGGCGACGTAGGCGCACATCTTGAGGGCGAGGGCGGTGCCGAGGACCTGGGCGGCGTCGGCGCCGGCGAGGTCGTAGGCGAGCAGGCCGAGGGCGACGGTGGCGAGGCCGGTGCCCAGGAGGGCGACGACCTGGGCGGCGAAGAGTCGCCGGTAGGTGCGGTGGCGCAGTACGGAGACCACCGGGAGCGCGGAGGGCGCGGACGGCACGGGCGGCACGTATCCACCGTAACCGACACGTGCGCGATTGCGCACATGTTGACGCCATACGACCGGCCGGCCGCCCCGGCGAGCGCCGGGCGCCGGGCGCTCGCCGGGTCAGTCGTGCCAGGGCTCTCCGCTCACCTCGTGGTCGGCGCGGCTGACCGCCTCGACGACCAGTCGCTTGAGGTGCCCGTCCGGCATCGCGTACACGACCCGCCGCCCGTCCCTGCGGGACTGGACGAGACCGCCGATCCGCAGCTTGGCGAGGTGCTGGCTGACCGCGGGCCGGGAGGCCCCGCACGCCTCGGTCAGGGCGCTCACGTCGGCCTCGCCCTTGGTGAGCAGCCAGACGAGCTGGAGGCGGGTGGGGTCGGCGAGGAGGGCGAAGACGGCGGCCGCGGCGGCGAGTTCGGGCGGGCCCGGGCTCCGCTCGTGGGTTTGACGTTCCGGCATGTCCTCATCGTAGGCAGGGGCGGGAACCACCCGCCCCGCTGGTACGTTCTACAGGCCAGTAGAAACAACCGACGTCTGGAGTGCTTGCACATGGCCCTGTGGGACCGCATCAAGGAGTCCGCATCGACGATGCAGACCCAGCTGGTGGCGAAGAAGAACGACCTCAAGAGCGGCGCGTTCCGCGACGCGAGCATGGCGATGTGCGCGCTGGTCGCCGCCGCGGACGGTTCGATCGACCCGTCGGAGCGGCGCCGCGTCGCCCAGCTGATCGCCTCCAACGAGGTGCTGCAGAACTTCGACGCGACGGATCTGCAGCGCCGCTTCGACGCCAACCTCGACAAGCTGGCCGCCGACTTCGACTTCGGCAAGGTCAGCGTGCTCCAGGAGATCGCCAAGGCGAAGAAGAAGCCGGCCGAGGCCCGCGCGGTCGTGCAGATCGGCATCGTCATCGGCGGCGCCGACGGCGACTTCGACAAGACGGAGCAGGCCGTGGTCCGCGAGGCCTGCTTCGCGCTCGATCTGCCGCCGCACGAGTTCGACCTGTAGCGGTCGCGTCTGCGCACGCGCGGAGAAGGAGAGGTGCCACGGCGCACCGCCGCCCTCGGGGCCCGGTCGGGGGTGTGGGTCCGGGGAGGGGGCGGTGTGCCGTGACACCGTTCAGGGGGTGGGCCGGCCCGCGACGCCCGTGTCGAGGGCGGGGAGCACGGCCGGGTCCTCGCGGTGGCCGGGATCGACCGCGCAGGCGAGGGCGGTGGCCTGACGGAGCGTCTCCGTGAGGTTCTCCCAGTCGAGCGCGGGGCGGTCGTCGACGCGCGCGGAGACGAGCGAGGCGTTCCAGCGCATCCGGGGGACGCCGGGCAGCGGGCGCAGCCCCGGGGCCTCGCGCGGGGAGGTGGCGAGCGCCATCGGGAGCATCGCGCAGCCGAGCCCGGACTGGGCGGCGGCACGGACTCCGGCCATGGAGCCGAGTTCGTGGATCTCGGGCGGCCCGTCGGAGCGGAGCCGGAGGAATTCGGGCAGCCAGCGCTGCGAGGGACAGTCGGGGTCCGCGATGACCACCTGGCGGCCGGCCGAGGCGCGTCCCCGGGCCCGCGAGACGCCGGTGACGGGCACGAACTCGACCTCCTGGACCCGTACTTCGGTGAGGTCGTCGGGACGTTCGACGCGCGGCTGGTCGGGCAGTCCGGCGGGCAGCGCGGTGGGATCCTCGGCCTCGACCACGGTCAGGACGAGGGCGCCGTCGATCGATCCGGCGCGGAAGGCGTCGTGGATCTCGGCGGTGCCCATGACCCGAAGGGCCAACTGGACGCCGGAGAGCAGGCGTCGGCCGATGTGGGTCACCCGGGCGAGCTGCTGTCCGTACGCGAGGGCGGGGACGATGCCGACGGTCATCCGCGGCGGGTTGGCCGCGGGGCGGCGCAGGGCGGTCTCCATCTCGCCGACGAGGGTGAGGATCTGACGCGCGTACTCGGTCAGGACGGTACCGGCGCGGGTCAGGCGCACGCCGCTGGGCAGTCGTTCGAAGACAGGCTCCCCCACCTGTCGTTCCAGCGCGCGCATCTGCGCGGTGACGCTGGACTGCGAGTACCCGAGGCGGCGGGCCGCCTGGGTGAAGGACCCGGTCAGGGTCACCTCGCGAAAGGTTCTCAGGGTTCTTGCGTCGATGTCCACGTGAATAACCCCCTTGCCGCACCCCGGCGGCAGCTGGACTCGGATGGCCGGTCACGCCACCCGTTCGATCGCCCCAGTCGGTCTGTCACACCACAGGGGTGCCGGCACGCTGTGTCGCGCGCCGGCACCCCTGGTCGGCCGCGAAGACTCTACTCGGCCAGCTGGGCCGGGACCAACGGAAAGTCCAACTCCGGTTGCGCAACGTGATTGAAGAAGTTGGACAGCACGTTGAGCGCCACATGTCCGACAATTTCGGCCAGTTCGGCGTCGGAGACACCGGCGGCGCGGGCGTCGGTGAGGGCGGCGTCGCTCACCCGGCCGCCGCTCTCCATGATCGCTCCGGTGATCCGCAGCACCTGGTCCATGTGCGGGTCGCCGGCGTCGGTGCCGCGGCGGGTGGCGAGCAGGTCCTGCTCGCTCAGGCCGACCTTGCCGCCGCGCATGGTGTGCGCGGAGACGCAGTAGGTGCAGTCGTTGCGCTGGGCGATGTAGAGCGCCAGCTGCTCACGCTGCCGCGCGTTGAAGCTGCCGCCGACCAGCGACTCGCGCAGGGCGAGGTAACCACGAAGGGCGGCCGGGCCGTTGGCGAGGGCGGCGTAGAGGTTGGGCAGCTTGCCGAGCTGCTTGAGGGTGCCTTCGAGCAGCTCGCGCTGCTCCTCGTTGGCGGTGTCGACGGTCAGTTGGGGCAGGCGGGGCATGGAGCTCTCCTTGAGCCGGACCAAGATGGAACTGATCGGTACCATCCTGACGGTACCGATCGGTTCCATCTGACGCAACGGGAGGCGTTCGGTCCGGTACGGGGATCCCGGCACAACGGAACCGAGTGGTACCGTCTGGTATGGCCACGAACGCTAAAGAACGGCTCCTCAGCGCGGCGGAGCGGCTCTTCTACGAGGAGGGCATCCGGGCCGTCGGCATCGAGCGGATCCTCTCCGAGTCCGGGGTGGGCCGCGCCTCCTTCTACCGGCACTTCCCCAGCAAGGACGACGTGGTCGTCGAGGTGCTGCGGCGGCGCGACGGCATGTGGCGGGCCTGGCTCGACGGCCGGATCGAAGCCTCCGGCCGCGATCCGGAGGAACTGGCACTCGCCCTCTTCGACGGACTCGCCGAGCGCTTCGCCTCGGCCGACTTCCGCGGCTGCGCCTTCATCAACACGATGGTCGAGACGGCCGACCCCGAGAGCCCGGCCCACCACGTGGCCGCCGAGCACAAGGAACGGGTCATCGCCCGCCTCGACGGACTGCTCGCCGAGGGCGGCTACCGCGAGCACGAGACCCTCGCCCGCCAGCTCGCCCTCCTCGGCGACGGCGCGATCGTCACGGCCCTGCGCGAAGGCACCACCGAAGCCGCGGTCCGCGCCCGCGCGATCGCCACGGTCCTCCTCCACACCGCCGCACGCGAGCCGGCGACGGACGCGCCCTAGATCACGCCCTAGATCACGCCCTAGGTCACGCCCGGAACCCAGCGCCCCCGCCGGCCCGCGGGGCAGGGCCCGCGAGCCAGGGCGCGACGGCCACGGCTCGACGGGCCAGGGCTCGCGAGCGCGGCCACGACGGCGAGGACTCCCGGCGTCCGGTGCGTCCGTGCGTGCGAGCGCCCGGCGACGCCACCCTCGCGCGTGCCGCCCTCGCGCGCGCGCTCCGCCCGCGAGCCGGGCGGGACCGCCCCGACACGGCCCGGCCCTCGGCGGACCGCACGACGAGAGGGGGCGGCACACCCCACCGGGTGCGCCGCCCCCTGACCGTGCCTAGGCCACCACCCCGCCGCCCGGCCGCAGCGCGCCCCGGCGGACCTTGCCCGAGCGGGTGCGGGGCAGCCGCGGCACCAGGTCCACGCCCTTCGGCACGAACACCGGGGCCAGTCGCTTCGCCGCGAGGGCGATCAGCTCCCGCTCCAGGAGCTCGGGCGGATAGGCGTTCCGGGCCTCGACCACGGCGTACGGGGCGAGGCCGCCGGACTCGTCCCGGCAGGGGATCACGGCCGCGTCCGCGACCGCCGGGTGCGAGCGCAGGACCGCCTCGATCTCCATCGGGGAGACCCGGTGCCCGTACGACTTGAACACCTCGTCCATCCGCCCGAGCAGCCGGATCGACCCGTCGGCGAGGCGCTCGCCCCGGTCCCCCGTCCGGTACAGGCCGTCCGCGAAGACGGCCGCGGTACGGGGGTCGGGACCGGCCGTGCCGCCGCCCGTGCCCGCGTGGTCCACGTATCCCCGCATCAGCCCCGGCGGGCGCTCCGTCAGGTCCACGCACACCTCCCCCGACTCCCCCGCCAGGCCGGTCTCCGGGTCGCGCAGCACGATGCGGTAGCCCGGCAGCGGGTGGCCCAGCGGGGACAGCGGGGCCGGGGTGTCGGGGGCGCGGCCGATGAGGGCGGTGGCCTCCGTCTGGCCGTAGCCGTCCCTGACCCGTACCCCCCAGGCCGACTCGATCCGGTCCGTCACCTCCGCCGTCAGCGGCTCCCCCGCCGCCGTCGCCTCCCGCAGCCGGGGCGCGCCCCGGCCGTCCGTCACGTACGGGAGCATCGCCCGCCAGGCGCTCGGCGGGGCGCAGAGGCTGCTGATCCGCTGGGTGGTG
Source organism: Streptomyces sp. NPDC093111 (assembly GCF_040683955.1). Taxonomy (NCBI): domain Bacteria; kingdom Bacillati; phylum Actinomycetota; class Actinomycetes; order Kitasatosporales; family Streptomycetaceae; genus Streptomyces; species Streptomyces sp. NPDC093111. Next base: position 9,844 of record NZ_JBFBNW010000005.1, on the reverse strand, counting down.
AGGACGCCGGGCAGCACGGACGGCGGGAGTCCGCCGTCCGGGGGCGCGACGACGGTGGCCCCGGCCGTCCAGGGGACGAAGAAGCTGGACCAGGAGTGCTTGGCCCAGCCGGGCGCGGACAGGTTGAGGTGCCGGTCGCCGGGGTGCAGGCCGCTCCAGTACAGGCTGGAGAGGTGCCCGACACCGTACCCGGCGTGGGAGTGCTCGACCAGTTTCGGGAGCGAGGTGGTCCCGGAGGTGAAGTAGCAGAAGGACGGATCGGCCGAGCGGGACGGGCCGGCCGGGAGGAAGGGGCGGCGCCGGCCGGCGTCGCGCGTGTCGGGGTACGCGGTCCAGCCGGGCAGTCCCGCCGTCCCCGGCGCCATCCGCAGGCCAGGCACCGGCAACTCGCCCATCAGGTAGACGAGTTCCGGTGCGCAGACGACGTGCCGGATGCCGCCGCGCGCGATCCGGTCGGCGGCCTCGTCGCGGGTGAGGTCCTGGTAGCCGGGGACGACGACCGCGCCCAGCTTGATGCAGCCCAGGAGCGTCTCCCACAGTTCCGTACGGGTGCCGAGCAGGATCAGCACCCGGTCGCCGCGCAGCACCCCCGCCTCCGCCAGGGAGACGGCCACCTCGTCGGAGCGGGCCGCGAGTTCGGCGAAGGTGACGCGGTCGGCGACCGGTACGGAGCCGTCCGGGGCCGGCCGGCCGAGGATCTCCAGGGCGGTGCGCTCGTTGCCCTCGGCGACGACGTCGAACCACTCCAGGGCCCAGTTGAAGTGCGGGGCGCGGGGCCAGCGGAAGGCGGCCGAGGCCGCCTCGTGGTCGCCGCGCAGCCGCAGCAGCAGGTCCCGGGCGGCCCGGTACTCCTCGTGGGCCGCCGTCGCCCGGTGCTCGGCGTACGCGGCGCCGTGCCCCGTCGTGACGCTCATTCCGCCGCTCCCATCAGCGCCGACGCGATCGCGTCGGCGTCCTTGGTGAAGGAGCCCCACGGGCCGGGACGCCCGCTGCCCACCTGGGTGAACCAGCGGGTGTGCTCGCTCGGGATGCCCAGCACGTGGGTGGCCCGGTCCGGCTCCCCGTCCGCGCCGATCGGGTGGAACGGCGCGTCCGTGCAGTCCATGCCGCCGGTGTCGAACTCCGACGTGCCGCCCTCGGGCCGCTCGACCGCGTTGACGAAGGACCGGATCCGCCCGTCGGCCAGCAGGCCGCGGATCAGCGGATCGCGGTCCGCGGCGACGTCGGTGGTGGGGACCCGCGCGTCGACGAGGACGTCGAGCGGGGTCCACGAGTTCTCCACCCGGTCCGACTCGACCGTGAACCGTCCCTCGACGGGGTCGGTGCCGAACCGGGCGCCGGGGCCCACCGGTTCGAGCACGCCGGCCGCGAGGAGCGCGAGGAACTGCTCGGACCGCAGCTGTGGCGGCCCGGTCGACACGAGCGAGGCGACCGGCCCGAACGCGGCGAGGAACCAGCGGTGCGACTCCGGGGTGAGCCCGCCGAAGTCGACGACCCCGCGGAGGGTCTGCCGCACGTCCCGCAGGACGTCCGCCGCCGCCTTCATCGGGCCGTCCGCGTTGCCGAGCCTGGCGTCGCCGAGGTCGGCGCGCAGCCACTCGGTGAGCACCTTGTGGAACTCCGCCGGCGAACCGAACCTGCGGTCGCCGAACGGGCGGGCCAGCTCGTCGAGTCCGGTCAGCGGCAGCGGGTCGACCCGGTAGCCGGCGGCGAGCCGCTGGAGCACCGGGAGCTCCGGCGTCAGGGCCAGCGCCTCCTCCGCCCGCTCGGTGAACTCCCGGGCCGCGTCGGGCCCGTGGACCTGCCGGATGCGGGTGGCGAGCAGCACCGTGTTCACCTCGGCGAGCAGCCACGGCAGCACGGACCGCTCGAAGTCGAGCGGCGCGTGCTCGGCGCGCAGCCGCGTCATCCGCTCGGGGGTGAAGAGCACCGGGCGGTAGCGGTGGCCGGGTTCCTTCTGGTTGAGGCCCCGGGTCAGCACCGGCACCCCGCCGCGCGAACCGGCGTGGATCCGCGGCTCCTTGCCGCTCGGCAGGTAGCGCAGCCCGTCGCCGCCCTCCGTGAACGTGCCGCCGCGCCCCAGGGTGAGCTCGGCCAGCACGTCGTAGAAGGTGAGCCCCATGCCGATGACGCCGACGCGGGCGCCCGCCGGGATGTCGGCCAGCTCGCCCTCGTCGGCGGCGCCGCCGGGCACGTACCGGACGGGGCGGGCGGGCGTCGAGTGGGCGCGGGCGAAGCCGGTCCACTCGCGCTGCCGCGCGTCGGGTTCGTTGACCGGGTGCCCGGTGGTGAGGACCAGCCGGTCGACGGTGAGGACGTCGCCGCGGTCGAGCCGCAGCCGGTGCGTCCCCTCGCCGACGGCGCCGAAGGCGCCGGTGCCCTCGGCCGCCTCCACCCGGTCCGCGCAGATCACCCGGGCCGGGACCCGGTGCACGGTCAGGCACGGCGGCAGGGTCGCCTCGACGCGCTCCATCACGTACGCGAGGTAGCGCCCGTAGACCCGGCGCGGCGCGTAGCCCTCCGGTTCCGCGTGCTCGGGGTCGTCCTCCGCCCACCACTCGGCGAGGCTGGGGCCCGCGCCGGGCCGGTGCGGGCCGGCGTCGGTCGGGCCGGAGAACATGGTGACCTCCTGCGCCGGGGTGTTCATCAGGAACCACGGCGACTGGTCGGTGCGCCAGATCCGGCCCGCCCCCGTCTCGTGCGGGTCGATCGCGTACACCTCGATCCGGCGGCCCGGCGGGTGCTCGGCGCAGTGGGCGGCGAGCCGTTCCAGTACGGACAGGCCGCGCGGTCCCATGCCCGCGAAGGCCACCCGTAACGGCGGGCGGACGGGGTCCGCGAGGCAGCGCTGGACCGGCGGCGGGGCGGGCTCGGGCGGCGGGTCGGTCTCGGCCGCCAGGTCGTGCTCGCGGGCGACCCGGCCGAGCATCCCGGAGAGCTGACGCGAGGTCATCGGGGTGGTCCTCCGGCTGGTGGTGAGCAGCGGCAGGGCGCCCAGGTCGGTCCACTGGAGCCGGCCGTCCGCGGCGACGGCCGAGCGGGCCTCGCCCCGGTTGTCCGGGTGCAGACAGAACGGGACGTCGAGCAGGCCCCGGTCGAAGGCCTTCAGGAGCGCGACGCCGAGGTCGTCGGAGAGCGCGAGGACGGCGCCGACCAGGGCGCGGGCCTCGGCCAGGATCTCCTCCGCGTCCGCGCCGCCCGCGGCCGGCGGACCGGCGGCGTGCGGCCGGGCGCGGGCCGCGCGGGCCGCGTCGGCGGCGACCCTGAGCGCGGTCAGGTTCTCCTCGACGGTGGGGATGCGGTGCGCCTCGGTCTCGGTCTTGACGATGAGGCGCTGTGCCCCGCCGCGTACGGCGAGTTCGGCGCTGCGGCGCAGCAGCAGCCGGGCGCCGGGCACGGTCCGCGGGTAGACGCCCATGTACGTGTAGAGCACGACGTGCCGGTCCACGGTGGGCGGCAGGAGTTCGTCGGCGAGCCGCCGCAGCGCGGCGAGCGCGCCCGCGTCCTGGGCGGCGTGGGTCTGCTGGGCGTAGGAGAGGGAGACGCTGGTGGCGCCGTTCGCCGCGAAGAACAGGCACTCCAGGACGGAGACGGCGACGAGCAGGGACGGCGGGCAGAGCTGGCCGAGGAGGCAGCCGCCGAAGGACTCCAGGTGGGCGCGGCGGCCCTGGTTGCGGCTCTCCTCGGTGAGGAACTGCACGGAGTCGCGCCAGGCGGAAACGGACTCGGCGAGCGGGGTGCGCCCGTAGGGCAGGCAGTACGAGACGGGGCCGCCCTCGCTCGCGGCGAGCCCGGCGGCGGTCATGGTGCGGAAGATGGCCATCGGGTCGGCGGAGCCGTGCCGGACCTGGACCGGAGTGCGGCGGCCGGCCGCGGAGGCGACCCGGGCGGTGGTTCTGGGCCCGTGGCTGACCAGCGGGAACCCGTTGAGGGGCTGGCCGGTGCGCAGGGCGGCGGTGGCGGCGGCGTGGTCGCCGACGCGGGTGTAGCTGTCGATGGTCAGGGTGGCCACGGTCCGCTCGGGGAGGTCGGCGACGGCGGTGACGCCGGCGGCCATGGCCTCGGGGGCGACCATGCCCATACGGGGCTGGACGACGAGTTCTCCGGCCTGGGCGGCCTCTTGGACGAACGCGCCGAGATCGGGCTGCGCGGCAAGGGTCACGCCGCGGCCCGCCCGGTACACGCGCCTCTCGGCAGGGCGGCCGGCACCGCGGCCGTCCTGCCGGACTCGCCGAGCCGCCGCAACAGGGCGGTGGGGGCGGTGCCGTCGGCGTACACCTCGTCGTATCCGGCGTCGAGGAGTTCGGCGGTGCGCTGTTCGGCGCCCTCGGGCGAGATGCCGAGGAGACCGCCGATGACCATCGGGATGTCCTGGGTGCGCCGGTCCGCGCGCAGGGCGCGCGCGGCGCGCAGGCCGTCCTGGTGGCCGTGTCCGTTGACGGAGGACAGGACGACGAGGTCGGGGTTGGTCATCCGGGCGGTGTCGACGAGCAGCCGCTCGGGCACGCACGGTCCGAGGTTCAGCACGGAGTGCCCGTGCTCCTCCAGGAACAGCTGGAGGTGGACGAGGTTCCAGGTGTGCGCGTCGGACGATCCGGTGGTGAGCAGGACCCGGCGCGGACTGTCGCTGTCCGGACTGTACGAGGGGTGCATGGTGGCTCCAATGACGGTGCGGATGCGGAGTGGTGCGGGGTGCGCGGGGGCGCGGGGCTCGCACGGCTTACGCGGCTTGTGCGCTCGTGCGCTCGTGCGGAATGGTTCGTACGGCTCGGGCGGCTCGTGCTGCCCCGTACGGCTCGTACGGCTCGCGCGACTCGTGCGGGTTCGCGCCGCCGTACGGCTCGTACGGCCCGCGCGGCCCTCGCGGCTCTCTCGGTGCGGGGTCGCCGTACGCCTCGCGCGGCTCGTTCGGGCGGGCGGAGGCGTGGCGGGAGGGCCCCCGGGCGACCCGGCCGGACGGCCGGGCCCCCGGGACGTGCGGCCCGGTGCCGGGCGCGCGGGGCCGGGCGCCGCGTCGGGCCGCCGCGACGGGCGGCGGTGCCGGACGCGGGGCCGGGCCCCTGTGTCAGGCCGCGTCGGCGGGCGCGCCCGCGCCCACGCCGGTGGTGATCTCGCCGGGCAGCGGGGTCCGCGCGGACGCCGGGCGGGCGCGGACCGCGAGGACGGTGCAGCCGGTCTCGCTGGACATCTGGTGCCGGGTGCCCGGCTCCTCGATCACCAGGTCGCCGCGGTGGAAGCGGCGCCCGTCGCTGTGGTCGAGGGTGCCGTCGAGGACCAGCATCAGCTCGTGGCCCAGGTGCTCGTGGAAGTCGCCGTGGGCGCCGGCCGGGAAGCGGAGCAGGAGGGACGCGGAGTCCTCCTCGCCGGCGTGGCCGGGGCCCCACAGGACGACGAACTCGACGCCCTCGCGGCCGGGTTCGGTCCAGGGCACCCAGGGCAGGTCGGTCTGCTCGAAGCCGTTGCGCAGGACATCGCGGAAGACGGTGACGTCAGGCACGGGCGGTGACCTCCGAGGCGGCGCGCTGGGCGACGATGGACGGGATGCCGTCGGGGCCCCAGGGCTGGGGGCCGTTGACGATGGGCGCGCCGATGAGCGAGCCGAACTCCCGCCAGGCGCCGTCGTAGTTGCGGATGTCGCGCAGGCCGAGCAGCTCGTGCAGGACGAACCAGCTGTGGGCGGAGCGCCAGCCGACCCGGCAGTAGACGACGGTGGGACGGTCGGTGGGCAGGGCGCCGTAGGCGGCGCGCAGCTCCTCGTCGTCGCGGAAGGTGCCGTCGGGGTGGATGGCGGTGTGCCAGGGCAGGTGCTCGGCGGAGAGCGCGTGACCGCAGCGGACGCCGACGTCCTCGGGGACCCCGGGCGGGGTGTTGCTCTGCCCGAGGTACTCCTCCAGGGAGCGGACGTCGAGCAGGGTGCGGCGCCCGATGTGGTCGAGCACGTCGTCGCGGCGGGCCCGGATGGACTCGTCGGCTCCCGCCGGCACCGGGTAGTCGGTGCGCGGCCGGTCGGGCGCCTCGGTGGTGAGGGCGCCGCCGATGGCCTCCCAGCGGGCGCGCCCGCCGTCGAGGACCCGCAGCTCGCGGTGGCCGTAGAGGCGGAACTGCCAGTAGCCGGCGGTGGCCCACCAGTTGTTGTTGCCGCTGTAGAAGACGACGGTGTCGTCGGGGCCGATGCCGTGCCGGCCGAGGAGCTCCGCGAAGGCGTCCGGGCCGATGACGTCCCGGCGTACCGGGTCCTGGAGGTCGCCGGTCCAGTCGAGGCGCACGGCGCCGGGGATGCGGCCCGGCCGGCCGCCGCCGTCGTTGCCGCCGTCGGTGATCTCGACCAGGACGGGGCCGTCGTTCCGCCCGAGGCGGGTCTGGAGGTCTTCGGCGCTGACGAGGAGGGTGTCTCGGGTCATCGGGCTCACCACCAGTACGTCGGGTATTTGGCGATCACACCGGCCTTGGAGGCGATCAGGCCGACGAGGACGAGCAGGACGCTGCCGATGGTGAGGAGCACGAGGAAGCTCACCGGCGCCGGGTGCTGGAGGACCGCGAGGACGGCGGTGGCCGCGGCGGGCGCGTGGACGGCCCGCAGCAGCAGCATGAGGCCGACGCTGAGGCCGGCGGCGACGGACGCGACCCACAGGTTGTGCCCGAAGACGGCGACGGCGACGAGGCCGAGGACGCCGGAGCCGACCTGCCCGAGGAGCACGTTGCGGGGCTGGGCGGGCGGCAGCGCGGGCGTGCTGCAGATGATCATCGCGGTGGCGGCGAGCGGAGCGATCATCAGGAGGTGGCCGGTGGCCTCGCCGAGGGCCACGAGGACCAGCAGCGAGACGACGGTGGCGACGGTGCCGAGGACGGTGGCCTTGGCCCCCGGGAACGGCGGCGCGCCGCTGCCCGTCCTGGGCGGGGTGGCGTTCTGGGTCTGGGTCATCGTTCGACTCCTCAGCGGTGCGTGCCGGTGAAGTAACACTCGGCCTGGCGGGTGACGACCCGGCCGATGCGGTGGCCCATCTCGATGCCGGGCTCGTTGTCGAAGCTCCAGTGCATGCCGCCGTACACCCGGGAGATGCCGGCCTGACGGGCGGCCTCGCTGAAGGTGGGCCAGGTGAGGACGGTGTCGGTGTGCGGGGTGAGACCGGGCTCGACGGTGGACGTGCCGGCCTTGAAGCGGTACGAGTCGCCGAAGGCGTCGGTGCCGGTGAAGCGGCGCAGGAACTCGGCGGCGGCGCCGGAGAAGGTGCTGTGCCCGGAGACGGTGGCCGGGAACGGCGGCACCGCCACGTACGCCTGCCAGTCGAGGCCGTCCATGGTGACGGTGCCCTGGCCGGGGCCGCCCCAGGCCTGGACGCGCTGGCCGCGGCGGTCGTACGGGATGAGGGTGGAGGGCCGCGCGAAGTCGTACTGGGCCTTGACCGCCCAGGAGCCGATCGCGGCGTCGCACTCGGCCATGTTGAGGCCGAAGAACAGCTTGGCGTCCTCGTCGACGCCGTGGCCGTCACGGGCGGAGACGAAACGGCCCCACATCTGCTGGGCGCCGGGCGGCGTGACGTCGTCGTTGAGCCAGAACTCGGCTATGCACTTCTGCTCGTCCGTCAGGTTAGCGCTGATGTCGAGGAGTTCCTCGATCGCGGCGGTCATCCGGACCGAGGGGTACGCGGGCGGCGCGGCGACCGTGAACTGGTCGGGGCGGCTGAGCGCGAAGGGCTTCATGACGGCGAACTGCGGGGTCAGGTAGCGCTGCGTCTTGCCGCCGACGATCAGCGGGCTCCAGTGCTCGGGGGAGACCACGGTCGACGGGTCGAAGGCGCCGGCGGTCTGCGGCGGGTTCTTCGGCTGGTAGCCGGTGGTGTCGGTGTACGCGGGGGTGCCGAGCTGGTTGGCGCCGTCGGCGTGCCGGTAGGCGAGGACGGCCTGCGCGGTGCGGCGGCCGATCCACGCGGGGCTCTTGGGGGCCGGGTCGGTGCGCGCCGGGTCGTAGCCGAGGCTGGTCAGCATCGAGTCGATGGCGACCTTGTACTCGGGGTAGAGGTCGAGCAGGGCCAGGTGCGCGGCGTAGCTGACGGCCTCGTTCTTGTTGTCCAGGGTGCGCTCGGCGCGGGGGCGGCGCAGGGAGCCGCCGTAGCGGGTGCCGACGGCGACGCGGTCGTAGCAGGCCCAGGCGTCGTAGATGCAGTTGTGGATGATCGCGAGGGCGCGGGCGTTGACGGTGGCGGGGCCGAAGCGGTTGCCGGCGGCCTGGTAGCGGCCGAGGATCGCGTCCATGGCGGCCTGGTTCCAGCGGACCACGACGCTGGGCTCGGCGCCGGCGCCGGGCGCCCGGCGGCCGGTGCGGGTCTCCGCCTCGAACTGTGTGACGGGGGCCGCCGCCCAGGCCGTACTGGTCCCCGACGCGAGCGCGAAGGCGCCCGCGGCGGCGGCGGAGGCGGTGAGCACCCGGCGCCGGGTCAGCGGCGTGCGGGCCGCGGGGGTGGTCGGGGTGGAGACGGGTCGCTGAGACATCCCTGGATTCCTTCGCGTGTGGTGCGGGGCGGGAGCGGATCAATCGGTCAAACACAGTTCGAACAGAGCTCAGGCTGGCGAGATCTGATCGCCTGGGGCAACGGCCTATCGGCTTCTTCCATCGGAGGCATGCAAGGAGTCGATGGGTGTCGCCGTGGCCCCGGGGAGTGGCTAGCGTGGGTCGGCACCGGGCGCCGTCGGCCCCGTCGGTGCGCGGCCGACCGCGCGACCGCAGGACCGATGCGCCACGCCGCCGAGCGGACGGGTACGCCGTACCGCCGGGGAGTGGCACCGGGTCCCGTCCTCAGGGCGGGGCGCATCGTCGCGTGTCGTGCCCGTTGGCCGGTTCGCGACCCCGAGTACCGGTGGCTCCCGAGGCTCCGGCAGGCCCTCTCCCCCCTGCCCCGGCCCCGGCACCCGCACCGTGCAGCCCGCACCACCGACCCGGTCGCCCGGGTCCACCCCGGTCATCCCGGCCACCCCGGCCGCCCTCCGTCCCGGAGGGGCGTCGTGGGCCGCCGGCCGCCGGACGCTCCCCACAGGACACGCGGCCCCGGCCCGCCTCCGGGCCGTCGGCGCCGTGCGTCCGCCCCGACCTCACCGATCCCGCACCGATCCGTCTGGAGTGGCCGCGCATGACCGTTTCCTCGCAGCTGACCCCGTCCACCCGCACCCCCGCCGGCCCGACCGGCACCCCCCGTACGACTCCCCCGACCTCGCCCGCCGCCCTCTTCGACCGGTTCGCGCCGCGCCTGCACCGGTACGGCCTGGTGCTGCTGCGGGCCGGTCTCGGCGGGGTCTTCGTCTGGTTCGGGGTCCTGAAGGTGATCGGGCTGAGCCCGGCGGCGCAGCTCGTCGTCGACGTGATGCCGTTCGACACGGGCGGCTGGTTCGTGCCCGCGCTCGGCTGGGTCGAGATCGTCCTCGGCCTGTGGCTGATCGCCGGGCGGGCGCAGGCCGCGCTGCTGCCGGTGCTCGGCGGGCACCTGCTCGGCACCTTCGCCGTGCTGCTCGTCACCCCGCAGCTGGCCTTCGACCACGCCAATCCGCTGCTGTTGACGCTGGTGGGCGAGTTCGTGGTGAAGAACGTGGTGCTGTTCGCGGCGGCGGTGGTCCTCACCACCCGGCCGCGGCGCGCCGTCTGAGGGTCCAGGCCCCCTGGCCACTGGCGTCATGGCACTGAGTGTGTTTTGCTGAGGGTACTCAGTGCCAAAGTGCCACAAGCATTGCTAGGGGAGCTCCAGACCATGGCCAAGGACTTCGACCTGTATCGCCCGTCGGAGGAGCACGACATGCTCCGGGAGACGGTCCGTGCGCTGGCGGAGGCGAAGATCGCGCCGTTCGCCGCGGCGGT